>DZCM01000003.1 GCA_022730295.1 Rhodanobacter sp. | reverse complement strand
GCCTTCAGGCGCTTTCCTCGAACCGGTTGGCTGGGCGATTCTTGCGCACGTGCGCCGGGTCCCAGATGCGGCCATTCATCGCGATCCATACCCCGTCGCCGAGGCTCTGCACCGCGCCGACGGCGCAGCCGATGTTGAACACTGCATCCGAACCCTGGAAGCGGGCGGGGTTCAACGCGCCGGTCAGCACGATGGTCTTGCCGGGAAGATTCGCCAGCGCCCGCGCGGTGTCGACCATGCTGTCGGTACCGTGCGTGATCAGGATGTGCCGGTGCGGTTGTTGTTCCACCACCGCACGGATGCTGGCGCGGTCGGCATCGGTCAGGTCGAGGCTGTCCTTGCGCAGCACCGGTACCACGTCGAATTCGAAGCTGACCCCGAGCTGCTCCAGGATCTCGCCGATTTGCGGAGCCCCCACCTGATAGTCGGACTTGGCATCGAAATAGACTTTGTCGATGGTGCCGCCGGTGGTGATGATGGTGAGGTGCTGCATGCTGGCGGGTCCGCGAAGGGGGAACTGCCGATTATCGCAGCGTGTCAAAGCCCCCGCATCGGTTCGTCGCCTTTCCCGCCGCGTGGTGTGCGCGTGGCGGCCAGCCATGCCATAATCCGCTGTCTTTTTGGCCGCCCAGTCCTTTGGCTGGCCGTCCGACCCACCAAAGTGAGAGTTCCCGCATGTTGTCATTCATCACCGCTGTTGCGGCGCCTGCCGCGCAGCCGGCCGCCACGAACCCGATGTTCACCTACGGGCTCCTGGCCGTCATGTTCGTGGTCTTCTATTTCTTGCTGATTCGCCCGCAGCAAAAGCGCGCCAAGGAGCAGCGCAAGATGATCTCGGAGCTGGCCAAGGGCGATGAAGTGATCGCCGCGGGCATCGTCGGCCGGGTTGACGACATCGGCGACCATTTCGTTACGCTGGAAGTCGCCGACAACGTGCGCATCCGCGTTCAGAAAGGTGCGGTTACCACCGTGTTGCCGAAAGGCACGCTGAAGTCGCTGTGAGCCCGCGCGCCCGCGGGCCGCTGCTCGCCCCTACACCGTCAGTTGCGTACCCATGAATGACTTTCCCCGCTGGAGATACTGGCTGGTCGGCATTGCCATGCTGCTCGGCTTGCTGTACGCCGCGCCCAACGCGTTCCCGCCGCAGCCGGCCGTGCAGATTTCCGCCAACCATGACGCCAAGCTGGACGAGGCGCTGAAACAGCAGGTTGCTGCCGACCTCGACAAGGCGAAGATCCCGTTCCAGGACATCACTATCCAGAACGAACGGATGTTGATTCGCTTCGCCAATACCGAGGTGCAGCTGCGCGGTTCGGACTCCTTGCGGCTCGCGCTGGGCGACGATTACACCGTCGCGCTGAACCTCGCCACCACCGTACCGGCGTGGTTGCAGAAGCTCGGAGGCCGGTCGATGCCGCTGGGCCTCGACTTGCAGGGCGGCGTGCACTTTCTGATGTCAGTGGACCAGGATGCAGTGCTGAAGAAACAGCAGCAGCGCTACCTTGATGACATCCGCTCAACTCTGCGCAAGCAGAACATCGCCTTCGATGCGGTGTCGCTGAGTGGCGACGGCGTGCAAGCTATCTTCAAGACCGGCGACGCGCGCGACAAGGCGATGACCGCGATCGGCACAGACGCCACGGACCTCGACATGACCGAGAGCCGCACGCCCGGCGGCGGCTATGCGTTGATCGCCAAGATCAAGACGAGCGTGATATCGAAGCTGGCGCAGGCAGCGATTTCGCAGAACGTCACCACGCTGCGCAACCGCGTCAACGCGTTGGGCGTGTCCGAGCCGCTGATCCAGCAGCAGGGCGAGAACCACATCGTGGTGGAACTGCCGGGTGTCCAGGACACGGCGGAGGCCAAGCGCGCGCTCGGCGCTACTGCCACGCTTGAGTACCACGCTGACGATCCCAATGTGAGTGTGGCGGAAGCGGTTCGCACCGGCGACGTGCCACCCGATGACCGCCTCTACTACATGAAGGATGGCACTCCGGTCGTGCTGAAAAAGCGCGTCATCGTCAGTGGCGACGAGTTGGTGAGTGCTACTTCGGGTGTCGATCCGCAAACAGGGCAACCGCAAGCCAGCGTGGAACTCAATTCTGCCGGCGCGGCGAAGATGCTGGACTTCACCACCGAAAACGTCGGCAAACACATGGGCGTGGTCTATATCGAAACCACGCCCGTGGTGAAGATGGTGGATGGCAAGGAAGTCCACTCCACCAAGACCACCGAAACCGTATTGAACAATGCGGTCATCCAGGGCGTGTTTGGCAAGAAGTTTCAGACTACGGGCCTCACCACCCAGGAGGCCCAGAATCTCGCGTTGATGCTGCGCTCAGGTTCGCTGGCCGCACCGATGAACATCGTGCAGCAGAGCGTGATCGGGCCCAGCCTTGGCCAGGACAACATCAAGGCCGGTGAACGCGCGGTGATCCTCGGACTCGCGCTGGTGCTGCTGGCGGCGGCGATCTACTACCGCCTGTTCGGCATCGTGGCTGACATCGCGCTGACCTTCAACCTGCTGATCCTGATTGCGGTGATGTCGGCGATCGGCGTGACCCTGACGATGCCAGGCATCGCCGGCATCGTGCTGACGCTCGGCATGTCGATCGACGCCAACGTGCTGATCTGCGAACGCATCCGCGAGGAATTGCGCAACGGCTCGACGCCGCTGGCTTCGATCCGCGCCGGATATGAGAAGGCCTGGTCGGTGATTCTTGACGCCAACGTTACCCACTTGCTGGCGGCGCTGGGCCTGGTGACGGTCGGTTCCGGCGCGATCAAGGGCTTCGGCATCACGCTCGGCATCGGCATCCTGACCTCGCTGTTCACCTCGGTGACCATGACGCATGCCTTCACGGCGTTGCTGCACAGCCGTCGCAAGAAATACACGACATTGTGGGTCTGACTCCCATCCGGTAGCAGCCCGCCAATCAAACACGACGAAACCCCATGGAAATTTTCCACCACGACCTCAACATCGACTTCCTTGGCATGCGCAAGGTCAGCATCGTCATCTCGGCGATTCTGCTGATCGTGTCGGTGTGGGCCATTGCGGTGAAGGGCCTCAACTACGGCCTGCAGTTCACCGGCGGCATCCTGATCGACGTGAAGTACGAGCAGCCGATCGACGTCGGTCACGTGCGCACGGCGCTGATCGGTGCCGGCTTCGAAAACACGGTGGTGCAGAGCGTTGGCGGCACCCGCGTGATTTCGATCCGCCTGCAGCCGCCAAGGAATACCGGCAAGGAAAGCCCCGACAAGGTTGCGACCAAGGTTTCCAACCAGGTGCTCGCGGCGCTCAAGGCCGGGCATCCGAATGTGACGCTCTTGCATCCACCGGATTTCGTCGGCCCCGAGGTGGGCAAGGCGCTGAAGACCAGTGGTGTGTCGGCGGTGATCGTGGTGATCATCGGCATCATGCTGTACCTCGGCATGCGTTTCGAGAAGCGTTTTGCCGTTGCTGCGCTGGCCAGCGAAGTCCATGACACCATCATCACGGTTGGCATCCTCGCGCTGACCCAGCGCGAGTTCGACATGACCGCGCTGGCCGCAGTGCTGGCGGTGGTCGGCTACTCGATCAACGACAAGGTGGTGGTGTTCGACCGCGTGCGTGAACTATTCCGGCTGACCCGGAAGGCCGAGTCGAAGCAGATCCTCAACCGCGCGATCAACAACACCCTGTCGCGTACCATCATCACGTCGACCTTCACGGCGATCACGATGGCGTCGCTGTTCCTGTTCGGCGGGCCGGCCGTGCACGTGTTCTCGGTCACGATGCTGATCGGTATCCTGGTTGGTACCCTGTCCTCGATCTTCTTCGCCAGCCCGGTATTGCTGTGGCTGGGAGTTTCAAAGAAAGACCTGATGCCGGTGACGCGGGACAACGCGGAGCTGGCGAGCCGGCCGTAGGCGTCTGCGGGTGGCTGTTCTCGGCGGGCGCGGGTCTGGCCTTCTGGCCATCCTGCAAGAGCGGCGGCGCTGTCGCAGGCACGGCGGCGCAAGAGCGGCGGAAGCCGCGACCAAGCGCCCGACTGCGAGGCGGCCTCGTTGTCAGCGCAGTGACAGGAAATCCGGGCTGACCGCCATGCGCACGGCATCGAGACGTGGCCGCGCGTTGGCGAGCGCCAACAAGATCGCTTCACGGGATGTCTCTGCGCGCGCGATGTCGGCAGCTTGTACCGAGCCATTGACTTGCGCCAGCGCACGCAGGCGCTCCAGACGCGCGTCGAGGCTGGTGTGCGCACGTAGCAGCGCAGCGGCGACAACCTCGCGAAGTGCGTCGCCGGCGAATTCACTCGCACGCTCCAGCATCGGCGGAACCAGTTGCGCGAGATGCCGGCGGTAACGCGAGATATCGAGGTTTCGCTCGCGCGCGCGCGCGAGGGCTGATGCCGACGGCGCGTAGTCGCGCGCTGCAAGCCGCGAGTCCACACACACCACGATGGGCGTGGGCGGCAGGAAGCGTGGCGTATCCAGGCGCAAGTCCGCGACACATTCGGCGACGTACAGTGCTTCCAGCAATACGCTGCGCGCGGGCAGTGCCGGATCGATCAGGAACGCGGAGTTGCCGTGTTCACCCGTGAGCAGCAGGTCGACTGCGCCTGCGGCGAGTGGATGATCCATGCGCAGCAATTCCAGGTCCTCGCGCGCCAGTGCCAGCGTGCGGTCGAAGGTGATCCGGCGCGGCCCGTCGGTGAAGCCCGGCAACGCATCGGTGGCCAGCCATTCCGGATTCAGCAGCAGGCTGCCGTCGTCCATGTCTTCAACCTGGATGCCGAACGGCTCGAAACACTGCTGGATCAGTTCATGTGCCGCCGCGTCGGCGTCGCCGGTACGCATGGCGTCGAGCAGGGTGGTGCCGCCCTGATGCATGGCCGCGAGTTCCAGCAAGCGGTCACGGCCATCCGCAACGGCGCGCGACAGTTCCGCATGCACCTCGGCGGTGGCGGCGACAAGGCTGTCGAGCTCGGCATCGTCGGCTTCGCCGGCGACGGCGTGCGCGCGTGCGACCTGGGCGATGGATTTGCCGAACCGGTGCAGCAGTTCACGGCCATCGGCGGGACATTCGCGCAGCACCCGTGTGCCCTCGGCGTGCCAGCGCGCCAGTGCTTCCTGCGCGGTGCCTGCAAGCGGCGGCACCTGCAGCGCCACCCGCCGCGTTTGCCCGAGGCGGTCGAGCCGGCCGATGCGCTGTTCAATCAGGTCGGGGTCAAGCGGCAGGTCCCACAGCACCAGCCGATGTGCGAACTGGAAGTTGCGTCCTTCCGAACCGATCTCAGAGCACAGCAGCACGCGTGCTCCATTCGGCTGCGCAAACCACGCGGCGGCACGGTCGCGTTGCAGCAGGGTCATGCCTTCGTGGAAGCCGGCGAACGTCGCGCCAGTGCGCGTGCGCAGGGCGGCTTCAATCGCCTCGACCTTGTTGCGGGTCGTCGCGATCAGCAGGAACTTGTCGTCCGCATGCGCGGCCAGCAGGGCGGCGAGCCAACCGAGGCGCGGGTCGTCCGCGTAGGCGGGCGCGCGCTCCGGTGTGGCGGCGTCACCGATGTCGCTGTTGAATTCCGCGAGCATGCGCTGCTGGGCGTCGGGGGACGGCATCGGTACCGCCGTGTCGACGGCCAGTTGCCGTCCGGGAAAGCCACCGACGGCTGCGCGGCGGTTGCGGTACATCACGCGGCCGGTGCCGTGGCGGTCGATCAGTGCCGTAAGCAGTGCTGCCGCCTGTTCCGGATAGACGTCAATGAGGGCATGCAGGGCTGGGTCGTGCGGAAAGCGCGCGCGCAGGTTCGCGATGGCGTCGGCAGTCAGTGCCTCACGCGCGGCGATCACATCGGCAATGGGGGAGAGTTCGGCGTAGTTCGCGGATTGGTCAAGGTAGGCATCGAGGTCGTGGAAGCGCGCCGGATCGAGCAGCCGCAGGCGCGCGAAATGACCGCGCCTCCCGAGTTGTTCAGGCGTCGCGGTGAGCAAGATCAGACTGGGTGTCGCACGCGCCAGTTCTTCCACCACGGTGTAGCTGGGGCTGGCGGTGCCAGGTTCCCATTCGAGGTGGTGGGCTTCGTCGACCACCAGCATGTCCCAACCGGCGCCGATGCATTCGCGCTGCCGGCGCGGCGATTGCGCCAGCCACGCCAGCGAGGCGATCGCGAGTTGTTCGTCCTCGAACGGATTGCGCTCCGGGTCGGCGGCTTCGATGGCGGTGCAGCGCTCTTCGTCGACAAGCGCGAAGGCGAGCTGGAAACGCCGCCGCATCTCCACGAACCATTGCACGGTGAGGGCGTCCGGCAGCACGATCAAGACGCGCGTGGCGCGGCCGGCGGCCAGCATGCGGGCAATCAGCATGCCGGCTTCGATGGTCTTGCCCAAGCCCGCTTCGTCGGCCAGCAAGGCGCGCGGGTGCTCGCGTTCCATGCAGGCAGCTACCACGCCCAACTGGTGCGGCAGCAGGTTGACGCGCGCGGACAGGATGCCCCAGGCGGCGGAACGGCGCGCTTCAGCACGGGCGAACAGTACTTGCTTGCGCAACTCGTAATGGTGGGGCTTGTCGACTCGCGCCGAGATCAGTCGCGCGTCGGCGTGTGACAGCGATTGCTCGTCGTCGAGCTGGCCTTCGGTCAGTTCGCGGCGCTCGCCTGAGTACACCAGCAGCCCGTCGCGCAAGTCGATGCGGTCGATCACGAAGGCCACGCCGTGGCCGGTGACGCGTTGCCCGACGCGGAAGGCGGCGCGCGCGAGCGGGGCGCCGTTGGCCGCGTAATTGCGCACCACGCCCGATTTCGCGAACAGCATTTGCACCGCGCGTGCATCGCAGCGCAGTACCGTGCCAAGTCCGAGTTCCGGTTCCGCTTCGGAGATCCAGCGTTGACCGGGGGAGTAGTCCATCGCAACTTCGCTTGAGGCAAGGTTGCGTATTATCGCGCGTCCAGCTTGCTGTTGGAGAATAGTGAACCAGCCGTCCTGGAAAGTCAGGCCACGGATGGCGGTTCCGCGCTGTTGCGACGTGAAGGCCTTCCAGACAATTCATGCTTCCGGCACGCGGCGATCAGTGAGATCGCACTCGTCATGTCTGCGCCCACTGTCGCAAAAGGTTGTGATAGACGCCAGTGAGCTGCTTGACCGCAGCAACGTTGGCATGATCATCCGTGAGCCGCTGGATGGCGCCATCCAGTTGCAGCAGGGTGCGCCGCTGTGCTTCCTCACGCACCAGGCTCTGGATCCAGAAAAATGCCGCGATGCGCGCGCCACGGGTGACGGGTTCGACCCGGTGCAAGCTGGATGCGGGATACACGACCGCATCACCAGCGGGCAGCTTCGCTTCGTGCTCGCCGTAGGTATCGTCCACGACCAGCTCGCCGCCGTCGTAACTGTCCGGGTCGGCGAGAAACAGCGTGCAGGCGATGTCGCTGCGCAACTGGCTACCGTCGGTCAGCGCCATCACCGCGCCATCGACGTGTGCGCCATAGGTACCGCCGTCCGCATAACGGTTGAAGCGTGGCGGCAGGATCTTCACCGGCAGGGTGGCGGTGTGGAACAACGGGTGACGCGCGCAGGCTGCCAGCACCTCGCGGCCGAGTTGCGCGCGCAACGGCGATGCGTCCGGCAGCTGCTGGTTGCGCTTCACTTGCGCACCCTGCGAACCGACGGTTTCGCGGCCGTCGGTCCATTCGGCAGCAGCGAGCGCGGCGCGCATCCGCGCGACCGCCGGAGCGTCAAGCACATTGGCCAGGTGTAGCAACATCGGCGGTCAGAACCTCAGGTTCAAGGTCAGCAAGGCCGAGCGCGGTGCGCCGGGCGTGTAGCGATACCCGCTCTTGTTGATCGCGGCGACGTAATGGGTGTCGAACAGGTTGTAGACGTTCAGTTGCATCGACGCATGCCGGTTGATGGCGTAACTGGCCATCGCGTCGAATACCCAGTATGCCTCGGTGTAGGACGGCGTGCCAATGGCGCCATCGTGGCCGCGCTGCATCTCGCCCGAATAGCGCGCCCCGGTGCCCACGGTAAGGTTGTGCGGCAGGCGCCAGGTGCTCCATGCCGTGAACGAACTCCGGGGCGTGTAGGCCAGTGTGCCGGAGCCGTCGGTGGCCGGCGCCGAAGGTGTGGTCGAACTGCTGATGATGCCGCCGTCCGCGTGCGTGTTCATCAAGGTATAGCCGGCGCTGACGGCCCAATGCCGCGTGATTTGTCCGACCGCCCCCAGCTCGATGCCTTGCACGCGTTCGTGGCCGATCTGGTAGTACTGCAGGTCCACCGGGTCCTGCACCACCAGATTGCTGACGACGGTACGAAACAGCGCGGCGCTCAGCCGCAGCTGGTCGCTGAACACGTTCCACTTCGTGCCCACTTCCAGCGTGCGCGCTTGCTGCGGGCTGAAAACCGGATTGTCGGTATTGCTCGCCGAGCTGCTGAAAGCCAGGGTGTTGCCGCCGGGCGGTTCGCTGCCGGTCGCGAAGTTGGCATACACGCTGCCGTTGGTGGCAGGCTTGTACACCAGCCCCAGCTTGTAGCTGGCCAGATTGCCGCGCTTGCCGGCGTCGAGGCCGGGAACCGCTGTGCCGTTCGGCAGGCTGCCGCAGGCAGGCTTGCCGTGACCGCCGCAAGCAACGACGCTTTCGAACTTGGTGCTGTAGTGATCGAGCCGTCCACCCGCCACGAGCATCCAATGTTCGCCGAATTTCATGCTGTCGAAGGCGTAGATCCCGGCTGTGTCGGTGCGGCCATGGCTCCAGCTGCCATTGTCGCCGGTGACGAGGCCGGTCGCAGTATGCGGGTCGGGGTGATACAGGTTCGCTGCGGTCCATCCGCTGTCATCGAGTGCGGCGTAACCGCCGGTGCCCAGCTCCTCGCGCGTCAACTCGAGCCCGGTGCTCAGGCTGTGCGAAACGCCACCGCTCAGGGAGTGCGCACTGAGATTCAGCTGGTTGGTGATGATGCGGTTGGTCTGGTCCTTGAAAGTCGGGATGTCACGCGTCAGCGTCCAGGTCGACGGGTCGGCCGGATCCGGCGTGGCGATATTCGCGGCCTTGCCGTGCCACGACGTCAGCAGATAGTTTTCGTGCGTGCGGCCCCAGCGCAAGGTGTCCTGCAGCGCGGCGCGGCCGGACAGGTCATGTTCGACGATCACGGTGAACATGTCGGTGCTGACGCGATCATGGTCGGCATCGGTGCCGTAGAAATTGGAAGGATCGACCTTGGCTGCGCCGGCAAGAAACGGGCGTGCGGGATCGGGCGACGAATAACCCGGCAGCCCGATCGTCGGCACGCCACCGTCGGGCACGTTGTCCTGGGTAATGTGCAGGAAGTCGAGATACACGGTGGTGGCGCTGCCGAGTCCGAACGCGAGCGAAGGCGCGATACCCCAGCGGTCATTCTTCACGTTGTCACGGCCGGGAATGCCGCTGTCCTGATCCATCACGTTCAGACGGAATGCCGCGTGCTCGCCGATCACCTGATTCCAGTCGGCCGTGCCGCGCTGCTGGTTCCAACTGCCATAGCCAAGCGTCGCTGATGCCCGGTTGTCCAACAGCGGCTGCTTGCTGACCATGTTGATTGCACCGGTCGGTGTGGTGCGGCCATACACGGTGCCGTCAGGGCCCTTGACCACTTCGACCTGCTCGGTGTCGAACACGTCGCGCGAAATCGAGCCGAGATCGCGCACGCCGTCGACAAAAATGCTGCCGGAGGCGTTGAAGCCACGCATGTAGACGGCATCGCCGGTCGAAGTGCTGCCGTTTTCACCAACAAAAAACGTGCCGACGCCGGGGCTGTTGTGCAAGGCCTCGGTGAGCGTGGTCGCACCTTGCTGCGTAATCACGTCGCTGCTGATCACGTTGATCGTCTGCGGTGTGTCGAGCAGCGGCTGGGTGAATTTGGGTGACTGGACTGCGTCGATCTTGTACGGGTTGCGCGTTGCGGTTACGTGGATGGTCGGCAACTGCGTCAAAGCGGCGGCCGCGGTTGCTGGCGTCGACGCGGCGGGCGAGGTTGCACTCGCCAACGACGGCAGGGCTACGGCGATGCCGGCCATCAGGGTGGTCAGCGCAAGTGGGTGGCGGTGTTTGCAGGGTGGTGCGTGCTTGCGATGCTTGATGCCGGACGACATGAAATCGAATCCTTGTGGTGCGGCGTGCGCAGCCAGCGGAGAGAATCCGCGGGAAGGGCGGCGCCGGCCGCTCAATTCCTCAGGTTCGTCCGTGCTGCGGGCGCGATGGGTTAGCGCACGTCTGCGTGCGAGATGAAGGAAGGATACTAATACGAATGCGAACGATTCGCAATAACAAATTCACGGATTGACAGGCGCGTAAGTAGCGCGTCCCGCGCTGCACGGCTCGTGGTGCGCAGAATCAGGAAAAAAACGCCGCACTTGCGTGCGGCGTTCAGGGGTGCGCAGTAACGCGACCGCGAAGCCCGTGCTTCGCGGTCGCGCCAAATATCACCAGATCTTCACCAGCTTGTCGCCAGTGTGCATCATCTTGTCGCCGGGCTTGCACTGGAACGCCTGCGCGAACTGCGGCATGTTGCTGGCCGACGAGAATGCGCGGATTTGCGCTGGCGGGTGTGGATCGACGTTCAACATCAGCTCGGCGGTCTTCTCGCGGGAAGAGCCTTCCCACACGCGCGCCGAGTTCAGGAAGAAGCGCTGGTCCTCGGTCATGCCGTCGATTTTCGCATCCGCTTCCTTGGGGTCGGCCTTGAGTGCGTTCTGCAGTGCGGTGTAGGCGATATTGAGGCCGCCAAGGTCGGCGGTCGACTCGCGGATCGTCATCTTGCCATTGACGTGCAGGTCAGGCTTGCCGGGGATCGGGATGTAGGCGTCGTACTGATTTTCCAGAGCTGTTTCCAAGGCATCGAATTTCTTCCTGTCCTGGGGTGTCCACCAGTTTTCCTTGTTGCCATGCCCATCGAACTGACTGCCGCCCAGGTCGAACCCGTGGGTGGTTTCGTGGCCGATCACGAAGCCGATGCCCCCATAGTTCACGCCGTCGTCACCCTTGGCATAGAAGAACGGCGGTTGCAGGATCGCGGCAGGGAAGTTGATGGTGTTGGTGGAATCGCTGTAATAGGCGTTGACCGTCTGCGGGGTCATGCCCCATTCCTTGCGGTCGGTGGCCTTGCCGATCTTGGCGATGTCGTAGTGGTAGTTGTACTTCGAAGCGGCTTCGAGGCTGGCATACCAGTTGCCCGGCTGGATGTCCAGGCCCGACCAGTCGCGCCACTCGCCCTTGTCGGGGTAGCCGATCTTGGGCAAGTACAGCGCCAGTTTGTCGAGCGCCTTCTTCTTGGTTGCGTCGCTCATCCAGGTGAGGTTTTCCACGTGTTCCTTGAAGGCTGCACGAATGTTGGCGACCAGTTGCTCGGCGCGTGCCTTGGCCTCGGGTGGGAAATACTTGGCGACGTACAGTTCGCCAAGGCCCATGCCCATCGCACCGTTGACGGCACCGATCACGCGCTTCCAGCGAGCCTGCTGCTGAGGCTGGCCGGCGAGCGTCTTGCCGTAGAAGTCGAAACGGTTGTCCTGGAAGGGCTGGCTCAGATCCGACGAGGTGCTGTTGACCAGATGGAACTTCAGGTAGGCCTGCCACTGCGCGGCGGGGGCGTGCGCCAGCAACTTGTCGAACTCGGCGATGAACTTCGGCTGCGACAGCGAGAAGCCCTTGCCGATGTCCACGCCCTGCGCCTTGAAGAAATTTTCCCAATTGAAGTGCGGGGTGAGTTTGTCGGCCGCGGCCATGCTGACGAAATTGTAGTTGTTGTCGGGATTGATTAATTCGGTCGGCGTGAGCGATGCCTTGGCCAGATCGGTTTCGAACGCCAACACCTGGTCGGCTTGCTTGGCGGCATCCGCGGCGGGTGTGCCCACCAGTTCCAGCGACTTGGCGATGTATTTCACATAGGCATCGCGGATGTCCTTGTACTTGGCGTCGGTGTAATAGGCGGGGGTTGGCAGGCCAAGGCCATCCTGGAACACGTAGCCGATCTGCTTGCTTGCGTCCTTGAAATCCGCGCCGGAGCCGAAGCTGAAGACGTAGCCGTCACCGTTGTCGTAACTGGTGTTGATGAAGGTGGCGATGTCGGCCGGTGTCTTCAGCGCGTCGATGGCGGCAAGCTGCGGTTTGATCGGGTCGTAGCCCAGCTTGTCGATGGCCGCGGTGTCCATGCCTGCCGAATACAGGTTGCCGAGCTTCTGTTCGAGCTTGGAGCCGGTGTCGTGCTTGGCGTCATACGCGGCGGTTTCGAGCAGCTGCTTCTGCTCCAGCATGCTCTTTTCTTGCAGGATGCCGAACGCGCCCCAGCGGGTCTGGTCGGACGGAATCGGGTTGGCCTTGTTCCAGTTGGCGTTGACGTAATTCGCGAAGTCGTCGCACGGCTTGAACGTGCTGTCGAGATCGAAGGCGATTGACTGGTTCGGCGGTATCACCACCGTCGACGCCGGCGCCGGCGCCGCTGTCGGAGCGGCTGTCGATGTCGCGCTGGCCGGTGCCTGCGTGGCCTGGTTCTGGCTGGTGTTGCTGCAACCGGCGACGGCCAGCGCCGTGCCGATGGCCAATGCGATTGGGGTCAGCAGATGCTTTTGCATGGATTCGTCCTATGGCGATGCGAAACAGGTCGCGGGCGCGCTGCGCGCACCGCGTGAACTGTCGATTGTGCCAGCGATTCACCCGCTTTGGACATGCATAGGCCGTTGGTCATGCCCGGCGCGGGCCATGGCTTGCGTCGCGGTTCGGGGCGGGCATACTGCGGCGAGCCACATCGAAGCGAAGGAGCATACGCATGGACATCGTGTTTCACGGCGCAGCGGGCGAGGTCACGGGTTCGTGCCATCTGCTGGAAGTCGGCGGCAAGCGTGTGTTGCTCGACTGTGGCATGGTACAGGGCGATCGCAAGGCTGATACGCGTAACGCCGCGGATTTTCCGTTCGATCCGAAGTCGATCGACGTGCTGGTGTTGAGCCATGCCCACATTGATCACACCGGGCGCGTGCCATTGCTGGTCAAGCGCGGATTTTCCGGACCGATCTACACGCATCCGGCGACGGTGGACTTGGCTACGATCATGTTGGCCGATTGCGCGCACATCGCCGCGATGGATGCCGAGTGGGACAACAAACATCTGCAGCCGGGCCAGCCACCCACGGTGCCGTTGTACACCCAGGAAGCTGTCGATGATGCCGCCAAGGCGATGCGGCCGGTCGCCTACAACGAACCCACGGAAATCCTGCCGGGCGTGAACTTGACCCTGCGCGACGCGGGGCACATCCTCGGCTCGGCCACGGTCGAACTCGCCGCCGCCGAGAACGGCACGACGCGCCGGCTGGTGTTCAGTGGCGACCTCGGCCCCACCGGCACGCCGATCCTGTGCGATCCGGCGCCGGTACCGGCCGCGGATCTGGTGGTGATGGAATCGACCTATGGCGATCGCTTGCACAAGTCGCGGCAGGACACCATTGCCGAGCTGGCGGATATTTTCGCCGCCGCGCATCGCGACGGCGGCAACGTGGTGATTCCCGCTTTCGCGGTCGGGCGTACGCAGGAATTGCTGTACTTCTTCGCCGAGCATTTCGATGAATGGAGCTTGGGCGAGTTCAGGATTTTTCTCGACAGCCCGATGGCGATCCGCGTCACCCAAGCCTATGACCGTCACGAGGATCTGTTCGATGCCGGCGCCAAGGCGCTGTGGGCGGAGAAGCCGCATCCGTTGAAGCTGCCGAACCTGACGCTCAGTCAGGACGGCGAAACTTCACGCGGCATCAATGCGATTCATCATCACGCCGTGATCCTCGCGGGCTCCGGCATGTGCACGGGTGGACGCATCCGCCACCACCTGCGCCACAACCTCGCCAACCCGGCGGCGCACATCGTGTTCGTGGGGTATCAGGCCAACGGCACGCTCGGGCGCAGCATCGTTGAGGGCGCCAAGCACGTGCATCTGTTGGGTGACGAGATCCCGGTGCGCGCGCATGTGCACACGGTCGGCGGCTTGTCAGCGCACGCCGACAAGGATGGGCTGTCGGCGTGGTACGGCAAGATCCCGGAGCATCCGCCGGTGTGCCTCGTGCACGGTGAAGATCCCGGCCGCTCGAAGCTGGCCGGGGCCTTGAAAGTACGCTGGGGTTGCAAGGTCACGCTGCCGATTCCGGACCTGCGCGTGACTGTCTGACTGGTGGCGGCAGCGTGCTGCCGCCATCAGTATTTTTCAGCGCGGCTTGGCCCACTGGCGGTCGTTGCGGTTGCGGCGCTGCTTGCCGGTGCCGGGCCGTGCAGCGGTGTGGGCGGCTTCGCCCTGTGCCGCATGTGGGCGCCGTGCATGGGCGTGCTTGGCCGGCCGCGGCGTTTGTTCGCTGCTGCTGCGTTCGCGGTTGCCCCAGCCTTGCCGCGCGCCGCGCGGGTTGCTGTTGCGCGGTCCCGGCCGGCGTTGCGCTGGTGCGCTGGCGCGATCCATGTGCAGCGACCAGGTTGGCTCGAAACCTTCGATGGTTTCAATCGCAACTTCCTGTTTCAAAAGCTTCTGGATGTCACGCAGCAGACCGGCTTCTTCGCGGCTGACGAGCGACAACGCCAAGCCTTCGGCGCCGGCGCGGCCGGTGCGGCCGATACGGTGCACGTAGTCCTGCGCGACCATCGGCAGGTCGTAGTTCACCACGGCTGGCAAATGGTTGATGTCCAGCCCGCGCGCGGCGATGTCGGTGGCGACCAGCACCGTGAGCTTGCCGTTCTTGAAATCGGCGAGGGTGCGCGTGCGCTGGCCCTGGCTCTTGTTGCCGTGGATGGCGGCGGCACGGAAGCCGTGCTGCTCCAGGTGGTGACACAGTTTGTCCGAGCCGTGCTTGGTGCGCGAAAACACCAGGGTCTGGCGGCGGCTGTCGGCGGCCAGCACGTGCAGCAGCAGGTCGCGCTTCTTGTCCGCATCGACCGGATGCACGCGATGGCTGACGCCCGCCGCCACGGCGTTCGGCGCGGCCATCTGTAATTCACGCGGGCTGCGCATGAATTGCGCAGCGAGCTGCTTGATCTCAGGCACGAAGGTGGCCGAGAACAGCAAGGTCTGGCGCTGCTTCGGCAAGGCGCCTAGGATCTGTTTCAAGGCCGGCAGGAAACCCATGTCGAGCATGCGGTCGGCTTCGTCCAGCACCAGCAAATCGACGGCGGAAAGATCGACGTTGCGGCGCTGCATGTGGTCGATCAGGCGGCCTGGCGTGGCGACGATCAGGTCAAGGCCGCGGCGCAGGGTCTGGATCTGGCCGCCCATGCCGACGCCGCCGAATACCGCGCAACTCTTCACGTGCAGGTATTTGCCGTAGGCGCGCACGTTGTCGTGGACCTGCGCGGCAAGCTCGCGGGTCGGGGTCAGTACCAGCGCGCGCGGACGGCGCGTCTGGTTGCGTTGGGTTGGTTCGCCGCCGGCGCCGAGCATTTGCAACAACGGCAGCGCAAATGCGGCGGTCTTGCCGGTGCCGGTTTGGGCCCCGGCCATGAGGTCGTGGCCTTCCAGCGCCAGCGGGATCGCCGCGGACTGGATCGGGGTGGGGGTGGTGTAGCCCTGTTCGGCAAGCGCGCGCAGCAACGCGGGCGCAAGCCCGAGCGATTCGAAAGACATTGAGAAAACTCCTGTGTAACCCGGAGCGTTCCCAAGAACCGCGCTGCGAGTAAGTGCAACTGTTTTGCGGCAGGCGCGGATGCGTTGCCGGGTATGCGCGACGTGCGAGTGGCAGGAATCGGCGATCGAGGCCGGGAGGGCTTCTCGATCAGTCCGAATCACAAGGGAAGTTCGGGGTGCGGCGCGTCAAACGGGGCGTAGTGTAGCGGATTTTGCTGAACGGCGCTTCACGCGGGCGCGGGCAAGGTGACGCTGGCGAGGATCGTGTAGCGCGCGCCCGTCGTCTGCAGGTTGCTGGCCATCAGGGCCAGCGTGTCGAACGCCAGTTGCACGGACGGCACGCCCGGGCTCGCCAGCGCACAGCCGGGCCGCAAGCGGGCCAGGGTGAGGTGGGCCTTGAAGTCCCGTGGATCCGGCTCGTAGCCACACTTGTACGCCAGCGCCTCGCTGGCTTGTGCGAGCGCGTGCAGTGCATCCGGCGCATCCAGTTCCAACACCAGCACGCGCGGTCGTGCGCGGTTGGGCCAGATCGCGCAGCGGCGGCTGCTGATTCCGGGAAGTTCGCGCGCCAACGTCGGCAGCATGTGTTTCAGGTACTCGATTTGCGTGTTCGTCGTGTCGCCGAGGAAGCGCAAGGTCAGGTGCAGTGAGGGGGCGTCGACCCAGCGCAAGCCGCGCGGGTTGGCGGTGGTTGCGCCGGCATGCGATTCGCGCAACGTCGACAGGACGCTACGGCTGGCCGTGTCCGGCAGCAGCGCGAGAAAGCAGCGCGCAGTTTCCGCAGCGTCGCTGGCCGGCGTCGGCGTCACCGCGTGGCGAGATCCGGTTGCGCGACGCGTGTGGTAGGCGGTGGCTCGAGGTCCGGCAACAGCTCGGGGCCGACCGCGCCGCCCGAAACGATGAAGGCCATCGCCTGGTCCATGCTCCAGTCGGTCATGATCAAACGATCGGTCGGCACCAACTCAAGATAACCGCCCGTCGGGTTGGGCGTGGTCGGCACGTAGACCGCAGCGATTTCGCGGCCGCTCGTGTCGGTGAAGGTGCGGGTGACGAAACCGATGGCTTTCAATTGCGGCGAAGGGAAGTCGATCAGCACCACGCGCTGGGTGCCGCCCGGCTTGTTGCGCATCAAGGTCATCAGTTTCTTGACGCCGCCGTAGATCGTGTGCACCAGCGGAATGCGCGAGAGCAGGCTGTCGAAGGCGCTCAGGATGCGCCGCCCCAGTACTTTGGTTGACAACCAGCCGAGCACATACAGCACCACCACCGTGAGCACGAAGGCGAGGATCGAGATGACCCAGTCGCGATGCAGTTCCCGGGCAATGTCCGGGGAGCCGAGCCCGATCAGACCGATGATGCCTGTGACCAGTGGCGCGCCCGCACCCGCGAGCAGGGTGAACACGAACTTGAATACTACCCACGTGACCCACACCGGAATCACGGCCAGCAAGCCGGTCAATATATAGCGTTTGATGTGCAGGCTGGGCATGGACGCGGCGTTCCTCCCGGGGTTGGGGCATTGTAGTCGAGACGCGCTGCGCGGCTGCCTGTGACTTTTTTCGCGCGTGGGCGAATCATGGGCAAACAGTTCGGATGGTTGGCGATGGTGGACGGGGAACGACAACGGCGCTTCGAGATCCTGCTGCGCGAGCATCAGCGCGTGGTGTTCAAGGTGGCCGGCGTCTATGCGCGCACGCCGCATGATCGCGAGGATCTGGCGCAGGAAATCGCGTTTCAGTTGTGGCGTTCGTTCGCTTCGTACGACGCAACGCATGCGAAGTTCTCGACCTGGATGTACCGGGTCGCGTTGAACGTTGCCATTTCGCATGTGCGCAGCGTGAAACACGCCGGCGCGGAGTACATCGAATCGCTGGACGGCATGCATCGCGATTCGCTTGCAAACGGGGATGCTTCGCATGTCGAGGCATTGCAGCGCGACGAGCGCGCCGCTGCGCTACACGCCTTCATCGGCGGCCTCGATCCACTCAACCGCGCGTTGGTGCTGTTGTACCTGGAAGACCGCAGCTACGCCGAGATTGCCGGCGTGCTCGGTATTTCACCAACGAATGTTGCGACCAAGTTGAACCGCATCAAACAAAACCTGCGCGCGCAGACGGTTGCCGCGCAAACCATCGGAGCATGATCATGGAACTCGACGAAATGAAATCACTGTGGCAGGAACTGGATGCGCGCACGGCCCACACGCATGCCATGGCTTTGCAGCTGGTGCGTGCTGGTCAGTCCGACAGGTTGCATCGCAGCCTGCGGCCGTTGCGCTGGGGACAATCCGCTCAGATCGCGTTCGGCGTTGCGGCCATCCTGTGGGGCGTTGCCTTTTGGTCCACCCACCTCGGCGATTGGCGCGCAGTGGCCTGCGGAGTGGTGATGCAGGTGTTCGGCATCCTGATGGTCGCATTTGCGGGGCGCCTGCTCTATTCGCTGAAAGCGATCGACTATGCGGCGCCGGTCGTCGAGATCCAGCGGCGGCTCGCTGCACTGGGCGCGTGGCGGGTGCGGGTGGAAACGCCCGCATTCGTGCTGCTGGGTGCCTTCATCTGGATTCCGGCGGTGCTGATGCTGATGCTCGATGACACCGCGCGTGCCGGCGTCGACATGTGGCGTGCCGCGCCGGGTTTGCCGCTGTGGTTGCTCATGAACGGCGTATTCGCGGTGGCGCTCGCCATGCTCGCATTCTGGCTGCTGCGGCGGTTTGGGCATGTCCGTTGGTTGCAGCACAACTTCGCCGGCAGTGCCATCCGGCGCGCCGAAGCGGCGCTGGACGAGATCGCACGCTTCGAACGCGAGTAACAACCGGCGCGCCTTTGGATTCTTCCTTCTCCCGAACGGAGAGGGAAGTTTCCGCATCGAAGACTGGCGTCAACCGGTGCCGTCGATGGCGGGTAATGCCCACCCTACTTGCCCTGGTTGTCGGTCGAGTCGATGAATTGCACCACGTTGTCATGCAGTGCTTTCAATGACGGAATGTGTGCATACACCATGTGCCCCGACGGGTAGAAGTAATAGCTGATGTTGTTGCGCAGCTGCGGGGTGATCGGCAGGTGTTCGTCCTCGTAGATCGCGGCGTAGAACGGGGTGGCGAGGTCGTAGAAGCCGCCGTTCACCATCACCTTGAGGTTCGGGTTGTATTTCATCGCCGCGGCGAGATCACCCATCACATTCAAGGTGCCGTCGCTCGGGTAGCGCGAGCCGGGCGCGCGGTGTTTCATGCTCCAGTCGAAGTTGCCCACATCGTACACGTCCGGGCGGTACTGCATGTTGTCGCCGAACTTCAGGTCCTTGCGCACATAGTTGTTGAAGGCTGACACGTACGCGGAGCTGATCGCGGCCGACTGCGGGTCGTAGTAGGTTTCCTTGCTCATCGGGTCCATCACCGGGCCGGAGAAACGGGTATCGAGGCGACCGGTGGCGATATCCGAATCGATTTGCAGTTCGTGTTCGAACATGCCGCCATCGACGCGCAGGTTGGCGCGCATCAGGTAGGCGACCGGCAGGCCAGTGAAGTCATGCAGCTTCTCGGCGACCTCGCGCTCCTTGGCTGCGCTCAAGGTGGAGCCCGCGTACAGCGCATCGCGGTATTCACCCTTGGCGAAGGCGATGGATTCCTGCAGCAGTGGCCCCAGCTTGCCGTTGTCGTACTTTGGCAGCTTGTGGTGGTACCACGCGGTGGCCGCGTAGGTGGGCAACGCGAGAACGTAGGGCAGGTCGATGCCCGGGTCGGCACTTGCGCCGTCGACGCTGGTGTTGAAGTTGAGGATCTGCGAAAGCAGGATCACGCCGTTCAAATCGACGTTGTCCTGTTCCTGCAGGATGCTGGAGAGCACCGCCGAGCGCGTGGTGCCGTAACTTTCGCCGAACAGGTACTTGGGCGAATTCCAGCGGCCGTACTTGGACAGGAACTGGGTGATGAAACGCGAGAAGGCCTGCCCGTCACCGTCCACGCCCCAGATTTTCTTGGCGAGATCCGAACGGTCCTTGGCGATCGCGCCCGCGTCTTTGCCCTGCGGCAGCAGGCGGCCGAAACCGGTGCCGGGCATGTCGATGAAGACAAGGTCGCTGGCATCGAGCAGGCTGTATTCGTTGTCGACCAGCTTGTAGGGAGCGGCCGGCGTGTGCGTGTCATCGTTGGTCACGACGCGCTTCGGACCCCACGCGCCCATGTGCAGCCATACGGTGGACGAGCCGGGGCCGCCGTTGTAGATGAAGGTGATCGGGCGCTTCGATGCATCGGCACCCTGCTTGAAGTACGCAAAATAGCCCATCGCCACCTGCGGCGTGGTTTCGTCCGCGCCGGTGCCGTTGATCACCAGAGTGCCGGCGACGGCTTCGTAGTTGATCGTCTTGCCTTCGACGGTGACGCTGCCCTTGGTCGTCGAGGACATCGGCTTCATCAGGCGCTGGATCAGGTTTTCCGATGGGCTGCTGTTGTCCGGGCTGCCGGATGCAGCCGATGCGGAGTTTGCCGCGCTGGAGGGCGGAGCGGCAAAGGCAGGTGCGCTGCACAACATCAGCGAGGCGAGCGCGACGGCAAGGTGATTGGCTTTCATGGGCGATTTCCGGCTGGATGGGACTGGGGGCATGGGCGTCAGGCGACGCCCATGGTAGCCCGAGTATGCGCTTGCGGGCGCCCCACTTCATACGCCACAAGTCATGCATTCCGGGCACCGCCAACCCGGCCGGTACTCCCGGTCTCGTGACGGCAGTCAGTGCGGCCGGTTGGCCGGCGGAGTGGCGGCGCGTCGATGGAGCGTGATACACGAAGTCCCGCGCCGAAACAGCGCGGCCGGGGTCAGTCGGTATCGCTGCTGCCACGCTCGAGATGAAACCGGTGCAACAACCGGTGCAGGAACGGCGCCAGCAGCAGGCCCGCGGTCGCGACCAGCACCAGGCCGCTGTAAAGCGCGTAGATGCCCGCGAACAGCTTGCCGGCGTCGCTGTGCATCGTTGCCACCGGGCCCATGCCACCGAGGATCATCGAGGCGTTGAGAAACGCGTCCAGCCAATCCATGCCTTCGGTGATCCGGTATCCGAGCATGCCGGCCAGCAAGGAGACCAGGATGACCGTACTGCCCACCAACAGTGCATTGCCGACACGACGCACGAGGAACCGGCGCCACGGCAGCAACTTCTCGTTGTGATGCTCGTAGTGGAACGGGTGGAAGGCCATCCCATGCTCCCTTGCGGCGATGGACGCGGGTTGGATGGGAAAGAGGTCAGAACAGCAGCGAGGACATCTTGCGGCGGGTGGCTCCGACCAGTGCTTCGTCGTCGACGATGCGGAATGCATCCAGCAGGCGCTTGCGCGCGAGGCCTTCGTTCCAGCCGCGGTCGCCGGCAAGGATCGCCAGCCAGTGCTGCATCGCGTCCGCGGCATCGCCGCCCAGCAACTGGCGCACGCCGAGTCCGTCGTGCGCGGCGAAATCGCGCGGGTCGCGTTCGACGCGCGCCAGCAACTCGGCCGCGGGCGGAATGTCCGCCAGCGACTGTTGCATGGCCAGCATCGCGGTCAGCGCCTTGGCGCGATCGTCTTCGGCGAGGTTGACGGGCAGGGCATCCAGTGTTTGCTGTGCGCCGCCGGTGTCGCCCGCGCGCGCGCGGGCCAATGCGAGATCGAGTTGCAGACCGGCGTCGTCAGGCGCCGCGGCGAGTGCCTGTTGCAACCTTGCGACTGCAGCCTGCGGCGTTTCGAGCGCGACGGGCGTGGCGTCATCAGCGTCCTGCGCGGGCGCTTCGATGCGGTTCGCCGGGTCAATCTGATGGCGCTTGAGGAATTCCTTCACCTGTGTCTCCGGCAGCGCGCCGGAGAACGCATCGACGATTTCCCCGCCCTTGATCAGAACCACCGTCGGGATGCTGCGCACGCCGAACATTCCGGCGAGTTGTTGTTCCTTGTCGCAGTCAACCTTGGCCAACCGGAATGCGCCAGCGTAATCGTCCGCGAGTTTTTCGAGGATCGGGCCGAGCGTCTTGCACGGCCCGCACCAAGTCGCCCAGAAGTCGACCAGTACGGGCGTCTGCAACGATGCCTGCAGGACGCCGGCTTCGAAGTTGGCTTCGCCCGCTTCGAAGACGAACGATGCGGTGGCTGCGGCGGCGTTGCCGGGAGCGGGTTTGATGTTCATGGCATCCAAAGTGGTGTGCGGGGATCTACATTGCAAGGCTGGATTCGAGTGCGGCGCCGGTCGGCTCGCCGTTCTGCTTGTACACGGTGCCGGCCTTCATCACGAAATCCACGTTTTTCATCAGCGCGATGTCGGCGAGCGGATTGCCGGGCACCGCTATCACGTCGGCGTACTTGCCGGCGCTGACGCTGCCGAAGTCCTTGTCGTGCTTGAGCAGCTCCGCAGCGTGCATGGTCGCAGCCTGGATCGCAACGATGGGCGGGATGCCGGCCTGCACCATGTACACGAATTCCTGCGCGTTCTCGCCGTGCGGGTACACGCCGGCGTCGGTGCCGAACGCGATCTTCACGCCCGCCTTGTAGGCGCGGCCCGCGGTGGCCATGATCTTGGGCCCCACTTCCAGTGCCTTGCGCGCAACCTGCGGCGGATACCAACCTTCCTTCGCCTTGGCCATCACGAACTCGCCGGCGATGATGGTCGGCACGTACCAGGTGCCGTGCTGCTTCATGAGCTGCATGTCTTCGTCGTTCATGAAGGTGCCGTGCTCGATCGAATCGACGCCGCCCAGTACCGCGCGGCGGATCGCCTCGGCGCCGTGCGCGTGCGCGGCCACGGTGAAGCCGTAATCATGCGCGGCGGTGACCACGGCCTTGATTTCCTCGATCGTCATCTGCGGGTTCTCGGCGCTGGAGGATTCATCCAGCACGCCGCCCGAGGGCATGATCTTGATGAGGTCGGCGCCGTCCTTGTAATGCTGGCGCACTGCCTTCCAGGCGTCGGCGGGCGAGTTGATGATGCCGTCCTTCGGGCCCGGGTCGCCCTGCAACGCCCAGTTGTAACCGTCGGTCGGATCGGCGTGGCCGCCGGTGGTGCCGATGAACTGGCCGGCGCTGAAGATGCGCGGTCCCGGCACTTCGCCGGCATTGACCGCGTTGCGCAGCGCGATCGATTCATTGTGGTCGTCGCCGACGTTGCGTACCGTGGTGAAGCCGGCCAGCAGGGTGCGGCGCGCAAACACCGTGCTTGCGATCGCGTAGTCGGCCGGATTCAGGCGGAACTGGTCGCTGTAGGTGCTCTTGCTGAACTGCATCGTCAGGTGCGTGTGCGAGTCGATCAATCCCGGCAGGCAGGTGTCGTTCGCGGGCATGTCGATCACGGTCGCGCCATCGCGCGACACGCTGCCCGCCACCACTTCCCTGATGCGCTGGCCATCGACCACGATGCTGGTCGCACCCAGCATTTTCCCGGCCACCGTGTCGAGCAGATGCGCGCAATGGATTACCGTGATGGCAGATGCCGGCGCAGATGCTGCATTCGCGGGCGGTGCCTCGGCCGCCTGGGCCGAACCCAGTGCCAACGTAGCCACGGCGATCGCCAACGGGATTCTGGCTCGAACGATTTGTAACCGTGACAGTTGCATGCCTGTCTCCCTCGTGGTGGGCCAAGAGCGGCATCTTAGCGAATGCGTGTTGCGCGTGCCGCCGCTTGGCGCTTCTGTTGCGCTGCGGTAGGCTGACCGATCTTGAATCCACGATGCCGGATCGCACCGCCGCCATGCAGGAAACCAACGCCCCCGAAGCTGAAAGCGTCCGCGCGTACAATCCCGGCGCCGTCGAGGCCGCCGCGCAGCAGTTCTGGTCTGAAAGCCATGCGTTCGAAGTGGCCGAAGACCCGTCGCGCGAAAAATACTTCTGCCTGTCGATGCTGCCGTACCCGTCGGGCGCGTTGCACATGGGCCACGTGCGCAATTACACCATTGGCGACGTGATCAGCCGCTATCAGCGCATGCAGGGGAAGAATGTGCTGCAGCCGATGGGTTGGGATGCCTTCGGCCTGCCCGCAGAAAACGCAGCGATCAAGCGCGGTGTGCCGCCGGGCAAATGGACGCGCGAGAACATCGAGCACATGCGCGGGCAATTGCGGGCGATGGGTTTTGCGATCGACTGGTCGCGCGAGTTCGCCACCTGCGATCCGTCGTACTACGTGCACGAGCAGCGCATGTTCACGCGCCTGTTCAAGCAGGGCATGGTGTACCAGAAGAACAGCGTGGTGAACTGGGATCCGGTCGACCAGACGGTGCTGGCCAACGAACAAGTCGTCGATGGCCGTGGTTGGCGTTCGGGTGCTGTGGTCGAGAAGCGCGAGATACCTCAATGGTTTTTGAAGATCACGGCCTATGCCGATGAATTGCTTGATGGTTTGGACAAGCTTCCGGGGTGGCCAGACGCCGTCAAGATCATGCAGCGCAACTGGCTTGGGCGCTCGGAAGGCCTCGTGATCCGCTTCGATGTCGAGGGCGGCGGTTCGCTGGAAGTCTTCACCACGCGCCCCGACACCCTGTTGGGAGCGACCTACCTTGCGGTGGCCGCTGAACATCCATTGGCCACCGAAGCCGCGCGCAACAATCCGGCGCTGCAGGTGTTCATCGATGAGTGCCGCCAGGGCGGTGTGTCCGAGGCAGAACTCGAAACGAAAGAAAAGAAGGGTGTCGACACGGGGCTGTTCGCGTTGCATCCGGTAACCGGCGAGCGCGTGCCTATCTGGATCGCCAACTTCGTGCTGATGAACTACGGCACCGGCGCGCTGATGGCGGTGCCTGCGCATGATGCGCGCGACTGGGAATTCGCCAGCAAGTATGACTTGCCGATCAACATGGTGATCGTCAGTGATCCGGTACGCGATGCGATCCGCGAGCTCGGCCGCGATGCCGCCGACAATACCGACGCCATGAGTGCGGCGCTCGGCCAGTCCCAGGCCATCGACGTGATCGAGCCGGCCGCCGCCGAGGAAGTATTGACCGAGTTCGAAAACCGCATCATCACCGAAGGACCATTTACCGGATACGGCACGCTGGTCAATTCCGGCGACTACGACGGCATGGATTACCGCGAGGCCTTCGATGCCCTGGCTGCGCGCTTCGAAGCGGAAGGCCGCGGCAAGCGGCAAGTGAACTGGCGCCTGCGCGATTGGGGCGTATCGCGGCAACGCTATTGGGGCTGCCCGATTCCGATCATCCATTGCTCCAAATGCGGTGCGGTGCCGGTGCCCGAAGACCAGTTGCCGGTGGTGTTGCCCGAAGATGTCGGCTTCAGTGGCGTGCAATCGCCGCTGAAATCCGACCCGGAATGGCGCATGACGGTCTGCCCGCAATGTGGCGGTGCCGCGGAGCGCGAAACCGATACCTTCGACACCTTCATGGAATCGAGCTGGTACTACGCGCGCTACACCTCGCCGGGTGCGGCTACGCAAGTCGATGCGCGCGCCGACTACTGGTTGCCGGTCGACCAGTACATCGGCGGGATCGAGCACGCGATCCTGCACCTCTTGTATTTCCGGTTTTATCACAAGCTGCTGCGCGACGCGGGACTGGTGCACTCCGATGAGCCGGCGACCAACCTGCTGTGTCAGGGCATGGTGGTGGCGGAGACGTATTACAGCTTGGCGGCCACAGGCCAGCCGGAGTGGATCAATCCTGCTGACGTGGATGTGCAGCGTGATGACCGCGGACGAGTGAACGGCGCGCGCATGAAGCGTGATGGGTACCCGTTGCAGGTCGGCGGCATCGAAAAGATGTCGAAGTCGAAGAACAACGGCGTCGACCCGCAGTTGATGATCGACAAGTTCGGCGCCGACACGGTGCGCCTGTTCTCGATGTTCGCCGCTCCGCCGGACCAGTCGCTGGAATGGAGCGAGGCTGGTGTTGAAGGCATGGCGCGGTTCCTCAAGCGCTTCTGGCGCGAGGTGGTGACGCACGCGTCGCAGCCCGATCATCCAGACGTCGATCCCGCTGGGTTGACCGCCTCCCAGAAGGCCTTCCGCCGCCAGCTGCACGAAACGATCGCCAAGGTCGGTGACGACATCGGCCGCCGCCGCAACTTCAACACCGCGATCGCGGCGCTGATGGAATTGCTGAACGCCGTGGCGAAGTTTGACGACATGAGCGACGCTGGTCGCGCACTGCGCCATGAAGTGCTGGAGACCATGGTGCTGCTGCTGAATCCGTTCACGCCGCATGCCAGCCATGCGCTGTGGCAGGTGCTCGGTCACAAGGAAACGCTGATCGAAGCTGTGCCTTGGCCAAAGGCCGACCCGGCCGCGCTGCTGCGCAGCAGCGTGACCCTGGCAGTGCAGGTCAACGGCAAGCTGCGCGGTACGCTCGACGCGTCGCTCGACGCCTCGCGTGAAGACCTTGAGGCGCAGGCGCGCGCGTTGCCCGGCGTGGTCGCCGCGATGACAGGCAAGATCTTGCGCAAGGTGATCGTGGTCCCCGGGAAGATCGTCAATATCGTGGCCAGCTGACGCGGCGGCGATGGAGGCCGCTGGTATGCTCGCGCGGGTTCGAGACAGGAGCTGATTCGATGCACATCCGTCGTTGGCTGGTGTTTGCGTGGTGCATTGCAAGCTGCGTACTGCTGATTGGCTGCGGCTTCCACCTGCGCCGCAGTGCGGCGCTGCCGCAGGCGATGGCGCAGAGTGTGTACCTGAAGGTAGATGGTGGAACCGCGCTCAAGCGCTCGCTGGCCTCGACGTTGCGTGCCAACAAGGTCGACGTGCTGGATGCGCCGGCCGAGGGCGTCCCCACACTGGACGTCACGAAGGCTGCGTTTTCCTCGCGCCTGCTGACCAGCGGTTACCAGCGCGTGGGTGAATACAACGTCGGGATGCACGTCGAATTCAATGTGACGGCGGACAACGGCGTCACGCTGATCCCGGTGCAAACGATCGACCTTTCGCACGAGTTTGCGGTGGACCAGACGCAGTTCTCGGCGATCACCAGCGAGACCGAGTCGATCCGGCGTAGCCTCGTGCGCGAGATGACCGATGCCGTGATGCGCCGGCTCGAAGCGCATGCCCATGATGGTGTGCTGGTGCCCACGCCGCCACCGTCGTCCCGCTAGGGCCGGACTCGTGGCGAACGCTTTGCAGACTTTGCTGGGCACGCTGGAGAAGGGCGCGCTCGCGCCGGTTTACCTGCTCGGCGGCGAGGAGCCGCTGCAGTTGCAGGAGGCCGGTGACGCCATTCGCGCCAGGGCCCGCGCATCGGGCTACAGCGAGCGCGAGGTGCTGGATGTCGACGCGCATTTCGATTGGGACCGGCTGGCCCGCAGTAGCGCGAGCCTCTCGCTGTTTGCTACCCGTCGCGTGATCGAGTTGCGCTTGCCAACCGGCAAGGCCGATCGCGATGGTTCCGCAGCCATCACCGAATGGTGCAAGGCGCCCGCCGAAGATACCGTGCTGCTGATCAGTGCCGCCGAGTGGAGCAAGAAGCACGAAGGCGCGTGGGTGAAGGCGGTCGAGCGTGTCGGCGTTTACGCGTGGTTGAAGCCGCCGCGATTCGATGAGTTGCCGGCCTGGATCCACGCGCGCATGCACGGCAAGGGCTTCTCGGCCCATGACGATGCCGTGGCCTTGCTGGCCACGCGCGCCGAGGGCAACCTGCTGGCGATTGCGCAGGAAATCGACAAGCTGGCACTGCTGCGCGAAGGCGGAGTGGTGACGGCCGAGGACCTGGAGGCGCTGGATGCCGACAATGCGCGGTACAACGTCTACAACCTTACCGACGCGGCCTTCGGGGGAGATGCCGCGCGTGCGCTGCACGTGCTGACAGGCCTGCGTGGTGAAGGCGAGGAGTTGATCCCGATGCTGGGCTGGCTGCTCAACCAGTTGGATCTGGCGTATCGGCTGGCCGCGGCGCCGGATTTCGCGACGGGCGCACGCGACGAATACGGATTCTGGCCTGCGCGCCAGCAACTGTTTGCGGGTGCGTTGAAACGCGCCGGCCGCGGCACCGCGCATTGGCGGTGTTGTCTTGCCCAGTGTGCGCGCATCGACCGCATGGCCAAGGGCCGCGATACCGGCGACCCGTGGCGCGAAACGGAGCGCCTCATCGTGGCGATTGCGCAACCGCGCGTCGCCGCAACCATGCTTGCCGCATAAAAAAGCAGATCTGTCCGCGAATGAACGCAAAGAACGCAAATGGAAGAGCAATGAACGGCTGTAATTCGCGTTCATTCGCGTTTATTTGCGGACTGTTTCCGCTGTGGATTTCCTGATGAGCCCGACGCGTCCACTGGCGGTCTTCGGCGGCACCTTCGACCCGGTGCATGTCGGGCATTTGCGTGCGGCGTGGGAAGCCGCCGAGGCGCTCGGTGCCGAGGTATTTCTCGTTCCGGCCAAGGTGCCGCCGCATCGTTCCCAGCCGGTTGCCAGCGCCGCCCGGCGTGCCGCGATGTTGCGTGCAGCGCTGGCCGGACAGGATCGCCTGCAGCTCGACCTGCGCGAACTCGATCGTGACGGCCCTTCGTACACCTTCGATACGCTGGCTTCCTTCCGCGCGCAGATCGGTGTCCAACGCCCGTTGATGCTGTTGATCGGCGCCGATGCGTTTTCCGGCTTGGTGGAATGGCATCGCTGGCGCGAACTGTTCGAGCTGGCACATGTGTGCATCTTGACGCGACCGGGCCAGATCCCGGCGGTGCCCGAGGACCTGGCTGCGCAAGTTGCGGCGCGTGCGGCCGTCAGTGCGCAGACCTTGCGCACCACGCCGGCGGGCCGGATGTTCAACATCGCCGTGACCGCGCTCGGCATTTCCGCCACCCGCATCCGCAACCTGTTGGCGAATGGCGGCGACCCGCGCTGGCTGGTGCCGCAGGCTTTGCTGGAAGATCCGGCGCTGCTGGCGCCGTACCGGAAATTCCGAGACCCGGGACCCGCGAGTTCCGATTCGCGGTGAGCTGCGCTGTCGCACCCAATTCTGGATTTGCCGCAGGCCATGGGCGGTATTGGCGGGCCCTGGTAGCGCACTTGCGAACTGCCACCGCGGGTGCATACTGGTGGCGCGCAATCCGCGTGCCATCGGGCCCGAGGCCTTCCACAACTTGACCAGCCAAACCAAGTCACGCCCCGCCGCATCGTCCGTCGTTCGTCCGCCCAACCTCGCCATGCTGCGCCGCCGTGTTTTGGCAGCTCTCGAAGAGCTGAAGGCGCAGGATGTGCGTGAAATCGACGTGCGCGGGCGCACCTCGATTGCCGACCTGCTGATCATTGCTTCCGGCACCTCGTCGCGCCACGTCAAGTCCATCGCCGACGAAGTCGTGAAGTTCGCCAAACGCGCGGGCATGCTGCCGCTCGGTGTCGAAGGCGAGCAGGAAGCCGAATGGGTGCTGGTCGATCTCGGCGACATCATCGTGCACGTGATGCTGCCGCGCATCCGCGAGTTCTACGGGCTGGAACGCCTGTGGACGGTGGGTGACCAAGTGCCCGAAGCTGCCAACGCAGGCTGAGTAACACACCATGCGTGCGCGTTTGATCGCGGTCGGCGAACGCATGCCGCGCTGGGTCGCGGACGGTTACGCCGAATACGCGAAGCGTTTGTCGCACGAGCTGCCGCTGGAACTCATCGAGTTGAAACCCGGCGCGCGTGGCAAGGGCCATGCCGACGCGCGGGCCATGCTGACCGAAGGGTCCGCGTTGCTGGCCGCGCTGCCGCGCGATGCGCATGTCATCGCGCTGGATGGCCGTGGTGCCACCTGGT
The DNA here is from genome assembly GCA_022730295.1 of Rhodanobacter sp. Taxonomy (GTDB): domain Bacteria; phylum Pseudomonadota; class Gammaproteobacteria; order Xanthomonadales; family Rhodanobacteraceae; genus 66-474. The sequence goes on along the minus strand of DZCM01000003.1, from coordinate 30,558 downwards.
CCAGCGAACAGCTTGCGCAGCAATTGTCGAACTGGCGCATGGGCGGGCGCGATCTCGCCTTCCTGATCGGCGGACCCGACGGCCACGCCCGCGAGGTGCTGCAGCGCGCCGACCAGCGCTGGTCGCTCGGCCCGTTGACCCTGCCACACATGCTGGTGCGCCTCGTGGTTGCCGAGCAGTTGTATCGCGCGGTGACGATCATCAATGGGCATCCTTACCATCGCGCCTGAGGGTGGGCCGCCGAAGCCCGGCGATGCCGATATGGACGGATCTGTGTGCGCCACGCATAGACCTGGGCTGGCTCCAGGCTGAGCTCGCGTTCCGGGAAACGGGGCAGGGTCAGTCTCACACAGCCGAATCCTCGCCTCGACCACCAAGCCCGACAGGTTCCCTGCCACCGGCGGCGGTATGCTGGCGCCATGCTTTATCTGGCCTCCCGGTCGCCACGCCGGCGCGAGTTGCTGAAGCAACTCGACATTGAATTCGAAATCGTCGACATCGACGTGCCCGAAGTTCGCGCGCCGGGCGAAACGCCGCGCGCCTACGTCGCGCGCGTCGCTTGCGACAAGGCCCGGGCAGGCGCACATGCGGTGTTCCAGCGCGATCCGCAGGCCGTGGTGCTGGGCGCCGACACCGAGGTGGTACTGGCCAACCGGGTGTTCGGCAAGCCCGTCGACGCGGACGCCGCCGCAGCCATGCTGCACGTCTTGTCCGGACGCACGCACACGGTGGTGTCGGTGGTTTGTTGCGCATGGCAGGGCAACGTCGATGTGCTGGCGTGCGAGTCGCAGGTCACGTTTGCGACGCTCGCCGATGCCGGCATCGCCCGCTACGCGGCCACCGGGGAGCCGCTCGGCAAAGCCGGGGCGTACGCAATCCAGGGACGTGCAGCGGCGTTCATCCGGCATCTTGCCGGCAGCTATTCGGGCGTGATGGGATTGCCGCTGTTCGAGACTGCGACACTGTTGCGGCGTGCCGGTATCGCGGTGTAAGCCGCCGGATCCATGGCGCTTCCTGCATCGACAGGTTCAGCCGTGGCGGGCTATAAGGGAACCTCCGTTTCATCCGATGCCGGCGCATGACCGAAGAAATCCTGATCAACGTCACGCCGCGTGAAGCCCGCGTCGGCGTGGTCGAGAACGGCATGCTGCAGGAAGTGTATGTCGAGCGCAGCAGTCACCGCGGTTACGTCGGCAACATTTACTGCGGACAGGTGCGGCGGGTGATGACCGGCATGCAGGCTGCGTTCGTCGACATCGGCCTGGAACGCAGTGCCTTCCTGCACGCGGCGGACCTGGCGCGCCCCTCCGTGGATGGCGAGCCCGCAGACCGCGATGCAAGCACGCCGGTCATTGTTCCAGCCATCACCGAGATGGTGCACGAAGGCCAGCGCATCATCGTGCAGGTCATCAAGGATCCGATCGGCAGCAAGGGCGCGCGGTTGTCGGGCCACCTTTCGATTCCCTCGCGCTATCTTGTGCTGCTGCCGGACAGCACAACGCTTGGCGTGTCGGTCCGGATCGAGGACGAGGCCGAACGCGAGCGCCTGCGCGGCGTGCTCGCCGGATTGGTCGAAGGCGGCAAGTTCGGCTTGATTGCACGCACCAATGCGGAGGGGTTGGATGCCAAGGTGCTCGCGGAGGATGTCGCCTACATCACGCGCGTGTGGGAGTCGGTGTCCGCCGCGATCGCGCAAGCCAAACCCGGTGAGCGCGTGTATGCGGAACCACCTTTGCCGCTGCGCGTGCTGCGTGACTTGATGCACGACGACATCGAGAAAGTACGCGTCGATTCGCGCGAAACATGGGAACACACCCTCGAATTCGCGCGCCAGTTCATGCCCGGGCTGGCCGGGCGTGTCGAGCACTACCCGGGGGAACGGCCGATCTTCGAGTTGTACGGCGTCGAGGATGAAATCCAGAAGGCGCTGCGCAAGGATGTGCCATTGAAATCCGGCGGCTACCTCGTGATCGACCAGACCGAGGCGATGACCACGGTCGACGTCAATACCGGTGCCTATCTCGGTACCCGTGACCTCGAGGAAACCGCGTTCCGCACCAACCTCGAGGCGGCACAATCGGCGGCGCGGCAACTGCGCCTGCGCAACCTCGGCGGGATCATCATCATCGACTTCATCGACATGCACGACGACGAGCACAAGCGTCAGGTGCTGCGCACGCTCGAGAAAGGGCTGGCCCGCGACCACGCGAAAACCACGGTGTACGAAATGTCGCCGCTGGGCCTGGTCGAGATGACTCGCAAGCGCACCACCGAGAGCCTCGCGAGACAGTTGTGCGAACCGTGCGCGGCGTGCTCGGGCCGCGGCATCGTCAAGACGGCCGAGACAGTTGGTTACGAGGTCTTCCGGGAGATCACTCGCGCGGTGCGCCAGTTCCAGGCCGAAGCGTTGCTGGTGCTGGCCTCGCCGCGCGTGGTCACGCGGATACTGGAAGAGGAGTCCGCGGCGGTGCAGGAGCTCGAAGCCTTCATCGGCAAGTCGATCCGCTTCCAGCCGGAAGAGCAATACGCGCAGGAGCAGTTCGATGTCGTGTTGTTGTGACAAGGCGCGCAAAATTGGGCTCCAGCGCGCAGGTCCGTCGTCCACCGGGATGGCGCGTGTAGACGTGTGGATTCGATGAATCCCTGGCGCCGCCACTTGCGTCGCTTGCGCTTCGCCGTGATGGCGCTGGTCGCGGTGTTGCTGATCGGTGCGGCGGTGTTCGTGGGCCTCGTGCAGGCGGTGCTGCCGTGGGCGACGCACCATCCCGATTACATCGCGAAGGAACTGTCGGCCCGTTTGCATCGTCCGGTGAAGTTCGCGGCGATCAGCAGTGAATGGCAACCGTCGGGGCCGCTGCTGACCGTCAGCGATTTAACGCTGGGACCCGGGGTGAACGGCGGCCAGTCGATCACCTTGCCGCAAGCGGCGCTCAAGTTTGACTTCGGCGCGTGGCTGCGGCCCGCGCACCGCTGGATCACATTGCGCGTGAGCGGCGTGGAAATGCGCGTGGTGCACTCGGCCGCAGGCTGGCGCGTGGACGGCTTCGGGAGTTCGGAAGGGCAGGCACACGCATCACTGCAATCGTTGCCGGTCGACCTCGACCTGGGCGACGTGCGTGTCGACATTGTCGACCAGGTGTCCGGGCATGCATGGCGGCTGTTCGCGCCGCACCTGCGTGCGGTCAACGTTGGCGACTCAGTGCGAATCGGAGGTTTTATCCAGCAGCAGGGCACGCACCAAGCGGTCACCGTGGCCGGGCGCATGGAGCCTGCGACGCGGGACTACGAGCTTTACCTGTCAACTCGCAACCTTGATTTCGTGGCAGCGACGCGCGGACTCGACCTGCGCGGCTACGCGATCGGCAGTGGCCGTGGCGACGTTGAATTCTGGGGCGGATGGCACGATGGAAAACTTGCTTCCGCGCGGGTGCGGTACGCGCTGCGCGACCTCGGTGTGGCTGCGCCTGATGGGCGGCGAGTCGCGATAACCTCGCTGTCCGGGGTGTTGGGCGCCACGCGCGTTGCGGATGGGTGGAATTTCGCATGGCGCGGACCGGGCGAAGCCAAGGCCGACATTGATGCTGCGGGTGGTGCCATTGCACAGCTGCGCGGGCATGCTGGTGCGTGGCAGGTCAGCGGCGCAGCGCGAGCGGTCGATGTTGCACCGTGGCTGTCGTTGCTGGCGTTGGCCCCGCAGGCGCCGCCTGCATTTGCGGACTGGGTGCACAAGGCACAGCCGAGTGGGCGCATCGACACCGCCGCGTTGCAATGGCGGGAAGCCGGTGCGTACTACCTGACGGCGCGCACGTCGGCGCTTGCAGCCGATGCGACCGGCAAGATCCCGGGGCTGCAGTTGGCGCATGCCACGTTCCGCGCCGACAACGCGGCGATGTCGCTGGAGTTGCCACCCCAGACGGCGACCGTGGCGCTGACGGATGTGTTTCGCAAGCCGTACGTGTTCGAGAAGTTGGGCGGTACCTTCGTGGCTTGGCGCGACGCTGGCGACTGGAACATCGCGACGCCGGCGCTGTATTTCGAGATGGGCAGCTTTGCCGGCAACGCCGAGGCGCGCCTGATCTGGCCGGGCAAGGGCCATGCGCCATTCCTCTCCGCGTTCGCCGCAGTCGAACACGCCGAGGTGCCTGATGCGGATTATTTTTGGCCGTACCGCTCGATGCCGCCGAAGCTGGTCGCGTGGCTCGATCATGCGCTGGTTGCCGGCAAGGTCACGTCGGCGCGCGTGTTGGTGCGCGGCCCGCTGGATGCCTGGCCTTTCCTGGATCACCAGGGCAAGTTCGAGGCGGCCGGGCGGGTCGAGGATGCAACCTTCAACTTTTCCGATGCATGGCCGCGCTCGACCCATGTCGACGCCGACGTCGATTTCGTCAACAACACCATGCACATTGCCGCGGACCACGTGAGCGTGCGCGACGTCAACGTGGAGCATGCCGTGGCCACGATTCCGGATCTCGCACATGGTGTGCTCGGACTCGACATCAGCGGCAAGGGCAGCGGTGCTGCCTTGCTGGATTTCGTGCGGCACAGCCCGGTTGGCGCGAACGCTGCGGATGCGCTGACGGGCTTGACGGTGGGTGGCTCCGGCAAGTTCGGAATCAACCTGTCGATTCCGCTCGACGATGCGGAAAAGTTCACGCTCAGTGGACGCGTCGATCTGGCCCGGGCGGACGTGACGGCGCCGAAGTGGCAGTTGGCGTTGAAAAACGTCACGGGTCCGCTGCTGATAAAAGGCCGCGGTTTCACCGCCAATGATCTTGCCGCCGGATTCCGGGGTTCGCCCGCGGCGCTGTCACTGGCTGTGGCCAGCGGCGTCAGTGATCCCAAGGACGTTGTCGAGGCGTCCCTCGATACCAGCATGTCGGCACAGACCCTGGTGCAGGGCTATCCCGATCTTGCAGCGCTGGTCGCACATGCGCAGGGTGTCGCGCCCTTCCACATTGGCGTGAAGGTGCTTGCGGCGACGGCGAACGCACCGGTAACGCCGATCCTCACGGTGCAATCGAAGTTGACCGGCATCGCACTGGATTTTCCGGCGCCGCTGGACAAACCTGCAGCGGCACAGTGGCCATTGCTGGTGAGCTTGCAATTGCCACCCGATGGTGCGCCGTTGAGTGTGTCGCTGGGTGATCGGCTGCGGTTGCGCGGACGCCTCGCGGACGCAACCCGCAACATGCCGGCCGCGTTGGCAGTGAACCTCGGCAGCGCTCCGCCGACGCAGATACCCGCAAGCGGTCTGGTGGTGACGGGGCATGCGCCACGGCTCGATGTCGGTGGCTGGATCGCGCAGGCGACGGGCAGCGGGCAGGGCGGTTCGTTTCCGCAGCTTGGCAGCGTGAACGTCACGACCGGCGATGCCGAGGTCTTCGGTACGCACCTGGGTTTCATGCGAATCGGTTTCGCCGCGAATGCGCAGGATGACACCATCACGCTCGATGGTGCTGCCGCAAAGGGCACCGTAAACGTATCGACCAGCGCGCTGATGACGCGTGGAATCAGCGCGAACCTGCAGCACCTGTACTGGCCGGAGCCGCCGGCATCGAAGCAACCGGCGACGCCGGAACCACCACCGGTGTCATCTCCTGTCTCGCCGTCCGCGGTGCCGCCGCTCCACGTTGCCGTGGGTGACTTGCGGCTCGGCGCTGCGCATCTTGGCAAGACCAGCCTTGAAAGCGCGCCGACCCTGACTGGCATGCACGTTGCAAAGTTCGATTCCGCCGGCAAGGATTTTTCGATTCATTCAAGCGGCGACTGGAACGGCACCGCCGCAGTCAGCACATCGCACTTCGTGACCGATATCTCGTCGCAGGATTTCGGCGACACGCTGGCGGCGTTCGGCTTCAAGGGCCTGCTCGCAGGCGGGCGCAATACCCACATCCACATCGACAGCACTTGGCCGGGTTCGCCGTCGGCCTTCTCGCTCGGCTGGATGGATGGCGCCGTCAAGCTCGATATCGGCCATGGACGCATCCTTGCGGTGCAGCCAGGGTTTGGCAGGATGTTGGGCCTGTTGTCGGTGCGTGAATTGCCGAGCCGGCTGGCATTGCATTTCGGCGACGTATTCAAGACCGGGTTCGGATTCGATCGCGCCACCGCCACATTGCGATTTGCCGATGGCAACGCGTTCACGAACGACATGGCGATCAAGGCGCCTGCGGCGCAAATCAGCATGCACGGCCGGGTTGGTTTCCGTGCGCGCGATTTTGATGCCACGGTGACCGCGGTGCCGCACCTCGGTGCGACGCTGCCCATTGTGGGAGCAGCGATCGGCGGCCCCGTGGGGGCGGCGGCAGGGCTGGTGGTGCAGGGCTTGCTCGGCAACAGCATCAACCATGCCGCCGACAATACCTATCTCGTTACCGGCAGTTGGGACAAGCCGAAGTTCGTAGCGGTGGAATCGCCGCACCCGCACGTACTGAATGGTGCGTCGGCAAGCGCTTTCAGCGTTGCGCCCGCCCCGGCGTCCAGCACCCCGGCAGCTGCCGCGAATGCGTCGTCAGCGCCAACGGAGAGCGCTGCCAGTCCTGCGCCGGCGGTGTCCGTGTCGGTCGCGCCAGCGCCGGCGGGTTCCGCAGGTACGCCCCGCTGACTGCACGATTGCTTGCGGAACGGTGGATCCGCCCTTAAGTTGGGTGAGATCAACCCAAGGATCGCAGCCCGATGGATTCCCCACTCGCCCTCGTCGAACGCAACCTGCTCGCACCGGGCGGACTCTCGACGAGTGATTTGGAGCGCGTATTCGCACGCGTGATGGCACCTTCGATCGACGCGGCAGACCTGTACTTCCAGCATTCGCGCAGCGAATCGTGGGTGCTCGAGGACGGCATCGTGCGCGACGGCAGCCATTCGATCGAGCAGGGCGTAGGCGTGCGCGCGGTGTCGGGCGAGAAAACCGGCTTTGCCTATTCCGACGACATCGTTTTGCCGCAGCTGCTGGAAGCCGCTGGCGCCGCGCGTGCGATCGCGCAGTCAGGGAACGGTTCCGGCAAGCCGCTGACGGTGCGCAACGCGCGCGCGCTGTATCCGGCCGCCGACCCGATCGAGGCACTCGACAATTCCGCGAAGATCGCGTTGTTGCGCGAACTCGACGCGCTCGCGCGCAGTCTCGATGCGCGCATCAAGCAGGTCATCGTGAGCATGAACGCGGTACACGACTCGGTGCTGGTTGCAGCCGCCGACGGCACGCTCGCGGCCGACGTGCGGCCGTTGACGCGCGTCAACGTGCAGGTGATCGCGGAAGCTGGCGAGCGCCGCGAATCCGGTTATGCCGGCGGCGGCGGCCGCTGCGGTTACCGCGAACTGATCGATTCCGGCCGCGCGCACGCGTGGGCGCGCGAGGCCGTACGCCAGGCGTTGGTTAATCTTGATGCGGTCGCGGCGCCGGCCGGCACGATGGACGTGGTGCTTGGGCCAGGTTGGCCGGGCGTGCTGCTGCACGAGGCCATCGGACACGGTCTGGAAGGCGACTTCAATCGCAAGGGCACCTCGGCGTTCGCTGGGCGCATGGGCGACAAGGTCGCGGCAGACGGCGTCACCGTGGTCGACGATGGAACCTTGCCGGGCCGGCGTGGTTCGCTAAGCATTGATGACGAAGGTACGTCAACGAACTGCACCACGCTGATCGAAAACGGGCGGCTCGTGGGTTACATGCAGGACAAGCACAACGCGCGCCTGATGGGCGCGACGCCAACCGGGAATGGCCGCCGTGAATCCTTCGCGCACCTGCCGATGCCGCGCATGACCAATACCTACATGCTGGCAGGCGAGCGCGACCCCGCCGAAATCATCGCCTCGGTCGAGCGCGGCTTGTACGCCGTCAACTTCGGCGGCGGCCAGGTCGACATCACCAATGGCAAGTTCGTGTTCTCGGCGAATGAGGCGTATTTGATCGAACACGGCAAGATCACGCGGCCAGTCAAAGGCGCGACCCTGATTGGCTCCGGTCCTGACGTCCTGACCCGTGTGGCGATGCTCGGCAACGATCTCGCGCTGGACGAAGGCGTGGGCATATGCGGGAAGGAAGGTCAAAGCGTGCCGGTCGGCGTCGGCATGCCGACTACCAAGGTCCTGGCAATGACGGTGGGTGGCACCGCGTAGTGGGCGTTCTGGAAGAGCGCTGGAAAGCGCGCTGCGAATTGCGATCGTGCCGCATGCTGGTCGCGGCTTCCGCCGCGCCTACAAAAGATCACGCAGGATGCGGAACAGCTCGCGGGATGCTCGTGGCGGTTTGGCTTTGTCGCGTTCCAGACGTGCTTGCCGAATCAGTGCACGCAGGTGCTGGCGATCGAGATCGGGGTGCGTTGCGATGAGTTCCGTGAGTACGGTGTCGCCGTTGTCGCCGAGCAGCTTCTCGCGCAGTGCTTCCACGCGATGCAGCCCGGCGGCGCCGCGCATGCCGGACGCCTTGTCGTTGGCCAGCGCCGCGCGCGCACTTGCGAAGTCGTCCTCGGCGTGTGCGCGCATGACCTTGGCGAGGTGCGCGAGGGCGCGTTTGTGGGCGATGTGCGAAGGCGTGCATTGCACGCTGGCAAGCTCGTCGCGGACAGCGTCGGGCAGCTCCAGCTTGGCGAGGCGCGCGGGTGGCAGCTCGGAAAGCTGGCGCGCGAAGACCAGCACGTCAAGCGCCTCGCGACGCAGCGCGGTGCGGCTGGGGCCGTCGTCGATCACGTCGGAATGTTCAGTGGAGCGTGGCATGCGCGCTATAGTCGATGGTCGTGAAACAAAGGTCAAAAGGATCGTGCGTGAACCCTGATGTCAGTGTTGCAGATGGCAGCGTTGCCGAGTTGGATCGTCTCGCGGAGCTTTCGGAGGATGTGATCCGCCGTGCCCGCGCCGCGGGGGCCTCGCAGGCGGAAGTCTCGGCGAGCGTCAGCACCGGGCTTTCGGTGAACGTACGCCTTGGGGAAGTCGAAACCGTGGAGCGGAATCGTGACCGCGGTTTTGGCCTCACCGTGTATTTCGGGCAACGCAAGGGCAGTGCCTCCACCGCGGACCTGAAACTATCGTCCATCGAGGCCACGCTGGCGCAGGCCTGCGCGATCGCGCGCTATACCGAACCCGATCCCTGCGCCGGCCTCGCCGATGCTGCCTTGATGCAGAAGACGTTTCCCGACCTCGACCTGTGGCACCCGTGGGAACCATCGGTCGAACGTGCCATCGAGATTGGCCGCGAAGTCGAGGGCGCTGGTCGCGCCGATGCCGCGATCAGCAACTCTGAAGGCGCCAGTGTGCAATGTGGCGGCGGTGTCGCGGTGTATGCGAATTCACACGGTTTCGTTGGCCGCGAGCGCGGCACCCACCACTCGATTTCCTGTTCGCTGATTGCGGGCAAGGGCAACGCGATGCAACGCGATGGCTGGTACGAGTATGTGCGCGATGCGCACGACTTCCCGGCGTTCGACATGATCGGCCGCACCGCCGCGGAGCGCACGGTGGCGCGTCTGGGTGCGCGCCGGCTCGGCACCCGCGAGTGTCCGGTGCTGTTCGCGCCGGAAGTTGCGCGCACCCTGATCGGCCATCTGGCCGGTGCCGTGAGTGGTGGATCGCTGTACCGGCGTGCGAGCTTCCTGCTCGACCACGCCGGCAAACCGCTGCTGCCGCCGTTCGTGGATATCACCGAGCAGCCATTTCGCAAGCGCGGGCATGCGTCGGCGGCCTTCGATGCAGAAGGCGTGGCCACGCGCGAGTCTGCCTTGGTCACGGGCGGCGTGCTGCAACGTTACGTCTTGGGGAGTTATTCCGCCCGCAAGCTGGGCCTCGCGACCACCGGCAATGCCGGCGGCGTGCACAACCTCGTGGTGGCACCCGGCGCGCGAGACGGCGAGACACCACAAACCTTCGCCGCGATGTTGCAACGGCTGGGTACGGGGCTGCTGGTCAGTGACCTGATCGGACAGGGGGTGTCGATCGTGACCGGTGACTATTCGCGTGGCGCCGCAGGATTCTGGGTCGAGAACGGTGAAATCGCTTATCCGGTCGAAGAAATCACCATCGCCGGCAACCTGCGCGAGATGCTCATGGACGTGCAGGCGATTGGCGCGGATGTCGATCCGCGCGGCGCGATCCTGACCGGTTCGATCCTGATCGACAGGATGACCGTGGCGGGCGAGTAGCGGCACCGGGTGGTCCGCCGGTCAACCGGGGCTACCCGATGCGCGTTATGGCCTTGTCTGTTCCAGGCAAGGTGAATCCATGGGCGCAACCGGCAATGCCGTGACCGCGGCAGTCAATCGGTTTGGACTGGGTGCGAAGCCCGGCGATCTCGCGGGCGCACACGATCCGCGCGCATGGCTGGAAACGCAGCTTGCACGGGGTCCGGATGGCGCACAATTCCTTGCGGGTTTGCCGACCAGCATCGATTACCTGCGGGATGAAATACAGTTGTTTGCCATCCGGCGCGAGTTCAAGCAGGGCGGTCGCGGCCGGCGCGACTTCCTGACCGGCAAGATGCCGGGGCCGCCCGGTGACACCAAGGCTGCGGCAGCCGCACTCAAGCAGGCCCTGCAACCGTATCGGCAGGAGCAGCGGAAGGACTTGCTGGCCGAATTCTCCGCGCGCATCCGGATTGCCACCGGCACGGCGACACCGTTCGTCGAGCGGCTGGTGCGATTCTGGTCCAACCATTTTGCGGTGTCGGTGGACAAATTTTCGGCGCGCCTGTTCGCCGCGCCGATGGAGCGCGAGGCGATCCGTCCGCATGTCACCGGACGCTTTGCCGACATGCTGCTGGCGGTCGAAACCCACCCGGCGATGCTGCTGTATCTCGACAACGTGCGCTCGGTCGGGCCGGATTCGCGGCTCGGCCGTCGCATCGCCGCGCGCTTGGCGCGCGATGGAGACGCCGGCAAGGGCAAGGCCGGCGGCCTCAACGAGAACCTCGGCCGCGAAGCGATGGAACTGCACACGGTTGGCGTCAATGGTGGATACACGCAGGCCGACGTCACCGAATTTTCGCGTGCGCTCACCGGTTGGAGCGTGGCCGCCAAGCGCGAGTTCGCGAACGGCCGGCAACCCGATTCTGCTTTCGTGTTCCGCGCCAACGCGCACGAGCCCGGCGCGCGCCGCGTGCTGGGCAAGACGTTTGCGGAAGGCGGCTTCGAGCAGGGCAAGGCGATCCTCGATTTTCTTGCCCACCGCCCGGCGACCGCGCGGCACCTGTCGCTGCAGCTGGCGCAGCATTTCGTGTCCGACGATCCGCCGCCCGCCCTGGTGGATCGGATGGCCAAAAGTTACCTCGATCACGACACCGATCTTGCCGCCGTGTATCGCACGCTGATCGAAAGTCCGGAAGCGTGGGGCAGCGAAGCGCGCAAGTTCAAGACGCCGCAGGATTTTGTCACTTCCGCGTTGCGCGCGGCGCAAATTGATTTGCAAGGCCGCCCGCAACCGGTGCTCGGATTGTTGACGACGCTGGGTCAGCCGGTGTTCGATCCACGCTCACCGGCCGGGTTCTCCGACAACTCGGCCAACTGGGTTGATCCAGATGGCCTCTGGAAACGCGTGCAGGCAGCGGAAGCCTTGTCGGCACATGTTGCGTCAGGCGGTGGTGAACCGCTCGCGTTCGCGCAGGACATCCTTGGCCCGCTGCTCGATGAGGACACCGCGCAAGCCATTCGCCGGGCGGAATCCAAACGTCAGGCCTACGCCACGCTGTTCGCCAGCCCCACGTTCCAGTGGAGGGTTTGAATATGTTGACCCGCAGACAATTCCTTGGCACCGCCGCCGTCGGCACCGCGACCTTGCTGGTTTGGCCCAAGCTCACCTTCGCCGCCACCGGTGCGGACACGCGCTTCCTGTTCGTGCTGCTGCGCGGCGGGCTCGATGGTCTCGAATCGGTGCCGCCGTATGGCGATCCTGGCTATCAGGCCATTCGCGGTGCGCTGGCGCTGTCGCCCTCGGCGGCGAAACCCGCGCACAAGTTGGACAGCGTGTTTGCTTTGCATCCGTCGTTCAACTACGCCGCGCAATTGTATGCACAAGGTCAGTTCATGCCGGTGGTGGCGGCCGCGCCGCCGTACTGGGGCCGCTCGCATTTCCAGGCCCAGAACTGCGTCGAGAATGGCACTTCGAAACCGGACGGGTCACAGACGGGATGGTTGAACCGCTGCATCGCCAGCATGCCGGGCGTGGATGGGCTCGCGTGCGCGGCGGTGATGCCGCTGACGATGCGCGGCTCGGCCAAGGTCGAGACGTGGTCGCCGCCGCTGCCGACCGAGGTCAATCCGATCCTGCTGCAGCGGCTGCAACCTTTGTACGCCGCAGACACGCGCCTCGCCTCGCCGTTTGCGCGCGCTGTGGCTCAGCAAAACGATTCGCCGGTTCCCGAGTCAGGTATCGGAATGCTGGCGAGCAGCAAACCCGGCAAGAAAAAGCAGGGCGGCCTGCCGGTGATGATGGGTGCAGCGGGCACCTTCATGGGCAAGAGTGACGGCCCGCGCGTGGCCTTCGTCGAGGACGAGGGCTGGGACACCCACGCCAACGAGGCGGCGATCGTCACCAGCAAGATCGCCGAACTGGATGCTGGCCTGAAGTCGTTCCAGCAGGCGATGGGTGGAATGTGGGGCCGCACCATCTTGATCGTCGCGACCGAATTCGGCCGCACCGCCCACGTCAACGGTACCGGCGGCACCGATCACGGTACCGGCGGTTCGATGTTCCTTGCTGGCGGCGCGCTGCACGGCGGACGCGTGGCCGGACAGTGGCCTGGCATCGGATCCGGCGAGCTGTATCAGAACCGCGACGTGCACGCGACCACCGATTTTCGCTCGGTGTTCAAGGGTGTGCTGGCTTCGCACTTGGGCGTTTCGGAATCGCTGTTGGCATCACGGGTTTTCCCCGGTAGCGATGGTGTTGCGCCGATCGACGGGTTGGTTCGGAGCGCGCGCGCTGCCGCGTGAATTGGCCTCAGATGCTGGCTCGCACCAATGCTTGACACCCGGCTCGCGCGGGTGGAGAGTCTGTGTGCGGGTTTCCACTCGCCCACCATCACTACTTCGAGGGGAGCAAGTCCATGAGCGTGCCACCGGAAGCCGTACCACCCAGTCCGCCCGCCGCGGCTGGCGGAAGCGACGACAAGAGCCTCGCGATGATCACCCACTTGTCTGGGATTGTTCTGGGCTTCATCTTGCCGCTGATCATTTGGCTGATGAACAAGGACAACCCGGCCAAGGGCTATTTGACCGATGAGGCCAAAGAGGCGCTGAACTTTCAAATCACCATCCTTATCGGCATTGTGGTGTGTTGGATCCTGATGTTCGTGCTGATCGGGTTTGTTCTGATCTTCATCGTATTGCTCGCCAACTTGGTGTTCTGCATCATTGCCGCCGTCGCGGTGAGCAGCAAGGGCAGCTACCGCTACCCGATCGCGTTGCGGCTGATCAAGTAACTCGCGATTTGGAAAGACAGCAACAGAAAGCGGGCCATCGGCCCGCTTTCTGTTTGCAGCGTTGCCACCGCAGCAGTCGGGTTTGTCGGCCGCGAGCAGTTTTCAGGTTTCGTCAGCGGCGTCGAACGGCTGCGCCGAGTCCGGTTGCGCCGGATCCAGCAGCAGCTTGACCCGCGCTTCGGCCTGCTGCAACGCGGCCTGGCAGTCGCGATACAGCGCGATGCCGCGTTCGAACGAGCGCAATGACTCGTCCAGGCTCAATTCGCCGTCCTCCATCTTCCCGACGAGTTGCTCCAGCTCGCCCAGCGACTGCTCGAAACGGGTGACGGCGTCGGTCTCAGCTGCCGTGACCGTGGGCTTGGAAGAAGACTTGGGCATGCGCGCAAACTAGCGCAGCACGGGTGGCGAAGCAATCCGGCCGTGTTTCGCGGCGCTTGCAAGTTTTGGTCTGCGCAGGGAAAATTGTCGGCTCGCCGTGATTGTTGTTGCGGCTGCAGCGGTGGCTGCGGCATCGGTCGGGCCTTGCGTCCCCTGCAGGTGTCACGTTGCGAATAATGCAGGAGCGGCGGCAGCCGCGACATGGGCTCGTGTTTCAATGGTGGATGTTGCAGGAGCGCGGGAAGCTGCGACTTGCAAATACGTATCAATGGTGGATGTAGCTCAGCTGGTTAGAGTCCCGGATTGTGATTCCGGTTGTCGTGGGTTCGAGTCCCATCATCCACCCCATTTCTTATACAATGCAGGGTTTGCGGGCCGTTAGCTCAGTTGGTAGAGCAGGAGACTCTTAATCTCTTGGTCGTAGGTTCGAATCCTACACGGCCCACCATTTTCATCTGTTGCAGCTGTGCACCCTCACCCCAGCGCGGAGCGCTCGGCCTGCGGCCGCCTCTCCCGCAGGCGGGCGAGGGAGGAGTGATAATCGCGCTGCGCGCGATATCATTCGTGATTGGAGCGGGCGAGAGTGGCGGAACTGGCAGACGCGCTGGATTTAGGTTCCAGTGGGGCAACCCGTGCGGGTTCGAGTCCCGCCTTTCGCACCACGGAGCTTCGACCAGGGATGGCGCCTTCGAAAGTTCTGTCATGGATGGGATCTTGCGAGCTCCCTGGACATGCCGGCGGCAACACGTCATGCGGCGCTGCCAACAAACGCGCCAAGCGCACAGTGATTTCAGGAGTTCCAGACCACCATGCAAGTGTCCCTTGAAAACGTCGGCAAGCTCGAGCGCAAGCTGATCGTCAAGTTTCCCGCCGAACAGTACGAGACCAAGGTGCGCCAGCGTTTCACCGAGCTGGGTCGCAGCGTGCGCCTGAAGGGCTTCCGCCCCGGCAAGGTGCCGGCCAAGGTCATCGAACAGCGATTTGGCGAACAGGTGCGCGGTGAAGCCCTGTCCGACCTGATCGGCAGCACCTTCAGCGAGGCCGTGCGCGCGCAGAACCTGCAGCCGGTTGCCAACCCGAACATCGACACCGATGGCAAACCCAAGGATGGCGAGATTGCCTATACGGCAACCTTCGAGGTCATGCCGGAGCTGCCGACGGTTGAGGTTTCCCTGCTCAAGGTCGACCGTCCGCGGGCCGAGGTCGGCGAGTCCGACGTCGACCACATGATCGAGACCCTGCGCGTGCAGCGCCGGGTGTTCGAGAAGGTCGCGCGTGCCGCCCAGACCGGCGACATGGTGATCGTCGATTATTCCGCGCAGGCGGACGATTTCCGGCATCCGGCCGAGGGCCGCGAGCGCGCTGCCACCATCATCGACGGCAACACCGCGCTGGCCCTGTTCGACGACGCGCTGAAGGGTCACTCGCAGGGTGATGAAGTCGCCTTCGACGCCGAGTTCCCGGCGGCGTTTCCGATCCCGCAGCTGGCCGCCAAGCAGGCGCACGTCGACCTGCGCGTGGGCGAAGTGCAGGAACCGAAGACGCCGGAAGTGGACGCGGCTTTCATCCACAACTTCGGCATTGCCGATGGTTCGGTCGAGACCTTCCGCAGGGAAGTGCGCGCCAATCTCGAGCGTGAACTCGATAACGCGCTGCGCGCGCGCCTGCGCAACGAAGTCGGCAGCAAGCTCGCTGCGACTTACGCCGACATCGAAGTTCCGAAAGTGCTGGAGCGCGCCGAATCCGAATCACTGGTGCGTGCGGCGATGCCGAACCTCGGCCAGCAGGCGATTCCGGCCGCGGCCATGGAGGCTGCCCAGCCGATCGCGCACCAGCGCGTGATCGCGGGCTTGCTGCTGCGTCAGATCGCGCAAAGCAACAATCTGCGCGTCGACAACCGCAAGGTGACCGAGCGCATCGCCAAGATCGCCTCGACCTACGAGGAACCCGAGCAGGTCATTGAACTGTATCGCGGCAACCCCCAGTTGATGGAGAACGTGCGTACCGCGGTGCTCGAGGATCAGGTTTCGGAGTGGGTGGCAGAACATGCCGACACGACCGAGGTGACCTTGAGTTTCGATGAGGTGATGCACCCGCAGGGCCCCGCGGCCTGATTGCCGCGTCCATCCACGGGAGAATTCCATGCAGCACCCGATGAACAGTGAAATCAAGAATCTGAACCTGGTGCCGATGGTGGTCGAACAGACCTCGCGCGGCGAGCGCTCCTACGACATCTATTCGCGCCTGCTGAAAGAACGCATCATCTTCCTGGTCGGCCCGATCGACGACAACGTTGCCAACCTGGTGGTGGCGCAGATGCTGTTCCTGGAATCGGAGAACCCCGAGAAGGACATCCAGTTCTACATCAACAGCCCGGGTGGCGTGGTTTCCGCCGGTCTTGCGATCTACGACACCATGCAGTTCGTCAAGCCGGACGTCAGCACCATGTGCATCGGCCAGGCGTGCAGCGCGGCGTCGCTGCTGCTGATGGCGGGCAAGAAGGGCAAGCGCTTCGCCTTGCCGAACGCGCGCATCATGATCCACCAGCCTTCCGGCGGAGCGCAGGGCCAAGCCACCGACATTGAGATCCACGCCAGGGAAATCCTGTACCTGCGTGGCCGTCTCAACGAAATCTATGCCCAGCACACCGGCAAGACGGTCGAGCAGATTGCCCATGACATGGAGCGCGACCGCTTCATGGGCGGCGAAGAGGCGAAGGAATACGGCCTGATCGACACCGTGTTCGAGCGGCGTCCTGACGAGACGGTGAAGTCGGCCTGAGACATCCGTCGCAAAGCCACGATTTTTCACTTGTTTCTTGTGCGTCTCCGATGCCAGCAGCACGCCGGACCCCCGGTTCGGCTGTGCTATGCTGCGGCCTGCATTGGGGCTACTCGTTTTACGCCACCACGAATGATTTACGGAGCTGAAAGATGAGCGAGGACCGGCCCAGCCGCGGCGGCGAAGGCGGCAAGATCCTGTATTGCTCGTTCTGCGGCAAGAGTCAGCACGAAGTCCGCAAGTTGATCGCGGGCCCGAGCGTGTTCATCTGCGATGAATGCGTCGAGCTGTGCAACGACATCATCCGCGAAGAGTTGGAAGAAAAGGCCGCGTCCGGCCGCACCCAGCTGCCCAAACCGCGCGAAATCATGGACACGCTCGATCAGTACGTGATCGGGCAGATCCGCGCCAAGAAGGCGTTGGCGGTTGCCGTGTACAACCATTACAAGCGCGTGGAATCGCGCGCGAAGAAGGATGAGATCGAGCTGGCCAAGTCGAACATCCTCTTGATCGGCCCGACCGGCTGCGGCAAGACCTTGCTGGCCGAAACGCTCGCGCGGCTTCTGAATGTGCCATTCACCATCGCTGATGCGACCACGCTGACCGAAGCGGGTTATGTTGGCGAAGATGTCGAAAACATCATCCAGAAGCTCTTGCAGAAGTGCGACTACGACGTCGAGAAGGCGCAGTCCGGTATCGTCTACATCGATGAAATCGACAAGATTTCGCGCAAGAGCGAGAACCCGTCGATCACCCGTGACGTGTCCGGCGAAGGCGTGCAGCAGGCACTGTTGAAGCTGATCGAAGGCACCGTTGCCAGCGTGCCGCCGCAGGGCGGGCGCAAGCATCCGCAGCAGGAGTTCCTGCAGGTCGACACCAAGAACATCCTGTTCATGTGCGGCGGCGCGTTCTCCGGCCTTGACAAGGTGATCCAGCAGCGTTCGGAAACCACGGGCATCGGTTTCTCGGCCGAGATCCGCAGCAAGCAGCGCAAGCAGAACGTCGGCACGCTGCTGGCCAGCGTCGAACCGGAAGATTTGGTGAAGTACGGTTTGATTCCCGAGTTCGTCGGCCGCCTGCCGGTGGTGGCGACCCTGGACGAGCTGGACGAAGACGCGCTGGTCAGGATCCTCACCGAACCGAAGAACGCGATCACCAAACAGTTCAAGCGGATCTTCGACATGGAGGGCGTCGAGATCGAGTTTCGGCCCGACGCGCTCACCGCGATCGCCAAGCGTGCGATCAAGCGCAAGACCGGTGCACGCGGACTGCGCACCATCCTCGAGAGCGTGCTGCTCGACACCATGTTCGAGCTGCCGTCGCTGGAACACGTCAGCAAGGTCGTGGTGGACGAGGCCGTCATCAATGGTCAGGCCGAGCCTTACCTGATTTATCGCGGCAATCTTGCACTGCCGCGCGCGGAAGGTGACGTCGCCTGATTGCGAGTAGACGACGCACAACAAAAACCCCGCGTTTGCGGGGTTTTTGTTGTGCGTATTCGTGGTCGGAATTGGCGGAGCGGACGGGACTCGAACCCGCGACCTCCGGCGTGACAGGCCAGCATTCTAACCAGCTGAACTACCGCTCCGCATTGTTCCGATTTTTCTTGGCCGCCCAATGGATGGACTGCGCATTCTACTTGCAGCACCGCTTGCCATGCCAGCAACCATGGCGTCCCCACGGGGATTCGAACCCCGGTCGCCACCGTGAAAGGGTAGTGTCCTAGGCCTCTAGACGATGGGGACAGCGTGCGGATTGGTGGAGCCAGACGGGATCGAACCGACGACCTCTACAATGCCATTGTAGCGCTCTCCCAACTGAGCTATGGCCCCACACAGGAAGCGCGCAAGAATACGTGTGAACGGGGTTCTGCGTCAAGCATTCCGCGCTGAATCCTGGAAGAATTTCACCAGCAGGAGGACGGGTTTGCACGAAATCGGGTTCATTCGCGACCTCGCTTGCGTGATGCTGGCTGCGGGCGTGGTGGTTGTCGTGTTTCCGCGCCTGCGCCTGCCGGTGCTGTTGGGTTACATCGTGGCCGGCGTGTTGATCGGCCCGCATGTGCCGTGGCGGTTCCTGACTGACCAGAAGACGATGCAGTCGATCGCCAACCTCGGCGTGGTGTTGTTGCTGTTTACGTTGGGGCTGGATTTCAATTTGCGCAAGCTGCGCGCACTTGGCGCCGGCGTGATGCTGGCTGCCCTGCGCGATCTGCTCGAGGAAAATCCGGGGTCCGTGCCGCGCGAGTGAGGCGTGTCGGGTTCAGGTCGTCGCGCGATTCGCCCCCGCCAGCTTGCGCGCCAGTCCTTCCGCCAGCATCCACAGGCAACTGAACCCGCCCCACATCACGATCTCGAACGGCCACAGGTTGTGCGAGGTGGGATCGCGCGCCGTGTCGACGACGATGCGCAGGATCACGAACCCCATCGCGATCGCCGGCACCGCCGCGGCGATCCGCCAGCCGCCGCGCCAGCGCCAGAGCGCCCATGCGGGCCAGGCGACGCCAATCAGGCCGAGCGCAACGAATGCCAGCATGAATCCGCCGAACAGCGCGGTGTCGCCGACGCTCGCGGACGGAAGCATGGATTTTTCGTGATCCGCGCGTGCCGCGGTTTGGTCGGCGGCGTTCAAGGCCGTCAGCCACGCGGGTCGGGTGGATGCCTGGGCAGGTTGGTCGTCGCTGGTGACGGAAACGGGGAAGGTCGCGACGACCGGCGTGCGATCGAGCGATCCGTCACCGGCCTTGATTTGCACCTCGTCCACCTGTGCGCCGGGATCGAACAGGAAAAACCAGCCCAGTGCATCGCCACTGCCGGCGGGGTAGGTGCGCGAGGGGTTGCTGCCGGCCTTGACCGGCTTGCCTTCGAAATACGGCCGCACCCAGATGTGCACGGGCTGGTCGCTGCGGTAGCGAAGGTGCAGGTAGAAGTTCTGGCCGTTGTGCAGCGTCACCGGATCGCCAGCGGGCCACGTGCCCAACAGCTCCACGCGTGTCTGCGCGTGTACGGGTGCCGATGCCAGCAGAATTGCCAGCGTGCATGCCAGGATTGCAAGCCATCGCATCGCGGAGCTCCCCGGTCCGTTCGCGTGGCGCGAGCTTAGCAGGGGTTTCGTGCTTGCCGGAACTCATCCCCCCGCGCCTGCGGCGCGACCCCCTTCCTGCGGAAGGGGGTGAAGTGCGCGTGGAGCCTGCTGCTTGTCCTCCCCCTTCGAAACGAAGGGAGATCGAGGGGGATGGCTTTTCAGTCAGTCACTATTTCGCCGCGCAGGCTTCCACCGTGCGCGGTTTGCAGGCGTACGGGAGTTGATCGGCGGGCTTGCCGGCGAGGGTATTGTCGATCCAGCGATTCACCACGTCCTTCAGTACCGCTATCGGCAGGCTGCCCTGGCCCAGCACCACGTCGTCGAAATCCTTCAAGGTGTACTTGTCGCCGAGCTTTTCCTTCGCTTCGGCGCGCAGCTTCAGGATCGTCTGCTCGCCGATCATGTAACTGAGCGCTTGTCCCGGCCACACGATGTAGCGGTCCACCTCGGTCGCGATGTTCTGGTCGGTCAGCGCGGTGTTGTCCTGCATGTACTTGACCGCCTGCGCCCGTGTCCAGCCGTATTCATGGATGCCGGTATCGACCACCAGCCGCACCGCACGCCACATCTGGTAGTCCAAATATCCGAACTTCGAATACGGGTTGGTGTACAGGCCCATCGGCTGGTCGCACAGCGTTTCCGCGTACAGCGCCCAACCCTCGCCGAAGGCGTTGTAGTAAGCGTATCGACGGAACTTCGGCAGGTTGTCCAGTTCGTTCGCGACGGGAATCTGCAACTGGTGGCCGGGCCGGCCTTCGTGGCACATCAACACCTGGATTTCGTACTTCGGCCGGGTTTCGGGCTTGTAGAGGTTCACGCCCACGTAGCCGGCGCGGCTGCCGTCGCGGGACGGCGGTTCGGAATAGGCGGGGTAGGTGTTGGGCGCGAGCGCGGCGGGAATCGGATGCACGCCGTACGGCACGCGCGGCAACAGCCAGGTGCCGAGGATGTCGACGGTGTGCGGATCGACCCGCTTGGTCGCGGCGCGGTAGGCTTCGAGCAGGTCGTCAGGATTCTTGTAGTAGAACTTCGGATCGGTGCGCAGGTAGTGCAGGAAATCCTTGTAGCTGCCCTTGAAACCGATTTGCTTGAACAGGGCATGCATCCGCCTGTGAATCTTCGCCACCAGTTTCAAGCCGAGTTGGTGGACCTGCGCCGGCGTCATGTCGGTGGTGGTGTAGTGACGCACGAGATAGGCGTAATAGGCCTTGCCGTCGGGCAGGCTGGACACGCCGATCGCGGTGCGCGCGTGCGGCAGGTAATCGTCCTTGAAGAACGCCAGGAATTTCGCGAATGCCGGATTGACGACGCCGGTGATCGCAGCCTTGGCGTCATCGCGCAACTTTTTCTGCTCGGTGGCCGGAATGGAATCCGGCAGCTTCTTGAATGGCGCGTAGTAGGGACTTTGCTCGGGATCTCTGGCGATGTTCGCGGCGATTTCGTCCGGCACGCGTTCCATCACCACGCGCGGCTGGACGATGCCCTTGGCCATCGCCTGCTGCATGCGTTCAGTGAACGCCGCGAGATACGGCCCGAGCGCATTCAGCTTGCGGACCAGGCCTGCGTAGCCCTTGGCGTTGTCGAAATGCGCGCTGCGAAATTCGTCGGCGGAGAGTTGCGGACCCCACAGCTGTGTAATCAGCCCCTGGGCTTCGTCCGGAAACGCAGCGCCAGCGATCGCATCGTTCGATTGGTATTCGAACAGGCGGTAACTCAACTGATCGGTGGGATCGAGTTTGTCGATGTCAATCTTTTTCAACGCGGCGAGATTGGCTTTCGCGTCCGCGAGCTGCCGTGCCTCGTGCGCCATGCCCGGATCGCCCCAAAGCTGCTTGTAGCCGGTACTGCCCTCGGCGGGCTTGGGATGCTGCGCGTTCCACGATTTTTCGAACAGCGCATGCAATTGCGCGGATGGTGTGTTGGTTGAGGTGGCTGCCGGTGTCGAGGACGGTGCGGCGAGTGCCCCCATGGACGCAAACGCAAGGGTCATGGCAAGCGCGAAGGCAGGACGCATGGTTGGCAATTCCCGGAAAAAAAAAGAGTGCCGAATATAGCCCGCCCGCGATTGCACGGCCTGTGCACGAAGTCGTGGTGCCGGGCGGGAGGAGCCGCCATTGGCCGGCCGGCGGAATAAGCTGCGCTACTCCCGCGCGAGTGCCCGTTCGTGGTAAATCACGATGCCGGCGCACAGCAGGGTGCCCAGCGCCAGCAGGTACCAGGTGATGGCATAGCCGAGGCTGTGGTTGTAGATGTGGACCTGGGTGAGTCCGGCGGCTGGCCAGCGCGCGTTGCCGGGGACGGCATCGGCATCGACGAAGTACGGCGCGACGTTGCCGGGCGGAAGGTCGTGCGCGGCGGCGATGGCGGCGACATCGCGCGAGTACCACAGGTTTTTTTGCGGCTGGTTGCTGCGCAGGAAGCCTCCGCCCGGTTCGCTCGCACGCAGCAGTCCGGTCAGCGTCACCGCACCGATTGGCGGATTGGTTCCGGCGAAGGCCGGCTGCTGCGGCAGGCTGTCGGGGATGTAGCCACGGTTGACCAGCACGATGAAACCGCGCTCCGTCTGCAGCGGAGTCATCACCCAGAATCCGTAGCCGTCCCGGCTGGTGCCGCGCACCAGCGTCTGCGCGCCGGGAAGGTAATGGCCGCCGAGACTGACGTGCAGGTACTGCGATTGCCCGCTGCGCGGCCATTCGCGCGGACCCGGCGCGGGCACGGGTGCGGCGTGCACGCGGGTTTGCATGGCGTGGCTGATGCCGAGCTTCAGGTGGTAGCGACGCACCTGCCAGTTGCCCAGCAGGACGAAGCCGGCGAACAGCACGCTCGCCGAAGCCATCCAGAACACGAACTTGCCGCGGCCGCGCGCCATCGGGTTCCCCCGCTCCGGCTGCTACTTGCCCTGCACGTGGTGTCGATATTGTGGCGACATCGGCATCATGTTCGCGTTTTCGTTGTACATGACCCAGATCGAGGCTCCCAACACGATGATCACCAGCACGGCGGTGAAGATGAGCGCCATCAGGTTCCAGCCGCCTTCCGAGCGTGCATCGAGGTGCAGGAAATAGCGGATGTGCACGAAAATCTGTACCACTGCCAGCACCAGCACGATGAAGATGGTCAGCCATGTATCGGCGATGACGTGCCCCATCACCAGCCAGAACGGGATGATGGTAAGGATCGCCGCCAGCATGAACCCGGTCAGGTAACCGCGCAGGCTGCCGTGATGCTCGTGCATGGCGCCGTCGCCGTGTGCGGCTTCGCCGGATGCGGATGGATGGCTCATCGCAACACTCCAATCAGGTACACGTAGCTGAAGACGCCGACCCAGACCAGGTCGAGGAAATGCCAGAACATGCTGAGGCACTGCAGGCGCCGGACGTTGGCTTCGTTGAGTCCGAACTTCGTGGTCTGCACCATCAGCACGATCAGCCACAGGATGCCGAGGGTGACGTGCAGGCCGTGGGTGGCCACCAGCGTGAAGAACGAGGACAGGAACGCGCTGCGGCCGGGACCTGCGCCCTCGGCGATCATGCCGAGGAACTCGTGGATCTCGAGCCCGACGAAGGCCGCCGCCAGCAACCCGGCCACCGCCAGCCAACCCAGCATCGCGCGCTTGTTCTGGCGCGCCATCTCCAGCATCGCGAAACCGAAGGTCACTGACGACACCAGCAGCAAGGCTGTGTTGAGCGCAAGGCCGGGCAGGTCGAACACTTCGGCGGCCGTGGGCCCGCCGGCGTAATTGCTACCGAGCACGGCATTGCAGGCGAACAGCGACGCGAAGATGAAGCAGTCGCTCATCAGGTAGATCCAGAACCCCAGCAGGGTGCCGTTGCGCGGCGGCGCTTCCTCGCGGCAAAGAAATTCCGGCGGCACGGAAGCGGCGCTATCAATGGCGGTGGTATTCATGCGTTGACGCCCCGTGTTTCCGGCTGCCAGTTGCCGGCATGTTCGAACTCGCGCACCTCATCCGCGGGGATGTGATGGTCGTGGTGGTAGTTAAAGGTGTGGGCGATGGCCACGGCAATGACGCCGGCCAGCGATGCCGCCGCCAGCCACCAGATGTACCAGATCAGGCCGAAGCAGCAGGCGAACGCCAGCACGCCGATGACGACGCCGGTGGCCGTGTTCTTCGGCATGTGGATGGGATTGAAGCCGTCGAGCGGACGCCGGAAGCCATGCGCCTTCATGTCGGTCCACGCATCGCGCTCGCGCACCAGGGGGATGAACGCGAAGTTGTAGTCGGGCGGCGGCGACGAGGTGGACCATTCCAGGGTACGGCCGTCCCACGGATCGTGGCCCACCGCGTAGGCCTTGCGCCGCACGATGCTGACGTAGATCTGGATCAGGAAGGACAGGATGCCGAGTGCGATCAGGAAGGCACCGAAGGCGGCGATGATGAACCAGATCTGCAAACTCGGATCCTCGAAATGGCTCAGACGCCGGGTCACGCCCATCAGGCCCAGGATGTACAGAGGGCCGAACGCCACCCAGAAACCAATCTGCCAGAACCAGAAGCTGGCCTTGCCCCAGAACTCGTCGAGTTTGAACCCGAACGCCTTGGGGAACCAGTAGTTGACCGCCGCGAACGAGCCGAACACCACGCCGCCGATGATCACGTTGTGGAAGTGCGCGACCAGGAACAGGCTGTTGTGCAGCAGGAAGTCGGCCGGCGCCACCGACAGCATCACCCCGGTCATGCCACCGATGGTGAACGTGAACAGGAAACCCAGCGTCCACAGCATCGGCACCGTGAAGCGAATGCGTCCGCGATACATCGTGAACAGCCAATTGAAGATCTTCACCCCGGTCGGAATCGAGATCATCATGGTAGTCAGCGAGAAGAACGAGTTGACGTCCGCGCCCGAACCCATGGTGAAGAAGTGGTGCAACCACACCAGGTAGGACAGGATCATGATCGCGACGGTGGCGTATACCATCGACGAGTAGCCGAACAGCGGCTTGCCCGAAAACGTCGGCACGATTTCCGAGAACACGCCGAACAGCGGCAGGATCAAGATGTACACCTCCGGGTGTCCCCAGATCCAGATCAGGTTGATGTACATCATCACGTTGCCGCCGCCGCCGGTGGTGAAGAAGTGGGTGCCGACGTAGCGATCGAGCGCCAGCATGAACAGCGTGGCGGTGAGCACCGGGAAGGTCGCGATGATCAGTCCGCTGGTGCACAGCGTCGTCCAGCTGAACACCGGCATCTTCATCAGCGTCATGCCGGGCGCGCGCAGCTTCAGGATGGTGACCGCGAAGTTGATGCCGGTGAGCAGGGTGCCGAGTCCCGACAACTGCAGGCCCCAGATGTAGTAATCGACGCCGGATCCCTGCTGCAGTTCGGAAACGGGCGGATAGCCCAGCCAGCCGGCCATCGAAAAGTCGCCGAGGAACAGCGACAGCATAAACAACATCGCGCCCCAGAACGTGAACCAGAAACTCAGGTTGTTGAGGAACGGGAACGCCACGTCGCGCGAACCGATCTGCAGCGGCATCACGTAGTTCATGATGCCGACGATGTAGGTCATCGCCACGAAGAAGATCATGATCGCGCCGTGCGCGGAGAAGATCTGGTCGTAGTGCTCGGGCGGCAGGTAGCCCATGTGCGGGCCGAAGGCGACCGCCTGTTGCGAGCGCATCATGACCGCGTCGGCGAACCCGCGCAGCAGCATCACCGTGGCCAGGATCATGTACATGATGCCGAGCTTCTTGTGGTCCACGCTGGTGAACCACTCCTTCCACAGGTAGCCCCATTTGCGGGCCTTGGTGATGGCGCCGAGGATGGCCAGTCCGCCGATCGCGACGATGATGAAGGTGACCAGGACGATGCGGCCTTCGAGGTCGGGTTTGAGGAATGGCATGGAATCGAGCGTCAGGCGCCCGAACAGGAAATTCCAGATGGCTGCGCGATGGGGCAGGGCTTCAAGCATGGTGTGAATCTCTTCGAATCGAATCAGTGTTTCGCGGCGGCTTGTGCCGGGGCGGGTTTCAAGACGGCGTGCGGCATGGACATGGCGTTTCCGGCTGCATCGCCGTGCATGTCGCCGTCATGGGCATCGGCGGCCATCATCTGACTCATGCACATCTGGCCGGGATCGACGCACAGATTCAGGATGCGGTTGTACAGGCCGGTGTCGAAATGCGCGTAGTACTGCACCGGTGCGGCACGGCTGGGTACACGCAACTGGTCGTAGGTCTTGCGGTCGAGATCGCCGCCCGCCGCACGTACCCTGGCCACCCACTTGTCGAAATCCGCGGTGCTCATGCCGAGAAACTTGAAGCGCATGTCGGTAAAACCCGAGCCGCTGTAGTTGGCCGAAAACCCGCGGTACTCACCCGGCTTGTTGATCACCCCGTGCAGGATCGTCTGCATGCCCGGCATGGTGTAAATCTGCCCTGCCATGGCCGGCACGAAGAAGGAATCCATCATCGCATCCGAGGTCAGCTTGAACTTGACTGGCCGGTCGACCGGCGCGGCCAGCTGGTTCACCGTGGCGATGCCGTACTGCGGGTACAGGAACAGCCACTTCCAGCGCAACGACACCACTTCGACTTCGAGCGGCTTGACGCCGGCCGGCACCGGCTGGTCCGGCGCGATCCGCTGCAACGGGCGATACGGATCGACCATATGGGTGCCGATCCAGCTGATCGCGCCGATCGCGATGATGATCAGCAGCGGGGCGGCCCACACCAGCAATTCCAGTTGCGGCGAATGAGCCCATGTGGCGTCGTATCTGGCTTGACGGTTCGAAGCGCGATAGCGCCACGCGATGACGCCGATGGCAATCAATACCGGCACGATGATCAACGCCATGATCGCCGTGGTGGAGATCATGATGTCGCTTTGCTGGCGCGCGACGTCGCCGGCGGGATTGAGCAGTACCAGATGACATCCGCCCAGCAGGGCGAGCGGCAGCAACAGCAAGCCGCGGAGGGGTTTCACGGACATGAGGGCATGGAGCGCAGCAAGGAAACCGTCCTATAATACCGCGTCACTACGCTTGCTGTCCGGCGCGATTTGGATCGAAACGTGGTGCGGGTGCGCGATAATGCGCGCCGCCGCGCGCATTGCATCGGTTCGTCCCGCTGCCATCGCGCGCGGTTCACGCAACAGGTTTACTTGACCAACGGCCGCCACGGCGCCGTCACGGAAACACATGTCGACTTCCAACGCCTCGTCCATCGATCCTTCGGTCATTCCCGTGCAGTCCGGCGATTCCCACGCCGGGAATTTCACGCCCGGCGATCTCGCCATCGGCGTGGTCGTCGGCCGCATCTCGCAGTCGTTCGACTTCTTCGTGTTCGGCATTGGTTGCGTGCTGGCGTTTCCCGCCGTGTTTTTCCCGTTCGCCAATCACGTCGACGGGATGTTCTTCGCGTTCGCGATTTTCGCGCTGGCGTTCATCGCGCGTCCGCTTGGGTCGATGTTCTTCCTCGTGCTGCACCGGAATTTCGGACTCGTCACCAAGTTGACCGTTGCCCTGTTCCTGCTGGGCATGGCGACCGCGGGTACCGCGTTCCTGCCAGGTTATGCGAGCTTGGGCTGGTGGGCGATCGCGGCCCTGGCGGTACTCCGCTTCGGCCAGGGCTTTGCGCTCGGCGGCAGTTGGAACGGCTTGGCATCACTGATGGCGCTCAAGGCGCCCAAGGAACGCCGCGGCTGGTACGCGATGTTGCCGCAGCTAGCCGACCCGGCTGGATTCATCATAGCCGCTGGCTTGTTCGCGTTCATCTGGACCAGCCTTTCGCATCAGGACTTCATTGACTGGGGTTGGCGTTACCCGTTCTTCGCGGCTTTCGCGATAAACGTGGTGGCCTTGTTCGCGCGCCTGCGGATGGTGGTGGCGCCACGCTATGCCGAGCAGATGCAGCAGCGCGACCTGGTGCCCTCGCCGGTGCGCGAGTTGGCGCGCTCGCAAGGGCGCAACGTGGCCTTGGGTGCGTTTGCGCCGCTGGCCAGCTACGCCATGTTCCACCTCGTCACGATCTTCGCGTTGTCGTGGGCGGTGCTGTTCACGCAGCAATCGCTGGTCAGCTTCCTGTTGGTGCAAATCGCCGGTGCGCTGGTGGCGATTCCCTGCATGCTGCTTTCGGGCAGCGTCGCCGATCGTATTGGCCGCCGCACCACGCTCGCGGTGGGCGGCGTGTTGATCGCGGTCTACAGCGGCTGGACCGCGCTGCTGCTTTCCGGCGGCACCATCAACAGCTACCTGTTCATCATCCTCGGTTACGCCTTGCTCGGATTCACCCACGCGCAGGCGGCCGGTGCCGTGAGCTCCAACTTCCGGCCGGACTACCGCTATACCGGTGCCATGTTGAGCTCGGATCTTGGCTGGTTGATCGGCGCGGGATTCGCGCCGCTGGTGGCGCTGGCGCTGGCCGAATACGCCGGCGTCGACTACGTCGGCCTGTATCTGCTCTCGGGCGCGATCGGCACCCTGGCGGCGGTCTGGATCAGCCGGCGGTCGGGCGCGTTGCCGAACGATTGACGCGCGTTCGCATTTCGAGCAATTCCGTTGTGGCAAACAAGGCCCGCTGCGCGGGCCTTGTTGTTTGCTGGAGCGCTAGCCAGCCCATGAACCCTTCCCGATAGCCTGTTGGCTGCGCGGTTCATCGAAATGGATTTTTGCCGGCTGCCACCAACGTGGCCCTCATGGAGTGCCGCCCGCACCGCGCTTGTTGTTGCAAGTAAGCCGGAAGTGCCGGTGGCGCATGCCGGGCGCTACCATGCTGACCTGAATATCGAGAACGGGCCGGGGCAGGGGATGGCAACAAGCAAAACGACGAAGCCGCGCAAAACCGCTGGTTCCAACGGCAACGGCGCCAGTCTCGGCTTCGAGGCCAAGCTGTGGCAGGCCGCGGACAAGCTGCGCAACAACATGGATGCGGCCGAGTACAAGCACGTCGTGCTCGGGCTGATCTTCCTGAAATACAACTCCGATCGTTTCGAGGAACACCAAACCAAACTGGTCGCGGGCAAGGGCGATTACGCCGGCGCCAACCCTGAAGACAAGGACGAATACAAAGCCGAAAACGTGTTCTGGGTGCCGAAGGAAGCGCGCTGGCCACACCTGCAGGCCAACGCCAAGCAGCCCACCATCGGCAAGACCATCGACGATGCGATGGTTGCCATCGAGCGCGACAATCCGCGTCTCAAAGGCGTGCTGCCGAAAGACTACGCGCGCCCCGCGCTGGACAAGCACCGGCTCGGCGAGTTGATCGACCTGATCGGTACCATCTCGCTGCTTCCCTCGCTTACTTCGGCCACCGCGCAAGGGGCGGACGGAAAACTTGGGGGTGAGGGTCCGGAATCGCGCAGCAGTCAGGACATCCTCGGCCGCGTCTACGAATACTTCCTCGGCCAGTTCGCCAGCGCCGAAGGCAAGAAAGGCGGACAGTTCTACACGCCGTCGTGCATCGTGCGCCTGCTGGTTTCAATGTTGCAGCCGTACCAGGGCCGCATCCTCGATCCGTGTTGCGGTTCTGGCGGCATGTTCGTGCAATCGGAAAAGTTCGTGAAAGCACACGGCGGCCGGATCGGCGACATCAGCATCTACGGTCAGGAATCCAACGCCACCACGCGCCGCTTGGCGGTGATGAATCTGGCGTTGCGCGGCATCGAGGCCGACTTCGGCCCCGAGCAGGCCGACACATTCCGACGCGATCTGTTTCCCGACCTGCGCGCGGATTTCGTGCTGGCCAATCCGCCGTTCAACGATTCCGACTGGGCGCGCCGCGACGACGACGTGCGTTGGCAATTCGGCGTGCCGCCGAAAGGCAACACCAACTTCGCCTGGGTGCAACACTTCATCCATCACCTGGCGCCGCATGGCGTTGCCGGTTTCGTGCTCGCCAACGGCAGCATGAGTTCCAACCAATCCGGCGAAGGCGACATCCGCCGCGCCATCGTCGAAGCCGATCTGGTCGATTGCATGGTCGCGCTGCCCGGCCAGTTGTTCTACTCCACCCCGATTCCCGTCTGCCTGTGGTTCCTGACAAGATCAAAGCTCATCTCGCCATCCGGCAAAGACGCTGCGCACGGCCGCTCTTCCCCCTCTCCCTCCGGGAGAGGGGCAGGGGGTGAGGGTACGAACCCGCGCAATGCCCGCGATCGCCGCAAGCAAACCCTGTTCATCGACGCCCGTAAGCTCGGCACCCTCATCGACCGCGTCCACCGCGAACTCACCGGCGCCGACATCGCCCGCATCGCCGACACCTACCACGCCTGGCGCAGCGGCCAGCAGCACACCGACAGCCCTACTCGTCATTCCGGCGAAGGCCGGAATCCAGATTCCGTAGGTTGGGCTGACCCCGGACTTGATCCGGGGGAAGCCCAACGCAAAGCAAACGCCGCAGACGCAAATGTTGGGCTTCCTGACGTCAGCCCAACCTACAAAGACATCCCCGGCTTCTGCAAATCCGCCACAACGCAAGACATTGCCGCCCACGGCTACGTCCTCACCCCCGGCCGCTACGTCGGCGCCGAATCCGTGGAAGACGATGGCGAACCCTTCGAGGAAAAGATGCCGCGCCTCGTTGCCGAACTCGAAGCGCAGTTCGACGAGTCCTTGAGGCTGGAGCAGGCCATCAAGGCCAATCTGAAAGGCTTGGGTTATGGCGGGTGAGTGGCGCGCCAGCACTTGGGGCGAAGAAATCTCGCTTGAGTACGGCAAGGCGCTTCGTGGTTACGACGCGATGAGCGGGAAGTACCGTGTCTTTGGAAGCAACGGGCCGATCGGTTGGACGACTGAGCCATTAGCCGAAGGCCCTGGCGTTATCCTTGGCCGGAAGGGTGCGTATCGCGGCATTGAGTTTTCACGCGCTCCGTTCTTTGTCATCGACACGGCTTACTACGTCGTGCCGGTGAAGCGGTACAGGCTACCGCACCTGCGCCGCTCCGTTGGGTCGGGTGT
>DZCM01000034.1 GCA_022730295.1 Rhodanobacter sp. | reverse complement strand
TGAAAATCCGCTGGCGCAAAAAATCCTCGCCGGCGAATTCGCCGGTGGCGACACCATCAAGGTCGATGCGACCGGCGGCAGGCTGGTGTTTCGCAAGACCTGATTGCACCCCCGCGATGGCGGCGGCCGTCCGGGTTGGCCGGCGCGGCACAGTGCCCGCTCGTTGTCCCGGCGAAGGCAGGGATCCGTTTGTTTCGGCTGGCGACGATGGAGCCGGCCTGGATGGGGTGACAGCGCAAGGAACATTCCCGTGACAGCCTTGATGTTCGCGTGGCGCCGCGCCGCGGAGTCAACGTGCCGGGCAGGCCGATGCTGGCCAGCAGGAAGGGGTGCTGGGCAACAGCGATGCGACAGGGCGGAGGGTGCGTAGCATGCAGGCGACCGGGTGTCGATGTCCGCGTGATTGCGGCGGACAGTCATGCCAGTTCGGAGTGGATGCGGTGTGATCGCGTGGCGCGGCTGTGGGCGATCGACTATCATGCGAGCTGCCCAAGGTGACCGTCGATGCACGTTGACGGTTGAAACGGGAATCCGGTGACGCCTGGTCCATTCGGCATATTCATGCGATGGACGGCCATTCCGGAGCTGCCCCCGCAACGGTAGGCGAGTAACGATCCGCAAGCAGCCACTGTACGCAAGTACGGGAAGGCGCGGGCCGGGAAGGTTTCCACACCTTCACTCGCAAGCCCGGAGACCGGCCTTTGGCGAGAACCGGACAAGCGGCGGGCTTGTGTCTGGCGCCGCGCGAACAGTGCCGGCACCACCACTCCCATCGCCTGTCCTTCATGCCATCTACACCGCGCGGGCAGGCGCGGACAGGAGTGTTTCGTGAAATTGCATTATCGTTTGCTGGATCTTTCGATCGTGGCCGCATTGGCGTGCGCGCCGTTCGCGGCGCTGGCCGCAAGCCAACCCACCACCCTCGACCAGATCGTCGTCACCGCGACCCGCACCGCGCAAACGCAGGACGCGACGCTGGCGCCGGTCACCGTGATCACGCGCGCGGAAATCGAATTGTTGCAGCCAACTTCGTTGCAGGATTTGTTGAATACCACGCCCGGCATGGCGATCGCCAACAACGGCGGTCCCGGCAAGGCCAGTTCCCTGTTCTTGCGCGGTACTTCGGGTGGGCAGGTGCTGGTGCTGGTGGACGGCGTGAAGGTCGGCTCGGCCAGTGCCGGCACGGCCGCGATCCAGGACATCCCGGTCGACCAGATCCAGCGCATCGAAATCGTGCGCGGGCCGTTCTCCAGCCTGTACGGTTCGGAAGCGATCGGCGGCGTGATCCAGATTTTCCTGCGGCACGCGCCGGGCACGTTCACGCCGAACGCCAGCGTGGGCTTCGGCAGTTACTCGCACACCAACATCACCGCAGGGTTTTCCGCCGGGGGTGAGAACGGCTGGCTGTCGCTGCAGGCCTCGCACGAGCGCACCGGCGGCATCAATGCCTGCCGGGTCGGTGCCGCCGAAGCGTTCGCCGGGTGCTTCGCCGATCAGCCCGATCACGACGGCTTCCGCGACAACGCGTTGAGCGTCAATGGCGCGTACCAGTTCAATCCGCAGTGGAGCGTGGATGGCCTCGCCATGCGCAGCGAGGGCCGCAATGAGTACGACGGCAGCTACAGCGATTCCGATGATTACTCGACGCAGGTGTTGGGCGGGCAGCTGCACTACCAGCCGGACGAGCGCGTGAAGTTGTCGCTGCGCGCGGGGTCCAGCACGGATTTCGACGCCGATTATCTGGGTGACGTGTACGTCGACAACTTCGATACGCGCCGCAATGTCGGATCCTTGCAGGCCGACATCGCGGCTGCCGGCGGTCTGGTCACGGTTGGATACGACTGGCAGCGCGAGCATCTCACCAGCAACACGGTGTACGTCGAAAACGCGCGCATCGACCGCGGGCTGTTCGCACAGTGGCAGCGCACGTTCGGCGCCCAGTCGCTGCAACTGAATGTGCGTCGCGACAAGAATTCGCAATTTGGCGGCAAGACCACCGGTGCCGCGCTGTGGGGCTGGAACTTCGCCAAAGACTTGCGTCTGACCGCGAGCTACGGCACCGCGTTTCGGGCGCCAACCTTCAACGATTTGTATTATCCGTACTACGGCAATCCGGACCTGCGCCCCGAGAGCTCGCGCAATATGGAGCTGGGCCTGCGCGGCACGCCGGCCTGGGGCCACTGGTCACTCGACGTGTATCGCAATGACGTCACCGACATGATCGCCTGGGACGCGGCAGCGAATCTGCCGGGCAACATCGATCGCGCGCGCATCACCGGCATCGAGGGCGTGGTGGACGGCAAGCTTGCGGGCTGGAACTTGCGAGCCACGGCGACCTTGTTGCGTGCGCGTGACGACGCGCGCGGCGGTTACGACTTCGACAACGCGCTGCCGCGGCGCCCGTCACGCAGCGCGCGCTTCGACGCTGATCGCAGCGTCGGTGACTTCAGCTTCGGTGCCAGCTGGTACCTTGCGGGGCGGAGCTACGACGACCTCGGCAACCTGCATCCGCTCGGCGGCTACGCGCTGGTGAACCTGCGCGCGGGTTGGCAGTTCGCGCACGACTGGAAGTTGCAACTCGCGCTCAACAACGTCTTCGACAAGAACTACGAAACGGCCTGGTACTACAACCAGCCGGGGCGGAACTTCATGATGACGCTGCGCTGGAGCCGCTAGCGCAGGTATTGCCTTCGGGCCGTCCAGCCGTCCGTCAGTTGCTGCGTTGGCAAGAGGGGCGTGGTCGCGGTTTTGCCGTAGAAGCGGCGGCAGCCGCGACCGTGGTCAGCGCGTTGTAGGCGCGGCGGCAGCCGCGACCGGAATCAGCGAGATGACGCAGTCGCGCTGCCGGCGATGTAGCGCCAATGCCATGGCTCGTATTCGTAGGCGTACTTGTTGCCGGGCGGGAACGACAGGTGGAAGCCGAAGCGCGCGGCGTTGCGTTGCATCCACGCGAAGGCTTTGCTGCGGGCAAAGCTGCCATCGGCGGCTGGCACGCCGGGGGTAGTGAGGTCAACTGCGCAGCCTGTCTGGTGTTCGCTGTAGCCCGGTACCGCGTTGATCGTGAGTGCTTTCCGGATCGTCATGCCGCGGTCCAGCTTTTCGCGGATGAGATGGGTTTGGTAGGCCATGCTGCGAAATCCAGAAACCGTTTCGAGCTTGATGCCGTCGTGCCGGGCGGCCGCGAACATCTGCTTCAGCGCGGTGGCGGCAGGTGGGACCATCTGCACCTTGCGCCCGTACACGTCGCGCGGCACGTCCACCAGGTGTTTCGCTTCCGGTTGCGGCACCAGATTGTGTTTCGCCGCGTAATCGTCAGGAATTCCCAGCCCGCGGTTCACCTCATTTATGTGCGCGACGTACGCGGCGGGCTGCGGTAGTGGGGTGGCCGGGCAGAGTTCGGCGCCGGCGGCAAACGCGGCGGGCGCGATGATCGCCGCGAGGATGGCGGGCGCGAGGAGGTGGGCAGGGGACATGCGGTTCTCCAAATTCGAAACGCGCATGATAAGGCGAATGCATGTATCCATCCCGAACGCACACTCCGCGCGCGCGTTCCGCGTTATCCTTGCGGGGATTGCTACTGCGCTTTCCCTGCCATGCCCATTTATGTGTTTCGTTGTGAAGCCTGCGGCCACAAGTTCGATCGCCTGCAGAAGTTGTCCGCGCCCGACCCGGATGTATGCCCGAATTGCGGCAAACACGATACGGTGCGAAGGCAAGTGACGGCGCCCGCGTTCCGGCTGGCTGGCAGCGGCTGGTACGAGACGGATTTCAAGTCCGCCGGGGAAAAGAAGCACAACCTCGCCGACAGCGCGGCAGCCAAGCCCGAGACGTCCACGAGCAAGGTGGGCGAGGCGGGCAAGCATGACGCCGCGGCCAAAACCCCCGCGAGCGAAAAGCCCGCGCCCGCTGCAGGTGACTGAGGGCGCCTCGCGCTTGCATTGTCGGGTAATGCTGTGCAAGATGCCGTTCAGTTTCTGAGAAGCAAACTGTCGCTGCGTCTTCCCACTTCAAAAGGACGGCCCCATGCGCACCACCTCATTCGTGATTGCGATCATCGGTTTTCTCGGACTCGCCGGTTCCCAGGTCGCCTATGGGCAACGCCCGCCGCCGTACGGCCCCGGTTATGGGCAGCAGGAAATCTCCTGCGGAAGCCACAGTTACAAGCTGACGCGCTGCCCGTTGCCGCGGGGCCAGCTTGCCGTTCGTCTCGTGCGCCAGACCTCCAGTTCGGCGTGTGTGCGGGGCCAGAGCTGGGGTGTCGATCGCCGCGGCCTGTGGGTGGATCGCGGTTGTTCCGGCGTTTTCGCCGCGGGACTCAACAACGGTGGCTGGCGGCCCGGTCCCGGCTGGAACCATGATTTCGCGATGTCCTGCGGCAGCCCCCAATACCGCTACAACTTCTGCCAGGTGGATGTCGGTGGTGACGGCCGTGTCATGTTGCGCCGGCAGATCTCGGACACGCGTTGCGTGCTCGGCAGCAACTGGGGCTGGAACCGCGCCGGCATCTGGGTCGACAAGGGCTGCAGCGCGGAGTTCACGGTGGTGCGGCGCTGGTGATTCGGCGCACGCGGTCGAGTGCCCATCGCGCCTGAATCCCCGGGCGCGCGTGTGCAGTGACTGCACCGGCGCTCGGGTAAACTTTGCGGCTAACGTCGGATAGATTGAACGCCTTGTCCTGGTTCGAACGCGTACGCCGGGTGATTGCCCGGGTTTGGCCATTCGCGCGCTGGCCCGTCCTCATCGGCATCGGCTTCGCGCTCGGCTTCGTGGTGCCCTACACGCTGGTCCTCGACCACCGCGTGAAGACGCGCGTGACCGAAATCGACTTCACCCAGCCGACCCGGGTGTACGCGCGCCCGCAACTGCTCGCGGCCGGCGTACCCATGAACGCGGCAACCCTGGTGCAGGAGCTGGACGCCGCCGGCTACACCGAGGCCCAGGGCGATGCGCACGTTCCGGGCAGTTACAGTGCGGCCGGCAACACGTTTCTCATTGCCTCGCGCGGATACGCCGATCCGGTGGGCGGCGAGTTACCGCGGCGCGTGCGGGTCACGCTGGGCGGTGGCACGATCAGCTCGGTCTACGACGTCACCGCGAAGAAATATCTGCATCGCAGCCACCTCGACCCCGCGCGCATCGCCACGTTGTACGGTGCCGAGCAGGAAGAGCGCATCGTCGAACCGCTGTCAAGGTTGCCGCCTTTGCTGGTTCAAGGCGTGCAAGCCGTCGAGGATCGCGACTTCAAGAACAACTACGGCATCGACGTCAGTTCGATCGCGCGCGCCGCGCTTGCCGACTTGCGCGCCGGGCACATGGTGCAGGGTGGTTCCACCATCACCCAGCAATTGGTGCGCAATCTTTTCCTCGATCGCAACCGCACCCTGGTGCGCAAATTCAACGAGGCGCTGCTGTCGATCCTGCTGGGTGCACATTTCACCAAGGGCCAGATCCTCGCCGCGTATTGCAACGAAGTGTTCCTTGGGCAACAGGGCGGTCAAGCCGTACATGGTTTCGCGGCGGCCAGCTGGTACTACTTCGGCCGCCCGGTGCAAACCCTGCGCCCGCAGGAAATCGCGTTGCTGGTCGGGATGGTGCGCGGTCCGAGCTACTACGATCCGCGCCGCAATCCCGGGCGCGCGCTGGCGCGGCGCAACGTGGCGCTGGATGCGTTCCATACCACCGGCCTCTTGAACACCGCGCAATGGCAGGCCGCCAAGGCCGCGCCGCTCGACGTGACGCCGCAACCGCGCCTCGCAGTCGACCGCTTCCCGGCCTTCATGGCCGTGGTGCGCACCCAGTTGAAGCAGGATTTCAGCGATGCTCAACTTCGCAGCGGCGGACTGTCGGTGTACACCACGCTCGACCCGGCCGCGCAGGTGTATGCGGAACAGGCGCTGGATGAAACGCTGCACGATCTCGGCAAGCGCGGCAACAAGCTGGAAGGTGCGGTGGTGGTGGTCGAACCCGTCACCGGCGACGTGTTGGCGATGGTTGGCGGGCGCAAGTCCGACGTGAATGGGTTCAACCGCGCCTTCGATGCGCGGCGTCCGGTTGGCTCCAGCCTGAAGCCGTTCTATTACATGATGGCGTTGACCGATCCTGCGCACTGGAGCGTGGCCACGCTGCTGGATGATTCGCCGGTTTCGCTGAAGCTGCCGAACGGCAAGCTGTGGACGCCACGGAATGACGATCACCAGTCGCACGGCGAGGTGCCGATGGTCGAGGCGCTGGCCAAATCCTACAATCTCGCCAGCGTGCATCTCGGCCTGCAACTGGGCGTCGATCGCGTGGCGAAGTTCCTGCGCTCGTTCGGTATCAGCGGCGTGCAAGCCAATCCCTCGCTGCTGCTGGGTGCGGCGGACATGTCGCCGTTCCAGTTGGCACAGTTGTACGAGTTTTTTGCCGACGACGGCCATGCATTGCCGTTGCTCACGCTGCGCGGCGTGCTCGACGCCAACGGCCACGTGCTGAAGCAATACGCAGTCAAGCCGGGTGCTGGCCAGTACCAGCAAGCCGAACGCCTGACGCGCTGGATGCTGCAGCAGGTGACCGAATACGGCACCGCCGCGGCGATCGGCAATTCCAGCCTCGCCGGGTTGCACGCCGCCGGCAAGACCGGTACCTCGGATCACCAGCGGGACTCCTGGTTTTCGGGATTCACCGGCGATCGCCTCGCGGTGGCGTGGATGGGACGCGACGACAATCAGCCGACGCGCCTGTGGGGAGCGAGCGGCGCCCTGCGCGTATGGATGCATCTGTTCGAGAAGCTTCCGAGCGCGCCGCTGGCGACGTCGCCCGGTGACGGCATCCAGTTCGCGTGGATCAATCCTGCCACCGGGCAGGGCAGCCTGCCGCAATGTGACGGCGCCGCGCAATATCCGTTCATCGCCGGCTACGCACCGCAGGTGCAGGACCATTGCTACCTGCAGCGGCTGGAGCATCTGTTCGGCAACGGCAACGCTGCCGACGCGCCGCCGGCTGCGGCGGGAACACAACGTTGAGTCATGCCAGTTTGGAGACCGGTTGCATGAGACATTGGAAAATCTGCGCAGCGGGGAGCATCGCCTTGCTGGCGAGTGCCTGTTCGCATCCACCACTGCCGGCGGCCACGGCCGGCGTGCATTCGCCGATGGCAATGGTGGTGGCGATCCGCGCCGCCGGCGCCACCGACAAATCCGTCGTGCAGGTCGCGCCGCTGCGTGATCCGGCTGTGGACGGCTATCTCGATCAGGCGCACGCCGACGAAAACGCCGGCCGCTATCGCGATGCATTGGATCGTATCGACGTGGCATTGAAGTTGTCGCCGGGTGCGCCGGACATCCTGCAGTTTCGCGCGGAAGTCGAAGTGTTGTTGAGTGAATTCCCGGCTGCCGACGCCGACGCGCGGCGTTCGTTTGCCCTCGGTCCGAAGGTCGGCGGCTTGTGCGCCAGCAACTGGCAGACCGTGCTGGAAATCGCCGAATCGCATGCTGACGAGGTTGGCATGGCACATGCGCGCGCGCAGCGCGATGCGTGCCACAAGGCGGGGCCGGTACGGATGTAGTGCGATCATCCTTGCTCGCGGTGTTGCTGAAATCACAGGCGAGCTTGACCCCTCAGTGACGATGGACATCAGAACGGGCGTTCATGTTCTGACTTCTCACAACAGCCGCTGCGATGGGGGCTTGATCACTGCCGGAACACGCACACCACCACCAGCCGCGCGATGCCGAACGCCGCCCTCAGCATCGTGAAGCTGAAGGCCAGCCACCGCGTGTGGTACCACACCCGGCGCGGGTTGCGGCGATACCACTTGAGCCCGTACGCGAGGAAGCGGAACCCGGAGGCGAGCAGGATCGACACGCCGAAGCGCCACCAGTACCACGCCGCCCAACGTTGACAGTGATCGGGCAGCAACTCGTTCAAGTCGGCAACATGCCAAGGCGGGTGGTGCATCAGCAGGTCGAGACTGTCCACCGCGATGCTGAAGATCATCAGGCCCGGCGCGGTGCGCGTCCACACCGCCGCGTGCGCTCGGAAGACCGCTGCAGCGACAGTTCGACCAGTTCGTGCGCGGTGTCGGGATGCACGAGCGGCTGCTGTTCGGCCATTGTCCTACTCGGCGTGTCGGAACAGTGCAGGAAAGCACTTTTTCAACAGCCTGTCAGTGATCCGGAAACCAAGCCATGCCAAGGTCGTCTTCGATCACGCCATCGCTGCGCTGCACGCGGCCGCGAAAGCGCGCTTCCTCGACGAAGCCGAAGCGCCGATACAAGGCTTGCGCGCGCAGGTTGCCGGCGCGCACATTCAATTCGACCTTCGCCACGCGTGGATCGCTTTGCGCCCACTCGAGCAAGTCTTGCAGCATCGCCTTGCCGATCCCTTGCCCGAGATGACCGGGATGGACCACGATGGTGAGCAGGAACACGTGCGCATTGGCGCTCATCGGCATCGGGTCGAGCATGGCGTGACCGATAATGGCGTCCGCGTCCTCGGCCATGATGTAGCGTCCGTGCTCGGCGAGTTTGTTGAGCTTGTCGCGGTAGGCTTGCAACGGGATTTCGCCCGGCCGTGCGACCAGCAAGCCCGGGGTGGTGGCGGTTTCGCGCTCCGCGGTGGCGATGGCTTCGGCGTCGTCGCTGTTGGCAATCCGGATATGCATGGTTCGTGTAGTGGTGGCGAGCGGGCAAGTCTCGCCCGGCCACGATCGGCAGGCAAGCCGCCGCCTGCGCTGGCAAAATGACTGGTCCGGCACGGGTTCGGCGCATGTACAGCATCAAGGAAATCTTCTACACCTTGCAGGGCGAGGGCTTGCACGCCGGCCGTCCCGCGGTGTTTTGCCGTTTCGTTGGTTGCAACCTGTGGTCGGGACGCGAACAGGATCGCGCCAGCGCAGCGTGCAATTTCTGCGATACCGATTTCGTAGGCACCGACGGCGTGAACGGTGGGAAGTATGCTGATGCCGCAATGCTTGCGGACCGGATTGCGGCACTGTGGCCGGCCGGCATGACGGCAAACCGCTTCGTGGTGTTCACTGGCGGCGAGCCGCTGCTGCAACTCGACTCGCCACTGTTGGATGCCATGCATGCGCACGGATTCGAATGCGCGGTTGAAACCAATGGCACCCTCGATGCGCCTGATGGCATCGACTGGATCACGCTCAGCCCCAAAGGCACGCAAGCGGTGAAGCTGCGTCGCGCGAACGAATTGAAGCTGGTGTATCCGCAGACCAACGCGCCGCCCGAACGCTTCATTGACTTCGACGCGGGCTTGTTCTTCCTGCAGCCGATGGACGGTCCGCGCGCCGTCGAAAACACCCGCGCCGCGGTGGACTACTGCAAGGCCCACCCGCAATGGCGGCTCAGCCTGCAGACGCACAAATACCTTGGCATCCCCTGAGCACACAGCCGACGCGCGTGCGGTGTGCGCGCCGCGGACGTTTCCGCCCCACCTGGAGTCGATGCACACGCTGTCGGACATGGATCGCGTCATCCGGCAAGGTTTGGCCGGCGGCGTAGAACGGGAGTTGCGCCACGTACGCGCCGTTTGACTTCAGCCCTGTCCTCGAAACGAACGCGTTCGACCTGCATCCCCACGGTCGGGAGGAGAAACGATGTCGCGCCGGCAAGCTGGCCTGTCAATCCAGCTTTGCTGCGGCGCGACAGGCGACGCGCCATGGCTCAGGCGGTTTCGCTGAACATCGGGCGCCACGATACTTGCCGGATGACCGTGATGACTGATTCGCAGGATGCCGCCGCGCTGCTTGGCGCGGACGGGCCGTTCGCACGTGAAGTGCCGAATTTCGCGCCGCGAGAAACGCAGCAGCGCATGGCCGAGGCCGTCACCGCGGCAATGGATTCAGGCGACGCCTTGGTGGTCGAAGCCGGTACCGGCACCGGCAAGACCTTTGCGTATCTGGTGCCGGCGTTGTTGTCGGGCAAGCGCGTGGTCATTTCGACCGGCACCCGCAACCTGCAGGATCAGTTGTTCCATCGCGACCTGCCGCGGGTGATGGCGATCCTTGGCAGCAAGGCGGACGTGGCATTGTTGAAAGGCCGCGCGAATTATTTGTGCAAATACCGGCTTGGGCAGACGGTCGAATCGGGCCAGTTCAAGTCGCGCGCGCAGGCCGCGGAACTGCAGAAGATTCGAAGCTGGGGCGCGCGCACCCGCGCGGGGGATCGCGCCGAACTTGCCGAGGTGCCGGAGGGTTCGCCGTTGTGGCCGCGGGTCACATCGACAGCCGAGAATTGTCTCGGCACCGAGTGTCCATTCTACGACGACTGCTTCGTGTTCAAGGCGCGGCGGCGTGCACAGGAAGCCGGTCTGGTGGTGGTGAACCATCACCTGTTGTTGTCGGATCTCGCGCTGCGGCGCGAAGGCTTCGGCTCGATCCTGCCGGAAGCCGAGGCTTACATCCTCGACGAGGCGCACCAGTTGCCCGAGCTCGCCGGCCAGTATTTCTCGATCGGCATCAGTGCGCGCCAGGTCACCGAACTTGCTGCCGACACCTTGGCCGAATGTGCGGGCCAGGCCGGCGCGCTGGCCTTGTTGCAACCGGCCCTGGACTGCGTGAACGACGCTGTGCGCAAGGCGCGCCTGGCGTTCGATGGCTTGCCGAAGCGCGGCGCTTTCGCACAA
This sequence comes from Rhodanobacter sp., assembly GCA_022730295.1. GTDB lineage: Bacteria > Pseudomonadota > Gammaproteobacteria > Xanthomonadales > Rhodanobacteraceae > 66-474. The sequence goes on along the minus strand of DZCM01000034.1, from coordinate 11,767 downwards.
CTTGAAGCCGACGCCGGCGCGGCCGGGGCGCTGGAAGCGCTGGGTGATGCGTTGAGCGATCTGGCGGCGATCCTGGTTGGCCAGGCTGAACGCTCAAAGGGGCTCGCCAGTGTGCATGCCCGCTGCGTGCTGCTGGACCAGCGCCTGCAGCGCATCGCCGGGCGCGACTGCGAGGACGAGGTGCGCTGGTATGAAGTGTCGGATCGCGGGTTCGAATTGAGCTCGACACCACTGGACCTCGCGCCACAGTTGCAGACCCTGCGCGCGGCGACCGATGCCGCATGGATCCACACTTCGGCAACCTTGGCGGTGGCGGGGCACTTCGATCACTTCACGCGGCAGATGGGGCTGGCCGATCCGGTCACGCTGGATCTCGGCAGTCCGTTCGACTACGCGCATCAGTCCTTGTGTTATTTGCCGCAGAGCCTGCCGGAGCCCGCCGCGCGCGATTACACGCAGCGTGTGATCGAAGTAGCGCGGCCGGTGCTGGAGGCGTCCAAGGGCCGCGCCTTCCTGTTGTTCACCTCGCACCGGGCCTTGCGCCTCGCGGCAGAACTGCTGGCTGATGCGCCATGGCCACTGTTCGTGCAGGGCAGCGCGCCGCGCCACCAGCTGCTGGCGGATTTTCGCGACTCCGGAAACGGCGTGCTGCTCGGCGCCGCGAGTTTCTGGGAAGGCGTGGACGTGGCCGGCGAAGCGCTGAGCTGCGTCATCATCGACAAGCTGCCGTTCGCCTCGCCCGATGATCCAGTGCTGCAGGCGCGGCTGGATGCCGTGCGCCGCGGTGGCGGCAATCCGTTCCGTGACTGGCAGACTCCAGCTGCGGTGATTTCGCTCAAGCAGGGCACGGGCCGGTTGATCCGCGACGTGCATGATCGCGGCGTGCTGGTGTTGTGCGATCCGCGACTGTGCAGCAAGGCCTATGGCAAGTTGTTCCTTGCCAGCCTGCCGCCGATGCCGCGGACACGTGAGCTGGCGGATGTGCAGCGGTTCTTCGCGGCGGATGCGACAATGGCGCCATGAACATCCTCGCCATCGAAACTGCCACGGAAGCCTGCTCGGTCGCGCTGCTGCACGACGATGAGGTGATCGATCGCACCGAATTGGCGCCACGGCGGCATGCCGAGCTGGTGCTGCCGATGGCCGAAGAACTGCTGGCCGAGGCCGGCATCACGCGCAAGCAACTTGATGCGATCGCCGTCGGACGTGGCCCCGGCGCGTTCACCGGCGTGCGACTTGCGATCTCCGTTGCGCAAGGCATCGCATTGGCGCTGGATCTTCCGGTGGTGCCGGTTTCGTCGCTCGCGGCACTCGCGATGCAGGCGCCGTGCAACGGTGCGGCAATTCTTGCGGTGATCGACGCGCGGCGCGAAGAAGTCTACGCAGGTGGATTCCAGTTCAACGCTGCCGGACTCGTGGAATCGATCGACGAGGAATGTGTGCAGTCGGCGTCCCATCTGGCGCTGCGGCCGGTCGCGGCATGGAACGTGATCGGCACCGGCTGGGGCAGCTATGGCGACGCGATTCGCGAGCGCTTGCCGTCGCCACCGCGCTGGACCGATGGCGGCCGCTATCCGCAGGCGCGCGAAATCGTGCGACTCGCTGCGCCGCTGTTCACCGCCGGCAAGGGCGTGCCACCCGAACAGGCGCTGCCGGTGTACCTGCGCGACAAGGTGGCGTTGACGCTGGAAGAGCAAGAAGCCTCCCGCTCCGTGTAGGAGCGGCGGCAGCCGCGAGCGTTGTGCCAGGTCTTCGCAGACCGGTATCGCGCCTTCCGGCGTTCCTACAGCGCGCAAGCGTTGCGGATGGCCGTTGGCAACACCACCGGAACACTGGTCGCCGGATCCACCCACACCATCACCACGTTGCCGTCGGCGTAGATGCATGCGGGATCGTTGCGATCGACGATGCGGTTGCCGATCGTCATCGAGGTCGTGCCCAATCGTTCGCAGGAAAGCAGCACGTCGACTTCGGCGGGCCACATGATCGGCTTGCGGTAGTGCAGTTCCACCGCGGCCATCACTGGCATGGCGTGTTCGTTGAACCATTCGCCGGGGACCTGCCGCAGCCACTGCAGGCGCGCTTCTTCGAGGAAGGTCAGGTACGACGAGTTGTTGACGTGGTTGAACGCGTCGAGGTCGCGCCAGCGCACGTGCAGCGGGATGGTGGCCAGGCCATGCGTCGATTGTGCATTGTCCGTGTGTGCGGGCGGCACGGCGGGTCCCGGATTGTGCTGCGCTGCATCCGGGCTACGCACTTGCCGCGGCGACTTCGCTCGCCTGGGGTTCGTTGTTTTCTTTTTCGTGGTCATGGTCATCGAGAAGCGATTGTCCGCAAATAAACGCAAATAAACGCGAATGAAGAGTCTGAGTTTGCTCTATTTGCGTTCATTGGCGTTCATTCGCGGACTGATTTCGCCGTTCACGCTCTTTTCTTTTTGCGTTGGGGCTTCGCCGATGCGCCGGGCAACACTTGGGCGAGGAATTGCCCGGTGTAGGAATCGGGTGTCGCCATGATGTCTTCGGGTGTGCCGGTGGCGATGATGCGACCGCCGCCGGCGCCGCCTTCGGGGCCAAGGTCGATTACCCAATCGGCGGTCTTGATGACGTCGAGGTTGTGCTCGATCACCACCACCGTGCTTCCGCCATCGACGAGGCGGTGCAACACGCGCAGCAATTGTTCAATGTCGAAGAAGTGCAGTCCGGTAGTCGGTTCGTCAAGAATGTACAAAGTGTTGCCGGTGTCGCGCCGCGAGAGTTCCTTGGACAGCTTCACGCGTTGCGCTTCGCCGCCCGAAAGCGTGGTCGCGCTCTGGCCGAGCTTGATGTAGCCCAAACCGACGTCGGTCAACGTTTCCAGCTTGCGCGCAATTTGCGGCACTGGCGTGAACACTTCGTGTGCCTGTTCGACCGTCATGTCCAGCACATCGGCGATGGTGTAGCCCTTGTACAGGATTTCCAGGGTTTCGCGGTTGTAGCGCTTGCCGTGGCAGACGTCGCACGGCACGTACATGTCCGGCAGGAAGTGCATCTCCACCTTGATCAGCCCATCTCCTTCGCACGCTTCGCAGCGCCCACCCTTGACGTTGAAGCTGAAGCGGCCGGCCTGGTAGCCGCGCGCGCGCGCTTCCGGCACCTGCGCGAACAGTTCGCGCAGCGGCGTGAACACGCCGGTGTACGTGGCCGGATTCGATCGCGGTGTGCGCCCGATCGGCGACTGGTCGATGTCCAGCACCTTGTCGAACAGGTCGAGGTTTTCGATGGACGCGTACGGCGCCGGTTGCGCCGAGGCGCCGTTCAATTCCACCGCCGCGATGCGAAACAGGGTGTCGTTGACCAGCGTCGACTTGCCGGAACCGGACACGCCCGTGATGCAGGTGAACAGCCCGGCCGGAATTTCGAGGTCGACGTGTTGCAGGTTGTTGCCGTGCGCGCCTTTCAGTTTCAGCACGCGCTTCGGGTCCATGGGGCGACGCAACGGCGGCACTTCAATTGCGAGCTTGCCGGAAAGATATTGCCCGGTCAGCGAGCGCGGCGCCTTCAAGATGTCGTCGATCGAACCTTGCGCCACAACTTCGCCGCCGTGCACGCCAGCGCCCGGGCCGATGTCGATGATGCGGTCGGCGTGACGCATCGCGTCCTCGTCGTGCTCGACCACGATCACCGTGTTGCCGAGGTCGCGCAGTCGGGTCAGTGTGCCGAGCAGGCGCTCGTTGTCGCGCTGGTGCAGGCCGATCGAGGGTTCATCCAGCACGTACATCACGCCAACGAGGCCGGCGCCGATCTGCGAGGCGAGGCGGATGCGTTGGGCTTCGCCGCCCGAGAGCGAATCGGCCTTGCGGTCGAGCGTGAGGTAATCGAGGCCGACGTCAATCAAAAAGCGCAGCCGCTCGCGGATCTCCTTGACGATGCGTTCGGCAATTTCGCCGCGCCAGCCTGCCAGCTGCAGGCTGTCGACAAAGCTGCGTGCGTCGCCAATCGCCAGCGCCGAAAGCGCGGGCAGGTTCTTCTCGCCGACGAAGACGTTGCGCGCGGAAAGGTTCAGGCGCTCGCCGTGGCATGCGGGGCAAGGCCGCTCGCTGATGAAGCGGCCCAGTTCCTCGCGCACCATGTTCGATTCGGTTTCGCGGTAGCGGCGTTCGAGATTCGGGATGATGCCTTCGAAGCGATGCTTGCGCGTGCTCGATCCACCGCCGTGGCCGGGTGCGTACTTGAACGCGATCGTATCGTCGCCCGAACCCGTCAATACCGCGTCGCGGGTTTTTTGCGGCAACGTGTTCCACGGTGTGTCCGGATCAAAGCCGTAATGCTTCGCCAGCGATTGCACCATCTGCCAGTAATACGGATTGCGCCGATCCCAACTGCGGATTGCGCCGGTGGCGAGCGAGCGTTCCGGGTGCGCGACCACCCGTGCGGGGTCGAAGAATTGCGTCACGCCCAAGCCATCGCAGGTTTGGCACGCGCCGACCGGCGAGTTGAACGAGAACAGCCGCGGCTCCAGTTCCGGCAGCGAGTAGTCGCATTGCGGGCAGGAGTAGCGCGACGAGAACAGTTGCCCGGGCGCCGTGGCGTCGTCGATGTCGATCAGGATCGCCAAGCCTTCGCCCAAGCGCAGCGCGGTCTCGAACGATTCGGCGAGGCGCTGCTTCAAATCCGCGCGCGGGCGAAAGCGGTCGATCACCGCTTCGATGGTGTGCTTGATGCGCAAGCCCAGTGCAGGAATGGTGTCGAGGTCGTAGACGGTTCCATCGACGCGTGCCCGCACGAATCCCTGTGCGCGCAACTGCTCGAACACCTGCACGTGCTCGCCCTTGCGTTCGCGGATCACCGGCGCCAGCAGCATGTAGCGCTTGCTTTCCGGCAGCGCCAGCGTCGCATCCACCATCTGGCTCACCGTCTGCGCCGCCAGCGGCGTGCCGTGCTGCGGGCAGCGCGGCGTACCCACGCGCGCGTACAGCAGGCGCAGGTAATCGTGGATCTCGGTGATGGTGCCGACCGTCGAACGGGGATTGTGCGAAGTCGACTTCTGCTCGATCGAAATCGCCGGGGACAGCCCTTCGATGTGGTCGACGTCGGGCTTTTCCATCATCGACAGGAACTGCCGCGCGTACGACGACAGCGATTCGACATAGCGGCGCTGGCCCTCGGCATACAGGGTGTCGAAAGCGAGCGAGGACTTGCCCGAGCCCGACAGCCCGGTAATCACGATCAGCTGATCGCGTGGCAGGTCGATGTCGATATTCTTGAGGTTGTGGGTGCGGGCACCGCGGATGCGGATGGTGTCCATGGCGAAACGCGCGGCAAAGACTGATTACTATACGCGGCATTGTCGCAGCGGATGAGACTTGCCCAGGATTGCCTGTGTTCGTCGATGTGCGGCGCGCGAGGCCGCTGTATCGAGGGCCTCGGATTCGTCGGTAACACGGGCATCGGCCATCCACGGCCTGACTTTGCGAGGCCAGGGCGATTGTCATTTTTGGCCGAAATGCCGTATAATCGCCGGTTCGCGCGTGCCCTTGTGCGCGCGATCGACCCAAGAATAACGACAGAACCAGAGAGCCGAAACCCATGTACGCAGTCATTGTTACCGGCGGTCACCAGTACCGCGTAGAGCAGGGCGCAGTCCTGCGCGTCGAAAAACTGGAAGCCGAGCCCGATGCGGCCATCACCTTCGACCAGGTGTTGCTGGTCGGCGAAGGCGAAGGTGTCACTGTGGGCAGCCCGACGGTTGCCGGTGCCAGCGTCACCGCCAAGGTGCGTGCCCACGGCCGCGCCGACAAGGTCCGCATCGTCAAATTCCGCCGCCGCAAGCACTTCCGCAAGCAGATGGGGCATCGGCAGCATTACACCGAAATCGAGATCACCGGCATCGCCGGTGGCAACCAGTAAGGAGAAGCCGCCATGGCACATAAAAAGGGCGTAGGTTCCTCGCGCAACGGCCGCGACTCCAACCCGAAATACCTGGGCGTGAAGCTGTTCGGCGGCCAGGCCGTTGAGGCCGGCAACATCATTGTGCGCCAACGCGGCACCCAGTTCCATCCGGGTGTCGGCGTCGGCATCGGTCGCGACCACACGCTGTTCGCGCTGGTCGATGGCAAGGTGCACTTCACCATCAAGGGCCCCAAGAGCAATCGTACGGTGAACGTGGTCGCTGGCTGAAACGCCGCGTGATCCGCGAGAAACCCCGCCGCGTGCGGGGTTTTTCGTTTGAGTAGTCAGCCACAATATACGCGTCATTCCGGACGCGGCCCCGGCCGCGATCCGGAACCCGGCGATTTGTGCGGAAAAGTCACTGGGTTCCGGCTTGCGCCGGAATGACGACAACTTGTTACGCTTGCACGCGTTCAGCTCTGTGGGTCACCATGAAATTCGTCGACGAAGCCATCATCAAGGTCCAGGCCGGCAACGGCGGCGACGGCTGCGCGAGCTTCCGGCGCGAGAAGTTCATCCCGTTCGGCGGGCCCAACGGCGGCGACGGCGGCGGCGGCGGCAGCGTCTGGTTGATTGCCGACGAAGGTCTCAATACCCTGGTCGATTTTCGCCACCACCGCCAGTTCAAGGCCGAGCGCGGCGAGAACGGCAGGGGCAGCGACATGTACGGCCACGGGGGCGAAGACACCACGATCCGGGTGCCGGTCGGCACGTCCGTGAGCAACGTCGATACCGACGAGTTGATCGGCGATCTCACCACGCACGGCCAGAAACTGCTGGTGGCCAAGGGTGGCAAGGGTGGCCTGGGCAACATCCATTTCAAGAGTTCCACCAACCGCGCGCCGCGGCGCTTCACGTCCGGCACGCCGGGCGAGGAACGCGAGCTGAAGCTGGAGTTGAAGGTATTGGCCGACGTCGGCCTGCTCGGTTTTCCGAACGCCGGGAAGAGCACCTTCATCCGCGCCGTGTCGGCGGCGACGCCGCGCGTCGCGGATTATCCCTTCACCACCTTGCAGCCGCATCTGGGCGTGGTCAGCGTCGGGTCGGGCCAGGGCTTCGTGATCGCCGATATCCCGGGTTTGATCGAAGGCGCGGCGGAGGGCGCGGGCCTTGGTATCCAGTTCCTGAAGCACGTCTCGCGCACCAGCCTGTTGCTGCACCTGGTCGATGTGGCGCCGCTGGATGCTGCCGATCCGGTCGAGCAGGTGCGGATCATCGAGGGTGAATTGCAACGTCACGATCCGGAGTTGTTGCAGCGTCCGCGTTGGCTGCTGTTGAACAAGATCGATCTGTGGGCGCCGGAAGAACGCGCCGCCAAGGCGCGCGACATCATCCAGCGGCTGGACTGGCAGTCACCGTGGTTCGCGGTTTCGGCAGCGGAGCGGCTGGGTACGCGTGAGGTGTGTCTGGCGGCGCAGCGTTACTTCGACGAGCAGCGCGTGCAGACACGGGAGCTGCCGGAGTGAAGTGCCCCGGAACTTGCCCGCTGGAACCCATCTCCCGGCGGGAGATGGGCAGGGGTGCGGGTACGCACTTTGCGACGAGTCGGACCATCCCCAGGCGCTGCGCGCCACCCTCTTCCGATGGGAGCGGAAAAACAAAAAAGCCGGCTGGTGCCGGCTTTTTCAACTCACCACGGAGCGGTGGTTCAGGCCAGCGCCTTGATGTGCGCGGTCAGGCGGCTCTTGTGGCGGGCGGCCTTGTTCTTGTGGATCAGGCCACGGCTGGAGTAACGGTCGAGCACTGGTTCGGCGGCGTGGTAGGCGGCTTCGGCGCCAGCCTTGTCCTTGGCTTCGATGGCCTTCAGTACCTTGCGGATCGACGAGCGCAGCATGGAGCGCTGGCTGGCGTTGCGCATGCGGTTGGCTTCGGACTGGCGGGCGCGCTTCTTGGCGGACTGGATGTTGGCCACGGGGTGACTCCGGTGGATTTTGTGGAAAGTAAGCCGGTCATTATCGCTGCGCAGCGATGCACAGTCAATATTCACGGGTCCCGGACTCCGGGATTTCCCGCATGACCCGCCCACCCAGCCTGCTGCGCGGGGTGTTCTCGTTCAGCAGCATGACGATGATCTCGCGCGTGCTCGGCCTCGCGCGCGATGTCTCGATCAGCCACGTGTTTGGCGTCAGTGTCGCCACCGACGCGTTCGTGATTGCGTTCCGCATTCCCAATTTCATGCGCCGGCTGTTCGCGGAGGGCTCGTTCTCGACCGCTTTCGTGCCGGTTTTCACCGAGGTCAAGCAGACCGGCAGCCATGCCGAGCTGAAGGAATTGACTGCGCGGGTTGCCGGCACACTGGGCGGCGTGCTGCTGGTGGTGACGGCGTTGGGCATGATCTTTGCTCCGTGGGTGGCGATTGGCTCGGCGCCCGGCGCGCTGGGCGATCCGCACAAGCTGTCGCTCACCGTCTACCTGTTGCGGCTCACCTTTCCATACCTGCTGTTCGTGTCGCTGACCGCGCTGGCCGGCGGCGTCCTCAACAGCTTCCACAAGTTCGCGGTCCCGGCGCTGGCGCCGGTGATCCTGAACCTGTGCCTGATCGCGGGCGCGCTCGGCCTCTCGCGCCTGATCGCAGTGCCGATCGAGTCGCTGGGCTGGGCGGTGCTGGCGGCGGGCGTGCTGCAACTTGCGTTCCTGCTGCCGGCGCTGCGGCGCCTCGACCTGCTGGCGCTGCCGCGCTGGGGCTGGCGGCATGTGCAGGTGAAGAAGATCATGCGCCTGATGCTGCCGACCCTGTTCGGCTCGTCGGTCGCGCAGGTGAACCTGCTGTTGGACACCATCGTGGTGTCGTTGCTGGTGACGGGTTCGCAGACGTGGCTGTATTACGCCACGCGCTTCCTCGAATTGCCGCTCGGCGTATTCGGGGTCGCCTTCGGCACGGTGATCCTGCCCGCGCTTTCGCGGCACTTCGTGGCCGCCGATCGCAATGGTTTTTCGCGCGCGCTGGACTGGGGCTTGCGTACCACGCTGCTGATCGCATTGCCGGCGATGTGCGGCTTGCTGCTGCTGGCGGAGCCGCTGGTGACTACGCTGTTCCAGAATGGCCGTTTCAACGCCTTCGATAGCTACATGACCGCGATTGCGGTGCTGGCGCTGGCCGCCGGTGTGCCCGCCATCGCGCTTACCCGCACCTTGTTGCCGGCGTTCTACTCGCGTCAGGACACCAAAACGCCGGTGAAGGCGGGTGTGATTACGCTGGTGGCCAACATGGTCTGCAACTTTGCCTTGATCGTGCTGCTGTTTGAACTGTGGGCGCCGCCCGGCCTGAAGCAGGAATCGTGGTTGCAAGGCATTGCGCAGCAACCCGGCTTGCACCTCGGCATGGCGATCGCGAGTTCGCTCACCAACTACCTGCAGTTCGGCTTGCTGTGGTGGTATTTCAAGCGCACCGGCGCATACCAGCGCCAGCCCGGCTGGTCGCGGCATTGGTCGCGCATGCTGCTGGCCTGTGCAGCGATGGCGGTGGTGCTGGGCGTCGGGATTTGGTTCTGGCCGTGGTCGCAGTGGGTGCAAGAGGCGATCGTCACGCGGATCTGGAAGCTGTTGGTATTGGTGGCAGCGGGCGGCGCAACCTATGGCGCGGTGTTGTACGCGAGCGGATTCCGGATGCGGGACCTCAAAAGTGCGTGAGTGCTTGGCCGCGCCGGTGCAACCCGCGATAATGCCCAATTGATCCGGAGCGCGCGCATGTACGTTCAGCCCGCCGACGCACCCAAACGCAAACCCGTCACGGTTCCCGGTCTGCGCGCGATGAAGGCGCGCGGCGAGAAGATCGTGATGCTCACCGGTTATGACGCCAGCTTTGCCGCGCAGATGGAAGCGGCCGGCGTGGACGTGGTACTGGTCGGCGATTCGCTGGGTATGGTGGTGCAGGGCCAGTCGAGTACCCTGCCGGTCACCCTCGATGACATGGTCTATCACACGCGACTGGTGTCGCGTGGCCTGGCCGCAACACTGCTCATCGCCGACTTGCCGTTCATGCAGTTTCGCGATCCCGCGATCGCACTGGCTGCCTCGGCGCGATTGCTGGCCGAAGGCGGCGCCGCGATGGTGAAGCTCGAAGGCGGCAGCGAGTGGGTCTGCGAAGTCATTGCCAGGCTGGTCAAGCACGACGTGCCGGTATGCGCGCATCTGGGCCTGACCCCGCAATCGGTGCACAAGCTGGGTGGTTACCGGATGCAGGGCAAGGGCGACGATGCCGCCGCGCGCTTGCGCGGCGAGGCGCGCGAAGTGGTGCTCGCGGGCGCCGAATTGCTGGTGCTGGAATCGGTCCCCGCCGCGTTGGCGGCGTCGATTACCCATGAACTGGCGATTCCCACGATCGGCATTGGCGCGGGCGTCGATTGCGACGGTCAGGTGCTGGTCTGCTACGACATGCTCGGCATCACGCCGGGCCGGCGGCCGAAGTTCAGCAAGGATTTTCTCAGCGGACGCGGTTCCATCCACGAAGCGATCGCGGCGTATGCCGACGACGTGCGCGCCGGGCGCTTCCCGGGACCGGAACAGATTGCCGGTTGAGGCTCACGCAAAATGCGCACGGCTGCGGATGTACGTTCCCTGCGCGCCACCGTGCAGGCCTGGCGAAAAGACGGTCAAGCGATCGGCTTCGTGCCGACCATGGGCAACCTGCATGCCGGGCACTATTCACTGATCGACCTCGCGCGGCGCCACACCGACCGCGTGGTGGCGAGCGTGTTCGTCAACCCGACCCAGTTCGGGCTGAACGAGGACTACACGCGTTACCCGCGCACGCTGGTGCAGGACAGCGCGGGCCTCGCCGAGCATCACTGCGACCTGCTGTTCACGCCGGCGGTCGAAACGATGTACCCGTACGGTCCCGAACGCGCGCTGTCGATCCACGTGCCCGAGATTGGCGACACTCTTGAGGGAGCGCACCGCCCGGGCCATTTCGATGGCGTGGCCACCGTGGTCGCGAAATTGTTGACGTTGGTGGCGCCGGACGTCGCGGTGTTCGGGCAGAAGGATTGGCAGCAATTGCTGGTGGTGAAACGGTTGGTGAAGGAACTGGCGCTGCCGGTGGAAATCCTGGCCGGGCCGATCGTGCGCGAAACGGACGGCCTGGCGATGTCCTCACGCAACCAGTATCTCGACGCCGAGCAGCGAGCGCAGGCCCCGCAGCTGCATGCCATACTCGCAGGGATGCATGCGTCGCTTGCTGCCGGCCATCCGCGCGAAGCGGTGGAACGCGCCGCTTCGATGCGTCTGAAACGTGGCGGATTCGTGCCCGATTACGCCGTGATCCGCCGCGCGGGCGATCTGTCGATCCCCACTGGCAGCGAGCCCGCCGGCCTGATTGCGTTGATCGCAGCGAAGCTGGGCACGACGCGCCTGATCGACAACCTGCTGCTTGCCTGAAGTTGTGCGTTGCAGCATTCTGCCCGTTCAGCCGTTATAATGTGCAAACCCGGCACTCTTTGAAGCCGGAGGTGCCCCATGCAACTGAACATGCTCAAAGCCAAGATTCACCGCGCCACCGTGACCCACGCCGAGCTGCACTACGAGGGTTCGATCGCGATCGACGGCAACCTGCTGGATGCCGCCGGCATCCGCGAGTACGAGCAGATCCATGCGTGGAACGTCAACAACGGCGAGCGTTTCGTCACCTACGCCCTGCGCGCCGAAGAAGGCTCGGGCATCATCTCCGTGAATGGCAGCGCCGCCCATCGCGCCCAGCCGGGCGACCTGCTGATCATCGCCGCCTTCGTGTCGCTGACCGCCGCTGAAGCCGAGCAGCACCAGCCGATGCTGGTGTACGCCGACGCCGACAACCACATCGCCCGCACCAACCGCTCGATCCCCAAGCAGATGGCGGCGGC
>DZCM01000110.1 GCA_022730295.1 Rhodanobacter sp. | reverse complement strand
CCTTGGCGCCGTCGGCGAGGTTGACGCCTTCGGTCACCTGGGCGCGGATCAGGTAATTCTGGTAGGCCGGAATCGCGATGGCGGCCAGGATCGCGATGATCGCGACCACGATCATCAGCTCGATCAAGGTGAAGCCGCGCTGGATGGCTTGGGTGTGCGTGTGCATTGGCGTAATCCCCTGCTGCCCGATGTCCGTTGTCACAAATTGTCACAGCATGTTGCGTGCCAAATGGCGCGCCAGTGTGAACTCGGTCTCTTTTCCGCAGGACGGGGGATGTGAACACCCAGCGCCAAGGCGCGGCTTCCCCCTTCGGAACGAAGGGGGATTGAGGGGGATGCTTTCGTGTCCTGATTAGCGTCAAAGCTCAGCCGTGTAAGACCCCTCTCCCTCCGGGAGAGGGTGCCCCGAAGGGGCGGGTGAGGGTACGCACACGCATGGCGCCAGTAATCCACCTCGGAATTCGCTATTCGCGGACCCAAACCCTCATCCGGCGCTGCGCACCACCTTCTCCCGGAGGGAGAAGGGAAAAGCTGGCTGAGGATTAGCGCTAATCAGGTTTCGTGTTCGCCGACGTCATCCCCCCGCGCTGACGCGCGACCCCCTTCCTGCGGAAGGGGGTGAAAAGAAACAAACGGCCACACCCTGCGGTGCGGCCGTTCGGGAACCCCTGTTCCTGACCAGTGGAGTTTGGTTCCTTATCCCTCGCAGCACGATGCGTGCCAAGCGTGGCGTCATGCCGATCTTGGTCGTGCTGCGGGTTCGGCGGCAGCCGTTCCGCCATAATCCGTACCTTGCAAAGGACACGGATGCGCGCATGACAACCCTGCTGGTCACCGGTGGCGCCGGCTTCATCGGCGGCAATTTCGTGTTGCAGGCGGTGGCCGACGGGCTTGCTGTGGTCAACCTCGACAAGCTGACCTACGCCGGCAACCTCGACACGCTGCGGCCGCTGGAGGGCAATTCCCGCCATGTGTTCGTGCATGGCGACATCGGTGAGCGTGCGCTTGTCGCAAAGCTGCTGGCCGAACACCGGCCTGACGCGGTGGTGAACTTCGCTGCCGAATCCCACGTCGACCGCTCGATTGACGGCCCGGCCGCGTTCATCGACACCAACGTGGCCGGCACGCTGGCACTGCTGGAAGCGGCGCGCGACTATTGGAAGACGCTGGAAGCTTCCGGCCGTGCAGCATTCCGCTTCCTGCATGTGTCGACTGACGAGGTGTACGGTTCGCTGGGCGCCGCGGGCAAGTTCACCGAGGACACGCCCTGTGCGCCGAACTCGCCGTACTCGGCGTCCAAGGCGGCGTCCGATCATCTGGTGCGAGCCTTCCACCATACGTACGGATTGCCGGTACTCACCACCAACTGCTCCAACAATTACGGGCCGTACCAGTTTCCCGAGAAATTGATCCCGTTGATCATCGCGCGCGCGCTGGCCGGCGAACGGCTGCCGGTGTATGGCGACGGCAGGAACATCCGCGACTGGCTGTTCGTGCTCGATCATTGCGCGGCGATTCGCTGTGTGCTGAAAGCGGGCCGGGTGGGCGAGACCTGGAACGTCGGTGGCGATGCCGAGCGCGAGAACCTCACGGTGGTGAAAACCATTTGTGCGCTGCTGGACCAGCGCCGCCCTCTGGCCGGCGGCCGCAAGCGTGAATCCCTGATCGAATTCGTCAAGGATCGCCCCGGCCATGATCGCCGCTACGCCATCGACTCGTCGAAGTTGCAGCGCGAACTCGGCTGGAAGCCTTCCGTCGATTTCGAAACCGGCATCGCCCGCACCGTGGACTGGTATCTCGACAACCAGCCGTGGGTGCGGCGGGTGCTGGACGGAAGCTATCGGATGGAACGGCTGGGGCAGGCGTGATGGATTTGCTCCCCTCTCCCTCCGGGGAAGGGGGAGTGACCGCTTTGAACCCCTCTCCCTCCGGGAGAGGGGCAGGGGTGAGGGTACGATGAAATCGAGACAAATCAATCCGCCCCTGCCTACGCGCACGCGAGGCGCTGCCAAAGCATTGCGTTGGATGTTGACTGACGCGGAACGTGCCTTGTGGTATCGCTTGCGCGGCGGCCGCCTCGCCGGGTTGAAGTTCAGGCGGCAGCACCCGATTCCGCCGTACGTGGTCGATTTTTATTGCCATGATGCAGCATTGGTGGTCGAGCTGGATGGGTCGCAGCACGGTGCTGGTGTGGATTCAACGCGAACCGCGGCGTTGGAACGAGGAGGATTGCTGGTGTTGCGATTCTGGGACAATGACGTGCTAACCAATACCGATAGCGCAATGAGCGAGATCCTGCGGATTGCACGCAACCGAACCCTCATCCGGCGCTGCGCGCCACCTTCTCCCGTGGGGAGAAGGGAAGTGCAAAAGGAACGCCTGACGTGACCACCAAAAAAGGCATCATCCTTGCCGGCGGTTCCGGCACGCGGCTGTATCCGGTCACGCAGGCCATCAGCAAGCAGCTGCTGCCGGTGTACGACAAGCCGATGATCTATTACCCGCTGAGCGTGCTGATGCTGGCGGGTATCCGCGAGGTGCTGGTGATCAACACCCCGCACGAGCAGGCGCTGTTCCGGAACCTGCTCGGTGACGGCTCGCAGTGGGGCATCCACATTCAATATGCCGTGCAGCCGTCACCCGATGGTCTCGCGCAGGCGTTCCTGATCGGACGCGAATTCATCGCCGGCGATCCCTGCGCGCTGGTGCTGGGCGACAACATCTTCTTCGGCCACGGCTTCACCGGATTGTTGCAACGCGCCTCGGCGCGCGAACATGGCGCCACCGTGTTCGGCTATCTGGTGCGCGATCCGGAGCGTTATGGCGTGGCCGAGTTCGATGCGGCCGGCCGCGTGATCGGGCTGGAAGAAAAGCCTGCCAGGCCGAAATCCAACTATGCGGTGACGGGCCTGTATTTCTACGACGGCCGCGTGTGCGAGTATGCGGCGCGATTGAAACCGTCGCCGCGCGGCGAACTTGAGATCACCGACCTCAACCGCTGCTATCTGGACGACGGCTCACTGATGCTGGAACCACTCGGGCGCGGCTACGCGTGGCTCGACACCGGCACCCACGAATCGATGATGGATGCGGCCAACTACATCGCCACGGTGCAGAACCGGCAGGGCCTGCAAATCAGTTGCCCCGAGGAAATCGCCTTCCAGCACGGCTGGATCGACGCCGCGCGGGTGCGCGAACTGGCGGCGCCGCTGGCCAAGACCGGCTACGGGCAGTATTTGTTGCGGCTGGTCGCGGGATGATTATTTTGATCTGAGTCCCTCTCCCGTCGGGAGAGGGTGCTCCGGGCGGGTGAGGGTACGAAATCGTGCGCGCCCACAGGCTCGCGCAAGAGTGGAATCGCAGTGCTGCACCGCACCCTCATCCGGCGCTGCGCACCACCTTCTCCCGAGGGGAGAAGGGAAACCGTACAAATGGAAGGCTCGACGCATGATCCAACACCCCCGACTCAAGCGCACCGACACCCGCCTGCCCGGCGTGTGCGTGATCGAACCGGTGGTGCATGGCGATGCGCGCGGATTCTTCTACGAAAGTTTCCACGCGGAGAAATACAAGGCGCTCGGCATCGACGCGCGCTTCGTGCAGTCCAACGTGTCGCGTTCGGCGCAGGGTGTGCTGCGCGGCCTGCATTACCAGTGGCCGCATCCGCAGGGCAAGCTGGTGTCGGTGCTGGACGGCGAGGTCTACGACGTGGCGGTGGACATCCGGCGCGGCTCGCCGGCGTTCGGAAAATACGAGGCCGCCATGCTGACGGCGGCAAACCATCGCCAGTTGTGGATACCGGAAGGCTTCGCGCACGGCTTTTGCGTGGTCAGCGAGTTTGCCACCTTCATGTACCAGTGCACGGATTTGTACGATCCCAAGGCTGACGCCGGCGTGCGCTGGAACGACGCCGCGATCGGCATCGACTGGCCGGTCGCATCGCCGCTGCTGTCGGCCAAGGATGAGCAGTCGCCTTTCCTGGCCGATGTGCCGGCGGACCGCTTGCCGGTCTACCGGCCCGCGTGAGTCGCGCGATGCGCATCCTCGTCACCGGCGCGAACGGGCAGGTGGGGCACGAGGTGCTGCGGGCGTTGGTACAAGCGGCATCCCCCTCAATCCCCCTTCCTGCGGAAGGGGGAGGACAAGCTCACCCCCTTTGGCACGAAGGCGGTCGGCGCGAAGCGCCGCTCTTCACCCCCTTCCGCAGGAAGGGGGTCGGCGCGAAGCGTCGGGGGGATGTTGAAACCGGCAAAAGCCATCCCCCTCGATCCCCCTTCCTGCGGAAGGGGGAAGGCGATCTCATCACCCTAGCCACGCGCGCCGGCACGCTCGCTGACGGCACGCCGTGCGAGTGCCTCGATCTGGCCGATCCCGATGGACTGCGCCACGCGCTCGATCGCATCGCACCCGATCTCATCATCAACGCCGCCGCCTACACCGCGGTCGATCGCGCCGAAGACGAGCCGGATATCGCGCAGCGCGTCAACGCCGAAGCCGTCGGTGTAATCGGCGCGTGGGCCGTCCAGCACGCCGCCCGCGTCGTGCATTACTCCACCGACTACGTGTTCGACGGCAGCGCTTCGCGGCCGTATCGCGAAGCTGACCCAACCCATCCGTTGGGCGTCTACGGCCGAACCAAGCTGGCTGGTGAACTTGCGCTGCGCGACAGCGGTGCACGACATCTGATATTTCGTACTGCCTGGGTTTACGCCGCGCGGGGACACAACTTCCTGCGCACGATGTTGCGCCTCGGCGCCGAGCGCGAAGAAGTGCGCGTGGTGGACGACCAGATCGGCGCGCCGACGCCGGCCGGATTGATCGCGGACGTCAGCGCACATGCGATCGCACGTTGGTGCGTCGATGATCCGAACCCGTTGGCGCCCATTGGCGACACCTATCACCTCGTGGCCACGGGGCGGACCAGCTGGTGCGGGTTTGCCCAGGCGATATTCGACCGCGCCGTGCAGGCTGGCTTGCTGGAACGCGCGCCGCGCGTCACGCCAATCACTACCGCCGATTATCCGACCAAGGCAGTGCGCCCCGCTTATTCGGT
>DZCM01000033.1 GCA_022730295.1 Rhodanobacter sp. | reverse complement strand
ATGCCGAACGGCAGCATGGTCATGCCCATCAGCCAGATGGGTGCGCGTGCGCGGGCGGTCATGGGCAATGTTCCGAAGCACGCACCGGCGGCGTGGACGGCCAAGTGTGCCGCGTGCGCGCCCGGCGATCAACGCGGGCGGGCGGTGTGCCCATGCCGTGCCTGCACGCTCGCATCACACAGCGTTGGGTGTCGCGCCCACCGCGGGTTTCTTCAGTGTCGCCATGTCGATCACGAAACGATACTTCACGTCGCTGCGCAGCATGCGCTCGTAGGCCGTGTTGATGTCGCGCATTGCAATCATCTCGATGTCGCAGACGATGCCGTGCTCGGCGCAGAAATCCAGCATTTCCTGGGTCTCGCGGATGCCGCCGATCAGCGAGCCGGCGAGTTGGCGGCGCTTGAAGATCAGGTTGAATACGGTAGGCGAGGGATGCGGATGCTCCGGCGCGCCGACCAGACACAGCGTGCCGTCGCGCTTCAGCAGGTTGAGGAAGGCGTCGAGGTTGTGGCTGGCGGCCACGGTATTGAGGATGAAATCGAAACTGTTGGCGTGCTTCGCCATCTGCCCGGCGTCTTTCGAGATCACCACTGCATCGGCGCCGAGGCGCTTGCCGTCGGCAACCTTGTTTGGCGAGGTGGTGAACAGCACCACGTGCGCACCCATTGCATGGGCGAGCTTGACACCCATGTGCCCGAGGCCGCCGAGTCCGACGACGCCGACCTTCTTGCCGGGGCCGGTGTTCCAGTGGCGCAGCGGCGACCAGGTGGTGATGCCGGCGCACAGCAACGGCGCCACGGCCTCGAGATGATCCTTGTGGCCGACGCGCAACACGAATTTCTGGTCGACGACGATGCTGGTCGAATAGCCGCCGTAGGTGTTCTCGCCGCCGAACACCGGCCCGTTGTAGGTGCCGGTGAAGCCATTCTCGCAATACTGTTCCTCACCCTCCGCGCAGGACGCGCAGTGGCCGCAGCTGTCGACCATGCAGCCGACGCCGACCGTATCGCCAACCTTGAAGCCTTTCACGTCCTTGCCGGCGGCCGTGACGGTGCCGACGATTTCGTGGCCCGGTACCGAGGGATAGATCGTGTTGCCCCATTCGTTGCGCGCGGTGTGCAGGTCGGAATGGCACACGCCGCAATAAAGAATCTCGATGGCGATGTCGTGCGCGCCGGGCGTGCGGCGTTCGATGGTGTGCGGGGCGAGTGGCTGGTCGGCGGCTGGTGCGGCGTAGGCGGGTGTGGGCATGACAGTGTGTCTCGTGGTTGTGTCGTGATTTGCTCGCTTCAGTCGGGCCTTCCGGCCCTCGCACAAAAAACGGATCTATGCAGAAGCAATTGTAGCGCCGGAAGGCGCGATCGAATGCGTCGTTTTCGCGCAGTGGGCCGGGCCTTCGGACCCTGCTATCGAACCCGCCGCCAGAACGTTGCTTCCGACAGTGTGTGCTGGAATTTGTGGCGCGTTTCGCGGATCACGAACGGCACTTCGGTCGGCGTACCGACGCGCTCGAAATGGGCGTCGAGGTGTGCGTGCAGGCCATCCAGCGTACGGATTTCCTTGCCGTCGCGCAGGAATCCACCCAGCCAATCCTCACGCGGCGTGTGTTCGGCGAGCCACGTGTAGGGCGATGCAATCATCAGCATGCCGCCGAGGTTCAGGCGTTCGTGGATCGAGTCGAGGAATTGCGCGGGGTCGTACAGGCGGTCGATCAGGTTGGCGGCGAAGATGAAGTCGTAGCCGGTGAAGGCGGGTTTCAGGTTGCAGGCGTCCCCTTGGTAGAAATCCACCTTGTTGGCAACGGCGGCAAGACCGAGATCGCCGAGTCCACGCGACTTGCGCACCGTCAGTTCGCCTTCGTCGGCAAGCAGGTAACGCAACGAATCGCCGCGCGCCAGTTGCACGCCCTGGCCAATGAAGCGCGCCGAGAAATCGACGCCGGTGACCTTGTCGAAATGTCGTGCCAGTTCGAACGTCGCGCGCCCGGATGCGCAGCCGAGATCGAGCGCCGCGCGCCGGGGCGTGTCGCCGAGGTTGGCAAGCGCGAGTTCGACCAGTGCACGCGGAAAATTGGGTACGCCGTAATATTCGGCGCCGTAATGGAACTCGGCGTATTCAGAAAGGAGCGAGTCGGTTTCGTAGTGCGAAGTCGGCACGGGCCTGGCCTTTCCAGAGATGATGTAGCGGAAACCAGCATGCTGGAAGAAATGGCGGCGGAATGCGTAACGCGAGCGGGGGTCGGCCTCGTTGCCGGTGGCGATCCAGGAACCGCCCTTCATGATGTTGTGACGGGTATCGATGGTCGGCGTCGAGAAATCGTCGTAGATCGGGTGGACCTCGAAACCTTCGAACGGGTAGATCGGAGTTTCGGTCCACTGCCAGGCGTTGCCGGTGACGTCGAAGAACTCGCCTTGGGGGAAACGGTCGACCGGGCATGCTGATGCAAAGTGCACGAGGTTGAGGTTGGCGTCGGGTTCGGCAGCATCAAGCGTGTTCGCGCGACTGACGTCGAGGATGCGCTGCCATTCGTCCTCGGTCGGCATCCGTACCGGCCAACCCGTGGCGCGCGCCTTCCAGTTGCAGAACGCCTTGGCTTCGTGGAAATTCACCTCCACCGGCCAGTTCCATGGCATCGGCACTTCCTCGGTCAGAAGGCGCAGTCGCCAGCCATCCATGCCGCGCACCCAGAACGTGGGGTGGGTGTTGTGGCTGAAATCGAGCCAGCCTTTGCCTTCGTCTTCCCAGTATTCGGGGTTGCTGTAGCCACCGGCGTCGACGAATTCGAGGAACTCGGCGTTGCTGGTCAACATGCGCGCGGCGTCGAAGGCGCTGACGTCAGCGGCGTGGCTGCCGTATTCGTTGTCCCAACCGTAGCGATCGCCACTGCGTTCGCGGCCCAGTGCAACCTTGCCGGCAGGCACTTGCAGAAGAGTGTTTCCGGCAGGTTTGCCCGCGTCGCGGCAGGGCTGCCAGTCGGGGTGAGGTTGGACAAGTTTCAGGCGCTGCTGCCGGATCAGCACCGAGGATGTTTCAAGGTGTATCCGTTCGTGCTCGACGCCCATGATGATGCTCCACCACGGGCTGCCCCAGTCGATCGGGCCGCCAAGCGGCGCGTGATCGATGATGCCGGTGACCGTTGCGCGCACCTTGGCGCGATATTCGCGCACGCGCTCGATGGCCGGCCATTCCTGGTGGCCGTCGTTGAGATCGTCCCAACTCATTTCGTCCACGCCCACGGCGAAAACCGATTCCAGTTCCGGGTCGATGCGGGTGTCGAGCATCCGCGCCAACAGCAGCTTGTTGACGAAGAAGGTCGCGGTGTGGCCGAAGTAGAAGATCAGCGGATGCCGCAGCGAAATGGGTGAGCGATACCAGGCTTCGTCGCAGGCCAGCGTTTCGAACAGTGATTCGTAGCGGTCGAACGTGGCTGTGAAGTATTTACGCAGGCGTCGACGCAAATCCTTGGGATCGGTGTAGCCAAGGTCGAACGAGGGTATGAACGACGACGGTGCATCGCTCGCAAGCGTGACGGCAATGGGTTGGCGTGGCCGAATACTCAAATCCGGTGTCTCATTGCTCGGTGGTCCGAAAGGATAACGCAGTGGGCCGGGCTGGCTGGGTGATGTATGTCATTAGTCGGCGCTGGCACGCGTTGGCAGCACCCAGCCAGGTCGCGCGAAGTGGCAGGTGTAGCCATCCGGTATGCGTTCGAGGTAATCCTGGTGCTCCGGCTCGGCTTCCCAGAAATCGCCAGCTTGCGTGACTTCGGTGACCACTTTGCCGGGCCACAGGCCCGAGGCATCCACGTCGGCGATGGTATCGAGCGCGACGCGCTTCTGCTCGTTGCTGGTGTAGAAGATCGCCGAGCGGTAGCTGCTGCCGAGGTCGTTGCCCTGGCGGTCGTGCGTGGTGGGATCATGGATCTGGAAAAAAAGTTCCAGCAACTTGCGGTAGCTCATCAGCGCCGGGTCGAAAACAATCTCGATCGATTCCGCGTGTGTGCCGTGATTGCGATAGGTGGCGTTGGGAACATCGCCGCCACTGTAGCCTACGCGGGTGGAAACCACGCCGGGTTGCTTGCGGATCAGGTCCTGCATGCCCCAGAAGCAGCCGCCGGCGAGGATGGCGCGATCGGCGTGGGTGGTCATGATGGCTGCGCCTCGTTGTCGAACAAGTGACGGTACTGTGCGTAGCCTTCCTTTTCCAGATCGGCAAGCGGGACAAAACGCAGCGACGCCGAATTGATGCAATAACGCAGCCCGCCTTGTTCGCGCGGGCCGTCATTGAACACGTGACCGAGGTGGCTGTCGGCATGCGCCGAGCGTACTTCCGTGCGCTGCATGGCGTGGCTGTCGTCGTGCCTCTCGATCACGTTGGACGATTCCACCGGTTTGCTGAAACTTGGCCAGCCGCAATGACTGTGGAATTTGTCCAGCGAGGTGAACAAGGGTTCACCGGAAACGATGTCCACGTACAAGCCGGCCACGCTGTGATCGTTGAACTCGTTGTTGAACGGACGCTCGGTAGCGGCTTCCTGGGTAACCAGGTATTGCTGTGGCGTGAGCTTGGCCAGGGCTTCTGGCGTTTTGCGATAATCGGGCATGCTGGCCTCGCGGATCGAGCTGCGATCGAAAATGGTCGTCTTCATTATATGGAGATGCTGACGATCTGCCTCAAGGTGATTCGCGCGCAACCACGTGAGTGGTCTGGTCACGGTGGCGCTACCACCTTGCCTGATTCACCGCGTACGCTGGAGACCTGCTGAAACCTTCGAGGGCAACACATGCGGCGGCGCGAATTGCTGAAAGGTTTGGTGTGGGTGGGTGCAGTCATCGCGACGGAGCGAATTGATCCTGCCGCAGCCAGGCCGGCGCTGGTTGGCTTGGGCGCGCAACTCGCCGCGCTGGAGCGTCGTCACGGCGGCAGGCTTGGCGGTGCGATGCTCGACACTGGCAGCGGCGGGCGTGCGGCGTTCGGACGCCTCCGGGCTCGCCGGCGGGGTAATCGAATCCGTCGTGCCGCCGGGAACCATGGCTCATCGCCGTGTTCAAAAATCTGAGTTTAGCGTTTGCGTTGACGGTTACCATTCCGGCGAGGCTGGTGCCGGACTCGGCACCCGTTCTGGTCAGCGCAGCGCACGGTGCGATGAAAATCAGCGACAGCTTGCGCCTGGTTGGAAGGCACACTCACGCAATCCGCCGGATCACCGGCTTGCACGATTCCGCCTGCGTACGGATTTTCGGGCGCGCTGACGGCGCCGCCCGACATCAGGCACACCACGATCAGCCGCATCAGCCTCGTTGACTGCGCTGTTGCTGGAAGTGCGGCAAGTCATCCCATGCGGCGATATTGCGTGTGCTTCCGGCCTCATGTGCCCGGATGGTACGTCCGTATCGCGTGCTGCTTGATCTGCTCGGGCCAGAAGTACACCGTGCGCAGATCGCCGGTTGTCCAGCGCTCGGCCTGGTCGGTGAAGTGGGGCGAATCCGGATGGCCGCTCTGGCCGCCGACGTGGATCGCGCGGGCGCTGACCCTGGGGCCGAACTCGACCACCGCGACGAAGCTGTTGCCGCTGCGTCCGTAGTACTTGTTCGTGTTCGGCCAGCGGTGCGCGTTCGATGCCGCGAGCGAGCCCCAACGCGAGGCCGTGAACGGTACCGGGATGCTTGGCTTGCTGTCATCGAAGTGTGGGCTGATGGCATCGTCGAGGCGCTGGTAGCGGTTGACCGCGCCCCACGGCACGCCCCAGTAGCCGAAGTCCTTGTCCAGGCGATCGACAGTGTCCGCGAGCGCGTCGAGGCGCTCCTTGGGCGATGCCTTTTCGGCGATATAGTCGATCTCACGCAGGTCGGTGGTGTGCGCGTCCAGCCCGATCGCGACAGCCCTGGGTTCGACTTCATTCCACAGTTTGTCGCCCCAGGTGACCGCGAGCGTGGTCGGAATCGAAGCCGTGCCCCAGCGATAGTCCCAATGCCGCAGCACGCCGATCGGGCCGGCGAGTTTCCGCTTCATGGGATCGTTCGCGGGCAGGCCATCCCAATCCTTGACGAGAATCGGGATCAGCCGCGCGAAAGCCGGCAGGTACGAATCATAGGCATCGGTCATCAACTTGGCCTTGGTGAAATCCTTGGCGCCGGCGAGCATTGCGATTGCATGCTCGCCGCGTGCGTTCTCGCCAAACGAGTCCATGTATTGCGGAAAGTTGGCGCGCTTGGGGCTGTATTTCCCGGCGGCAGAGTAGGGCCAGTTGTTGGAATTGAAGACCCAGCCGTTGGGTGGATCGATGACGTTGGGCATGTCCTTGAGCGGCGTCATGCCCTGCCACGCCGTGGCGGGATTGGAACCGTCGACCGGTTTCAAATAGTCGAAGGCGTTGTCGCGCTTGGGAATGAACTGCGGGGCGAGGAAGGCGATCTCGCCCTTGTCATCGGCGAAGATCGTGTTGTTGGATGAGTTCGCTTGCAGCGCTGCGACCTTCTGGTAACTCGCGAGATCGGTGGCCTTGGTGCGCAGCCAGCTTTGCTCCAGTGCCGGGACCGGTCGATTCATCAGTGCCTCGGCAATCCACTTGCCATGCTCGCTGCGCACGATCGGGCCGGCCTTCGTGAAATAGGCAGTGAAGTGGCGCGTGCCCATTGAACCGTCGGATTTGCGGTAGTCGATCGTGATTTCGCGTGTCGTGACCGGCAGTTCCCTGTCGCCGAACTTGTAGAAGTACTTGCCGTCTTTCTTGACGACCGTCTCGGCGAATTCATCGACGGAATCAACGCCCGTCGAAGTGTGCATCCAGCCGATGTGCTGGTTGAAGCCCTGGTAGATGAAGAACTGGCCCCAGGTGGATGCGCCGTACGCGTCGAGGCCTGCGTCGCTCGACACCTGCGACTCGCTGCGGAAGTTGAAGGTGACGTGCGGGTTGATCAGCAGCAGGGCGTGGGCATCGGCAGTGAGTTGCGGCGCGATCGCTATGCCGTTGGAGCCGATCGGGTCGACCCAAGTGGGTGGAATCGTGTTCGCCAGGGCCAGCGTGGTGGCGGGATCCGCGCCATAGAACTTCGCGAGCTCGGCGAGATCGACGTCCTCGATGTCGCCGCCGATGCTGCCCTCGGTGAAGCTCAAGGCCATCCACGGCTCGTAATGCGTGATGACCGGATGCGCGTCCGGGTGCGTCGCGAGGTACCAGTTGAGTCCGTCCGCCCACGCATTCATCAGCTTTTTCAGCCATGCGGGGCTCTTGGCGTAATCCTGCTTCAACACCACGGGGTCGATGAAGAGCTGGTAGCGGAGGTTGTCCCAGATCGCGGATTCTCCGTCGGCGCGCGCGCTCCAGCCGAGTGCCGTGAGCAGGTTGGCCTGTACGCGGCTGAAGTCGTCCTCGCATTGCGCGTAGAGCATGCCGAACACCGCATCGGCGTCGGTCTTGCCGTGGATGTGCGGGATGCCCCAGTCGTCGCGGGTGATCGTCACCCGCTGTGCGTCGGCTTGCAGGCGGGCGTGTTCGGACGCAGCGGGTGCGGTCGTGCCTTGTGCCGATGCGGGGCCGGTGGCGGCGCGCGCATGCGCGATCGAGGCCGGTGCCAATACGAACAACGCCGCCACCATCAGATGATTGAGCGTCTTAGACGATTGCGTGGCGTTTCCGAACATGGGGCTTCTCCTTGGCGCGTGGCGGATTCCGCAACCTTGGCGCGCGCCACCGGCTGCGAAAATGGCAACAATTACGCGAATCAGGACGAATGGGCGCGCCGATTCCCTCATCACGCGGCCGGGAGATGTCGCATGCACGCGTGGCATGATTGCATCGCACAGCGCAGTGCCGAAGCGCAGCCCGCGGCGAGCCTGGCTGCGCAATTAGCCAATGCAAGCAGGGCTGTCGCCAGCCACGCGAATCGGTTTACGGAGTTGCTGCAGGCGCCGTGCCGGCCTTGCGGATCCAGGTCTGGGTGCGGCCGAACAGGGACCAGCCGATATAGCCGCGCACATCCAGTTTCTGGCCGTTGTCTTCGAGCGAAAGTTTCACTTTATAGACCTTGCCGTTGCCCGGGTCCATGATCTTGCCGCCGTCCCACTGGTCGCCATCGTGCTTCACGCCCCACATGATGGTCATGCCGACGACGGGTTTGTTGTGCAGTTCACCCTCGCATTTGTCGCAGACCGGATGCGTGGTGCCCTGATCGGAGAAGTACACCTGCTTGACGACGCCTTGCAGCGCACCGTCGGGTAGTTGCGTAATCTCGATCAAGGACTTGGGCTTGCCGGTGGCATCGTCTATCTGGGTCCACAATCCGGCCGGAGTCGAATCGGCGGCATGGGCTTGCGCGGCCATCACGAGGCCGAGGGCGAGCAGGGCGGAAACAATCAAGGTGCGCATGGCATGACCTCTTGGGATTGTGGCCTTAGCCTGCGCGTTGGCATGGCCAGCGTCAAGCGCGCCAGCTGAATGTCAATTGGATGGTGCGCGGCAGGAGGCAGGCTGGGTGCTCTGGCATAATTTCGGGCTGACTTTGCAAACATCGAACCCGCCATGTCCGCCGTAACCGAGAGCCGCGTCCGCGAATTGCTTGCCGGCACGCGTGATCCCCACACCGATGCGACGCTGCAGGATTCCGGCGAGATCCACGCGATCGGCGTGGATGGCGACAAGGTTGCGGTCGAAGTCTGGTTGGGCTATCCAGCCAGCGCCGATTGGCGGCGCGGCTTCGCCGCGCGGATCCAACAAGCGTTGGAAAGTGACGAGGCCATCGCACAGGCCGCCGTGTCGGTCACCAGCCGCATTGCCACCCACAAGGTGCAAGGCAACCTGATGCCGCTGCCCGGGGTCAAAAACATCATCGCGGTGGCGTCGGGCAAGGGTGGTGTCGGCAAATCCACCGTCGCCGTGAACCTGGCGCTGGCGCTCGCGGCCGAGGGTGCCAACGCAGGGGTGCTGGATGCCGACATCTACGGCCCCAGCCAGCCGTGCATGCTCGGTATCCAAGGTCGCCCCGAATCGCCGGACGGCAAGACCATCATTCCGATGACCAATCATGGCTTGCAGGTGATGTCGATCGGGTTCCTCGTCGGCGCGGACACGCCGATGGTGTGGCGCGGTCCGATGGTGACGCAAGCACTTACCCAGTTGCTCACTGCCACCTGCTGGAAGGATCTCGACTACCTGGTCGTGGACATGCCGCCGGGTACCGGTGACATCCAGTTGACGTTGACGCAACGCGTGCCGGTTTCCGGCGCCGTGATCGTGACCACGCCACAGGATATTGCCTTGCTGGACGCCAGGAAGGGCCTCAAGGCGTTCGAGAAGGTGAACGTACCGGTGCTCGGCATCATCGAGAACATGGCCACGCATGTGTGCTCGAATTGCGGGCACGAGGAACATATTTTCGGCGAAGGCGGCGGCGCGCGTATGGCCGCGCAGTGCAATGTGCCGATGCTGGGGTCGCTGCCGCTGGATATCCGCATCCGCGAGCAGGCCGACGGCGGCAATCCCACCGTCGCGGCCGCTCCCGACTCGGATCTGGCGATGCGTTACCGCGAAATTGCACGCAACGCTGCCGGGCGCTTGTCGTTACAGGCCGAGCGCGACATGACCGGTGTTCCGAACATCCGTGTTGTCGATGACTGACGCGTGGCTGGTTTTTCTCTTCGGCACGCAGGGGTTCACGCTTGTGTTCTCCCGATTCCCCGCTTCCAATACCCGAAACAGCGAGCACCCATGAGCATCAAGAGCGACAACTGGATCCGCCGCATGGCTGTTGACCAAGGCATGATCGAGCCCTTCGAAGCGGGCCAGGTCAAGGATAACGGCAACGGCCGGATCGTGTCCTACGGGACGTCGAGCTACGGCTACGATGTGCGTTGCGCGGATGAGTTCAAGATTTTCACCAACATCAACTCGACCATCGTCGACCCCAAGGATTTCGATTCACGCAATTTCGTCGACTTCAAGGGCGATTGCTGCATCGTCCCGCCGAATTCTTTCGCACTGGCGCGCACGATCGAATTCTTTCGCATCCCGCGCAACGTGCTGGTGGTGTGCCTTGGCAAGAGCACCTACGCGCGCTGCGGCATCATCGTCAACGTGACCCCGCTGGAGCCGGAGTGGGAAGGCCACGTGACGCTGGAGTTTTCCAACACCACGCCGCTGCCCGCCAAGATCTACGCCAACGAGGGCGTGGCGCAGATGTTGTTTTTCGAGTCCGACGATATCTGCTCGACCAGCTACAAGGATCGTGCCGGCAAGTACCAGGGGCAGCGGGGGGTGACCCTTCCCAAGACCTGAGACCGTACTGCGATTCCATTCGGCCTTCGGGGGCTTCTACAATCAATCCCGCGTTTTCTGCGCGAGTGCCGGAAGCCGCAATGGATGCGGCGGCAACGCGTTCAGCCAGCTTCTGGCAGACTTGCCAACCTGTAGCCGCGCTTCCGGCACCCACAATCTGCAACGGAGTCCGTTTCCATGAATCTGCGTTCGACTTCCATCCGCCTCGGTGGCGCGGCGATGCTTGCGGCGATGTTCGCGCTGGCGGCTTGCAACGCGAATGTCCGGCGTGGTGCCGAAACCACGGCGGTCGTGCCGGCCAACTACGGCATGACCATCAGCGCCTACAAGGACAACCAGTACATGCTGGATGGCGCGGTACTGAGCGCCACCGATCTGGAAGCGCACTTCCGTTACCTGAAGGATGTGAAAAAGCTGCCCAAGGCGGTGCTGCTGCAGGATGGCGAAAAGACCAAGGTCAACAACGCTGCCCTCGAAGAGTTCGCCAGCTTGCAGCTGACGTTCGGCTTCACCGGCTACGTCATGCACAAGGGCAAGCTCACCCTGATGAGCGCGGTCGAGGCCAAGCAAAAGGACAAGTAGAAACGCCCGAAGGCGCGGCGGCGCGCGCGCGGTGATGGTTCGATCGCGGCTGCCGCCGTTCCTACGCTTCCGCGCCGCCGCTGACGGTCGCGTCACGCCGGGTAGTCAGCGCGCAGCCCACGATGACCTCGAGCGCGTGGCGTGTTTGTTCCAGTGGCAGGCCCGGCGCATGGTGGCGTTCCGCCTGATCGGGCAACCATGGCACGTGCACGAAACCTGCGTGCATGGCGTGCCGGTGCCGCGTTGCGTGCATCAAGGCGTAGAACACTTGATTGCAAACGTAGGTTCCGGCCGTCTGCGAGACGTGCGCAGGAACATGTTCCCGTTGCAATGACGCCAATGCTGCCTTGATCGGCAGGGTCGTGAAGTACGCGGCCGGGCCATTGCGAACCACCGGTACGTCGATCGGCTGTGAACCCGCGTTGTCCGGGATGCGCGCGTCGATCACGTTGATGGCGATGCGTTCCAGCGAAATGCCGTCGCGACCACCGGCCAGCCCCACGCAAATCGCGACGCGTGGCTGGAGCCGGCGCAGCGCGCGCCGCAACTCCGGCACTGCTCGGCCGAATTCAGTCGGCAGTTCCACCGCCGTGACGCGGTGGCCTTCGATGATGGTGCCGTCCAATGCGAGCACGGCCTGCCACGAGGGGTTCATCGATTCGCCGGCGAATGGCGCGAAGCCAGTCAGCAAGACGGCGGGTTTGCGCTGGAGGGCAGTCGCGCTCAAAACCGGAAAATCAGCAAGTACATCAGGATCAGATTTACGACCAGCAGCGCTGCGCCGGTTTTCCATTGCGCGCGGATCACGTCGCCCTGATTGGGCAGGTCCAGCAGGGCCACCGGCACGATGTTGAAGTTTGCGGCCATCGGTGTGAACAGCGTACCGCAATAACCCGTGACCATCCCAAGCGCACCGAGGATTGCGGGGTTCGCGCCGTGCAGGTGGATCAGCAGCGGGATGCCGATACCTGCCATCAGGACCGGGAACGCCGCGAAGGCGTTGCCCATGATGACGGTGAACAGCACCATGCCGAGACCGAACGCGATCACGCAAGCCAGCGCGCTTTGCACCGGGATCAGCATGCGCACCAGGTCGGCCACCGCGGTACCGACACCGGTGGCCGCGAACACGCCGCCGAGTGCGGCCAGCGTCAGTGGCAGCAACGCCGCCCAGCCGAGCATGTCGAGTAGGCGGCTGCCTTCCACGAGGCCGTCAGACGGCCGCGCACGCGTCACCCACAGTGCCGCGAGCAGCGCGACCACGCAGGCCAGGGCGAGGCCCGTAAGGGTCATGCGGTAACTGGCGAACAGGTGCCACCCGTGGATCACCGCGTAGCCACCCAAGACCGCGACCAGCAGCGTGACCAATGGAATCAGCAAGGCTGGGCCGAACAGGCGGTGGCCGAGGCGCAGCGCGTCGGCTTCGCGCGCGGCTTCACTGCGCTCGTTGATGTGTCCGCGCAGCATCTTCGGCGACAGCAGGGCCAGGGCAATGACCCCCACGCCGGCAAGCTGTGCGGGAAGTGCGTGGTGGGCCTTGGCCGCAGCGATGATCGGCGTTCCAGTCGCCAGCAGGGTCGCCAACACGGCCCAGAACGCCGCATGCGCCCAGCGACGATCACGCACGTTCAAGACCGCCGTGCCGACAAGGAACAGCGCGGTCAGCCAGTAGGCGTGCTCAATGCGAAGCATCGTTCGCTGCATCCGCTGCGGTGCGCTGCGACCCGCCGGGTATGCTGCCGCCGGCTTGGCCCGACTTGTCCAGGCGTCGTGCAAACAGCAGCGTGCGGAGCGCGTGGATGATGAATGCTGCGATCGCCGTCGGCAGCGCCCACAACGCAATGTGCAGCGGCTGCAGTTCGATGCCGTGCTGGGCATAGAAGCCCTGGATCAACAACACCGCGCCGAGCGCGATGAAGACGTCTTCCCCGAAGAACAAGCCGATGTTGTCGGTGGCGGCACTGAAGGCACGCACGTCATTGCGTTCGTTGATATCCAACGGCGTGCCGCGCTTCTCGGCTGCGGCTTCGGCCATCGGCGCCAGCAAGGGGCGCACGGTTTGCGCCTGACTGGCGACACTGGTGAGGCCGAGCATCGACAGGATCTGGCGTAGGCCGAGGTAGGCGATCAACAGGCGCGGGAAGGTCATGCCGCGCAGCGATGCGATCCAGTTGCGTGCATGTTCGCGCAAGCCGGCGCGTTCCAGCACGCCGATGGCGGGCAAGGTCAGCACGAACAGCAGCAACGCGCGCTCGGATACGAAGCTGGTGCCAAGCAACGCCAGGATGTCGCCGATGGACTTGCCGGCCGCGAGCCCGCTGATGATTCCCGCCAGGACCACCACCGGGACCGGGTTGTAGCGCAGCGCGAAACCGATGATGACGACCGCGACGCCGAGCAGCGGCAAATAATGGAGCACTGCACTCATGCGGCTTGCGCCACCGCGGCGACGCGCACGCCGGCGTGTTCCAGCGCTTTGCGCAGCCTGCGAGCGAAGTCGGCTGCGTTGGGGCGATCGCCGTGTACGCACAGGGTGTCGACCTCGATGTGTACCGTGCTGCCGTCATCGGCGGCCGCTTCACCGCGGGTTGCGATCGAGATCGCCTGGGCAATCGCGGTGTCGATGTCCTCGATCACCGCACCGGGTTGGGAGCGTGATGTCAGCGAGCCGTCGGCGCGATAACTGCGATCGCAGAAGCCTTCGCGCAACACCGCAAGGCCGGCGGCACGGCCAGCATCGACGAGCGCGCTGCCGGCCAGCCCGACCAGGACAAGATTTGCGTCGAAATCATGCACCGCCGCGGCGATGGCGTCAGCGAGCGTGCGGTCGCGCGCGGCCATGTTGTACAGCGCGCCATGCGGCTTGACGTGATGCAGGCTTGCACCGGCAGCCTGCACGAATGCCTGCAGTGCACCGATCTGGTACAGGCATTGCGCGTACACTTCGTCAGGCGTGATTTTCATTTCGCGGCGCCCGAAGCCTTGCAGGTCGGGCAGGGCGGGGTGGGCGCCGATCGCGACGCCATGTTCGACACACAGCGCCACGCTGCGCTGCATCGTGGCGGGATCGCCCGCATGGAAGCCGCAAGCGATATTGGCGGATGTGATCCACGCCATCACACCGACGTCATTCCCGATGCGCCAGGCACCGAAGGATTCGCCAAGATCGGCATTGAGGTCAGTGGTGTTCATGCGCTCAGGCGTGCGGTGATGCCGGTTTCCAGTCGGGTCAGTGCGCGTTCGCGCTTGCGCAACGCGCGCAACGCGTCATCGAACGTGCAAGGCGTGAAGCGTAGCGCATCGCCCGGCCGTCGTTGCGCGAGGCGCGGAACGTCCACCGCTGCGATCTGGCCGATGCGCGGGTAGCCGCCGCTGACAGGGCACTCGGGCCCGAATGCGACCGGCTGGCCGGATGGCGGCAATTGCAGCAGGCCCGGGATGCAGCCTTCGCTGACCATCTCGATCGGTGTGGTTGATTCCAGCACCGGGCCGGCGAGACGGATACCCACGCGATTGGATTCAGGTAGCACCTTGAACGCGTCGGAAAACAATAGTTTGTGCGATAGTGTTGTCAACGCGTCGACATGACTGGCCGACAGCAAGCGCAGCGGTGCGTCGACATCGGGAGCGAACCAGGGCCGCGGATCAATCTGCCATTTCGGCGCAGCCGTCACGCCGTGCGCCGCGTTGCGTGATTCGGCGAACGGCAAGAGGTCGCCCGCACGCAACGGTCGGCCGTCCATTGGCCCCAACGCCGCATTGATGTCCTGACTGCGGCTGCCGAGCACCGGCCCGACGGCGAATCCGCCGCCAACGGCAAGGTAGCTGCGATAGCCTGATCGCATTGCCCCCAACTCGACGGTCGCCCCCGTTGCGACAAACACGGGTGACCAGGTGGGCCGGTCGGCGCCAGCGATGCGCAACGGTAGCGGCGCGCCGGTGATCGCGATCCAGGCATCGCGATGGAAGCGCAGCGTGGGTCCGAGCAGCGTGATTTCCAGCGCGCAGGTGTCGCGCGGGTTGCCGCACAACGCGTTGGCGATGCGCAATGCGGGCGCATCGAATGCACCGGCACGGCCGATGCCCAGATGTGCAAGTCCCGGACGCCCTGCGTCCTGCAGCGTTGTCAGCAAGCCGGGTTTGATGACTTCAACCGTCATGCACGGAGCTTGGTCAGGCGCGCGAACTCGTCCGCATCGATCGCACGAAAGCGCACCCGGTTGCCGGGGGCGAGCAGGGCAGGTGGCTCGCGTGCGGGATCGAAGAGCACTCGCGGCGTGCGGCCGATCAAGTGCCAGCCTCCGGGCAATTCGCGCGGATAGATCCCGGTCTGCGCGCCACCGATGGCGACCGACCCTGCGGGGACGCGCGTACGCGGATCGGCGCGGCGCGGCGCTTGCAGCGCCGGGTCGAGCCCCAGCAGGTACGGAAATCCGGGCGCAAAACCGAGCATCGCGACGTGGTATTCCGCAGCCGCGTGCCGGGCAATGACATCGTCGCAGGACAGTCCCGTGTGCTTCGCGACCGCGTCAAGGTCGGGGCCGTTTTCGCCGCCGTAGCAAACAGGAATTTCGACGAAATGCGCGGAGTCGTTTCTCGATGCCGGTGTTGCTTGCTCGTGGCCAGGGCCGGTGCCGGGGATCGCCGTGGCAATTGCGGCGGCGATGCGCTCGAGCGGATGCCCACTGCCGTCGTCGAGCCACGCGAGCGGATCGACCCGCAGCAGCAGCGTCGCGTATGCCGGCGCGACGTCAAGGACGCCGGGAAGGTTCGCCTTCCTGATGGCTCGGGCCACCGCGTGCACCTGCGCGTTGATGGCCGGGGCGAGCGAGCTGCCGAAGCGCAGGAGCAGTGTGTCTTCGGATATCGGTTCAGTCGAGAACTCAGCCATCGTCGTGGTGACGCATGCTGCGAGGCGGAGCGTAGAGATCACCGAAGCCGGCCTGGTTCAATGCGCCGAGCAGCTTGTCCCGTGCGTCGCGGGAGTATTTTTGCGCTGGCCCCGAGCCCCAGACCGGCCCCGGCCATGCGGCGTCGCCTACCCGGCGGGACACCACGTGCACGTGCAGCTGGCGCACGATGTTGCCGAGTGCGCCGACGTTGAGCTTGTCGCATGGGGCGACAGCGCGCAGCAACTGCATTGCCGCTTCAATTTCGTGCAGCAGGGTGGTGCGATTGTCCGGCGCGAGGTCATCGAGTTCGATCGCGCCCGCCACCCGCGGCACCAGGATCAGCCACGGGAAGCGTGCATCGTCCATCAGCAATACGCGGCACAGGCGCCAATTGCCGACGCAGGCCGTGTCGGCGGCCAGTCGTGGGTCGAGCTGGAACGGTGCTGCGGCGGCATCGCTCATGCAGCGTTCGCCAGATGTTGGGCGAAAAACGCGAGCGTGCGTTGCAGCGCCAGCGGTGCGCCGATCGGGTCGTAGTGCGTGTGGTCGATATCGCGGTTGAAGGCATGCCCCGCGTGCTCGTAGACGTGCACCGGTGCATCGGGGTAGGCGTCGCGATGTTTCTGCACCACGTCCGTGGTGATCGAGCGGTCCTTGGCCCCGAAGTGGAACATCACCGGTGCCTGCAAGGGTTGGTCGAGGAACCCCGCGTTGCGCGCGCCGTAGTAACTCACTGCCGACAGACCAAGCCTCTGCGCGGCCAGCAGGGCGACGGTACCGCCCCAGCAATATCCGACCACGCCGATCTTGCCGGACGAGGCAATGGACTCGGCGGCGCTGGCTACCGCCTCCACGGCGCGATCCAGGCCGGTCTCCAGCGCCAAAGACTTGCCGCGCTCCATGCCGGCGTGGTCGTAGTCGAGTTCGACGTCGTTCTCGACGAAGTCGAAGAACGCAGGCGCGATCGCGGTGTAACCCTCCTCGGCGAAGTCGTCGGCGACAGTGCGGATGTGCTGGGTGACGCCGAAGATTTCCTGCACCACCACGATGCCGCCCTTCGGCTTGCCGGTCGGCTTGGCGAGATACGCACCGATGCAGTGCATGCCAGCCGTGTTCAATCGGATCAATTGGCGCATGGCTCACTCCGAGGTATTCGATGTCGCCAGCGTACTACCACGTTGCAGTCATGCGACGCCGTCCACGCGTACCGCTAAAATCGCCAGTTCGAGATTTGCCGGTCACAACGCATGCCTGCCACCAACCCCAAGATCGGTTTCGTCAGCCTCGGCTGCCCCAAGGCGCTGGTCGATTCCGAGCGCATCCTCACCCAGTTGCAGGCCGAGGGTTACGAGATCGTGCCGCGCCACGACCGGGCCAATGCGGTGATCGTCAACACCTGCGGTTTCATCGACGCGGCGGTGCAGGAATCGCTGGACGCGATCGGCGAGGCGCTGCACGAAAACGGCAAGGTCATCGTGACCGGTTGCCTCGGCAAGCGCGACGCGTTGATTCGCGAGGCCTATCCGGACGTGCTCGCCATCACCGGTCCGCAGGATTACGCGAGCGTCATGGGCGCGGTGCACGCGGCGTTGCCCAAGCCGCACGATCCGTTTGTGGATCTGGTGCCCAAGCGCCGCTCTGGCGGCGCTGACAGCGAGGGCGTCGGCATCAAGCTGACGCCGAAGCACTACGCGTACCTGAAGATTTCCGAAGGCTGCAACCACCATTGCACCTTCTGCATCATCCCCTCAATGCGTGGCAAGCTGGTGTCGCGGCCGATTGATCAGGTGCTGGTCGAAGCTGAAAAACTGGTGCGAAGCGGCGTCAAGGAACTACTGGTGATCTCGCAGGACACCAGCGCCTATGGTGTCGACACGAAATACGCCGAGCGCGAATGGCGCGGCAACTTGTATCAGACGCGCATGTTGGATCTTTGTCGCGGTTTGGGTGAACTCGGCGTGTGGGTGCGCCTGCATTACGTGTATCCGTATCCGCACGTCGACGCCGTGATCCCGTTGATGGCCGAGGGCAAGGTGCTGCCGTATCTGGATATTCCGTTCCAGCACGCATCGCCACGCATTCTCAAGTTGATGAAGCGCCCGGCGCACGCGGAAAAGACGCTGGAGCGCATCCACGCCTGGCGCAAGGTGTGCCCGGATCTCACCATCCGCAGCACCTTCATCGTCGGCTTCCCCGGTGAGACCGACGCCGAGTTCGAGGAGTTGCTGGATTTCCTGCGCGAGGCGCAACTCGATCGCGTCGGCGCCTTCACCTACTCGCCGGTAGGCGGTGCGAAGGCCAACGACTTGCCCGACCCGGTGCCCGAGGAATTGAAGGAAGACCGGCTGGAGCGCTTCATGGAAGTGCAGGCTGAAATTTCCGCCGCGAATTTGCAGCGGAAAATCGGACGCAGCATGCGCGTGCTGGTCGATGCAGTGGATGCCGACGGCGCCATCGCGCGCTCATCCGCCGACGCGCCGGAAATCGATGGTGTAGTGCGTGTCACGAACGGCCAGTCCTTGAAGCCCGGCACGTTCGTCGAGGTCGTGGTCGAGGCCGCGGGCGAACACGATTTGCAGGCGCGCCTGGTGTGATGCCAGACTCGCGCTGCCGGCGCGGTCCGCCGAAGCTATACAGGGGCGCGCGGATTTTGCTCGTCATTACGGGCTCGCCATCGCGGCGGAGCCCGGTATCCCGCGTCTTTGAATTTTAACGAATCGTGGTACGGACACCGGATTCCCGCGTTCGCGGGAATGAAAAAACCGCGGCTTGACCAAAACTTCCATGACGCATCCAATGCATCCGGGGGCCGACCATGATCCCGCACTTCAGCGACCACGCTGCCAATGAGCGCACCTATCTCGCATGGGTACGCACCGCCATCGCCATCATGGCGTTCGGCTTCCTGATCGAACGCTTCGACCTGTTCCTCGCCTCGCTGTCGCGCATCGCCGGCAAGACGCTGGCGGGCCTGCACCTGCGCTGGGCGGAATGGGCCGGCCTGCTGCTGATCGTTTTCGGCGCGCTGATGATTCTGCTCGCGACCCTGCGCTTCCTGCGCGCCCGCCGCAGCATCGCCGACGAACGGACGGTTCCCTACGCGGGCACATCGGGGGAAAAGTTGCTCGCCGCGATCCTGGTGCTGACCGCCTTGTTCCTGGTGTTTTATGTCGGTCGCCAGATGTTCGCGCTGGGTTGACGATACCGCTTCATCCCCGCTGCGGATAGATCACCGCGACCACCGCGAACCGTGCGACACCACCTGGCAGACTCGCTTCGAATTCCTCGTCGATGCGTTTTTTCAATGCCGCGCGCGCCAGCGGCGAATCCACGCTGATCCAGCCTTGCTTCGCATCGGTTTCATCAGGACCGACGATGCGATAGGTGTGGGTGTCGCCACTGTCCGCGTTCTCGATCTCGAACGTTGCTCCGAAAAAGATCGCGTTGCGATCAGCCGGCACGCCTTCGGCAACCTTCAGTGATGGAATACGCTTGGACAGATAGCGCACGCGGCGGTCGATCTCGCCGAGCTGCTTCTTGCGATAAGTGTATTCGGCGTTTTCCGAGCGGTCGCCTTCGGCGGCGGCAGCGGCAAGTGCCTTCACCACTTCGGGCCGCAGCTCGCGCCACAGGTGGTCGAGTTCAGTCTTCAGGGCCTCGAATCCCGCACGCGTGATGATCGCGGTGGAACGCGGTGCGGGCGGGCGCCAGCGTGACATTTATCGTCCCGCCGAGAGCGGGATGAAACCGTCGTGAGCGCAGGCAGGTCGCGTGACGGCGGCGCGCAGGCGCCGGAGTGTACACGTCAGTACATGAGGATGCCGAGCACCGCCGGCGCGTGAGATGCCAAGCGCAACAGGTTTCATCCCGGTCTCAGCGCTTGCCGCCGAAAATGCCACCCAGCACGCCGCGCAGGATCTGCCGCCCGAGCTGGCTGCCCATGGTGCGTACCGTTTGCTTGGCCATGGTTTCGAGCATGCCCTGGCGGCGCTTGCTGCCGAAAATGGCGTCGTGCCACGCCGAACCCTGCGGCGCCTTGCCGGCTTCCTGTTGCGCGGTTTGCTGCGGGTCGTCGACGGCCTTTTGGTCGGCTCGTTTGGCCAGCATTTCCGCAGCGGATTCGCGATCGACTGGCGTGTCGTACTTTGGACCTACCGGTGAGCGCGAGCGGATCGTGGCGCGTTCATCATCGGAGATCGGCCCGATCCGGCAGGCGGGCGTGGTCACCAGTACCTGCTCGACCGGCGTCGGCACGCCCTTGTCGCGCAAGGTCGATGCCAGCGCCTCGCCAACGCCCATGGTGCCAATGACCTTGGCGACGTCGAGCTTGGGATTCGGCGCGAAGGTTTCGGCGGCAGCTTTGACGGCTTTCTGGTCACGCGGCGTGAACGCGCGCAGCGCGTGCTGGATGCGGTTGCCCATCTGACCGAGGATCACATCGGGCACGTCGTCGGGATTCTGCGAGCAAAAATACACGCCGACGCCCTTGGAGCGGATCAGCCGCACGACTTGTTCGACGCGTTGCTGCAGCGCAGGCGGGCAGTCGTCGAACAACAGGTGGGCTTCGTCGAAAAAGAACACCAGCTTGGGATGATCCGGGTCGCCGACTTCGGGAAGCTGTTCGAACAATTCCGAGAGCAGCCACAGCAGGAAGGTGGAATACAGCTTGGGTTTCAGGATCAGCTGGTTGGCGGCGAGGATGTTGATGATGCCGCGGCCGGACATGTCCTGACGCATCAGGTCTTTCAGGTCCAGCGCGGGCTCGCCGAAGAACTGCGCGCCGCCCTGTTGCTCAAGTTGCAACAACGCGCGCTGCACCGCGCCGAGGCTGGACTTGCTGACCAGACCGTAGTGCTGCGACACGTCCTTGGCGTTGTCACCGACGTAATTCAGCAAGGCGCGCAGGTCATCGAGATCGAGCAGCAGCCAGCCGTTGTCGTCGGCCAGCTTGAACACGATCTGCAGTACGCCTTCCTGGGTGTCGTTCAATTCCAGCACGCGGGCGAGCAGGGTCGGGCCCATTTCCGACACGGTCGCGCGCACCGGCGAGCCGAGCTTGCCGTACAGATCCCAGAACACCACCGGGTTCGCGGCCGGCTGCCATGATTTGTCGATGCCGAGCTTGGTGAGACGCGCCTTCAACTTGTCGCTGGGTGGCGACGCGGCGGGTTGCGACATGCCGGCGACGTCGCCCTTCACGTCGGCGATGAACACCGCCGTGCCGAGTTTCGAGAAACCTTCTGCCAGCACCATCAGCGATACGGTCTTGCCAGTGCCGGTAGCGCCCGCGATCATGCCGTGGCGATTGCCGAAGTGTGGATCGAGCGCGACCGCGGCGGTGTCGTTTTTCCCAATCAGGATGTCGTTCATGCAGGTGCTTCCCTTGCTGGCATGTGATGAAACTCCGATTGTACGGTGCGTTTCGGGCTTGAGCCGCGCGGCTTGGCCAGATAGGGTTTGCGTGTTGTCTCGACGAATATTGGTGGTTGGTACATGAAATTGCGGTTTGCGGGTTGGGTGGCGTGCGCATGCACTTGGGCAATGTTGGCCGGCTGCGCGACGGCGCCTTCGCCGAAGCCGGCGGTGGCGGGCGGCGCGAACGTGGATGCGCTGTACACGCAGCTGGACGAGGCCAGCCAACAGTACGACCAGGCCTTGCAGTTGGCCCTTCGAGGCGACAGTGCGCAGTCGCAACAGGCGTTGGCAAAGGCCATGGATGCGATGCGCAATCTGTCGGACCAGTGCGTCAACACGCCGGGGTGCGACGCGCAACGGTTCCTGTCTGCCTACGACCGTGCGCTGCGCCTGAAGGATGGAAGTTTCCTCGGCACCGAGGATGATGACGATGCATGGGCGGATCAGAATGCGCCGGGCGCCGATTCCGGTGTATTGACGACACTGCCGCAGGCGCAACGCACCGTGCAGTTGTTGCACGATCACAAGCTGTCGGACCTGGTGGCCAACAATGGTCCGGTCAAGGCGGCACTGCAGGTGTGGTTGACGCGCCTGCGTCCGAATCTGATCCGCGCCTTTGTCGATTATCAGTACCTGCGTTCTGAAATGTGGCCGGCGTTCCACAAGGCCGGCCTGCCCGAAGCGGTGCTGTTCGGAATCATGGCCAAGGAATCAGGTGGCCGCGTGCACGCGGTGTCACGTTCGGGTGCGGCCGGACCGCTGCAATTCATGCCGGCGACGGGTTCGCGGTTTGGCTTGAACACGGTGGATGGGTTCGACCAGCGCTTCGATCCGACGATGGCGGCCACTGCAAGCGCAGCCTATTTGAACGAAGAGCTTGGACAACTCAACGACAACCTGGCGATGGTGTTGGCGGCCTACAACGGCGGCGAGGGGCGGGTCGGACGGCTGGTTGGCAACTCCACCACAGCAAGCTTCTGGAATCCCAAGGTCTACTTTGCGCTGTCGCCTGAGACGCGCGCCTACGTGCCGATGGTGCTCGCCGCCGCGTGGCTGTTCCTGCATCCCGACCGCTACAACCTGCATTTTCCAAAGGTCGATGGCTCACCCGGATATGTCAATTTGGCCAACGCGGCGACGTTGAACGAGTTGTCAGTATGCCTGGGCGACAATGACGGCTCGCGCTACGGATGGTTCCGCACCCTGCGCAACCTCAATCCCCGGTTGCTGCCCGACAGCGTGCAGTCGAAAGGTACCCGCATCAACCTTCCAAAGTTCCTGGAGGCCGCCTACCAGCGCTCCTGCGTGCATGGGCGTTGGGTGGCTTTGGCCAACCAACTGCAATCGGCGCAGTTGCCAACGCCGCCCGCGCACCTGGTTGCGGCTGACCCGTCGCCACATAGCGGCCATTCACGCCACTACACGGTGCGCAAAGGCGACACCTTGTACGCCATTGCCAAGCGCTTTCATTGCAACAGCCCGCGGGATTTGGCGCGTGCCAATCACTTGAACCCAAGATCAAGCCTGAAGATTGGCAAGCGCTTGCGGCTGGTAGAGTGCAAACGTTGAGCGGCGGCTGCGGGATGCCGTGAGCCGCGCGACGAGCGTGCGGCGCGGCGCGCGACCAACAACGGCGAGGGGCGGGTGCATTGCGGTTGGTGACGAAAAGCACACTGGATTGCCGCTGACGCGGGAAGGATGAGCAAAACCGGGTTGTTCGAAACGCCCTTGCTTGCGGGACGGCTTTTGCGGTGGGCGGCGAACTTCAACACCTTGCTCGCGCATGAGCCAGGCCGACTTGCGAAGCAAGTTTGACCTGAATGAATTGTTGGCCCTCAGATCCAGCGCCTGACCGCCTTCTTGTAGCGTGCGTACGAATCACCGAGCTTGACCAGTAAAAGCCGTTCTTCGGGGAGGATTTGAAAGCGAGTGATATACGCACAGAACACAACAAGCGCAAGTACAGAGAAAGGGTTGGCAAGGTAGACGCAATAGCCGAACAGCTCCAGAGCCAGGCCCAGATACATGGGATTACGCGTGAATGCGTATGGGCCGCTTTGAACGACAGTGGTTGACTTGGCTGGTGCGAGCGGATTGAACGTGGTCCTGGCTTTCCGGAAGACCGCAAGCCCGGAAACATCCAGTACGACACCAGCGAGGACGAAGGATCCAGCAACCCAGACCCGAGCGGGAAATAGATACGCGAAATCCGGCATGTAATGAGCAATAGCCCAGGCAAGTCCCGCACACGCAAGTGCGACAATGGGCGGTGGAATCTTGTGGTCTAGCGGCGACATTGCTATGAGGGCCAACGCACAGCTTCAGCCGCGGCTTGGCGGCGCGAAGCGGCGCCAAGCCATCGGCTGGAACCGTTTATTAGGCCACTTTTCAGACAAGACCCTTAACCATGAACACATTTTAGTCATGAACACATTGAAGTCTGTGACGATGTACTCGCCTGCGAGTTCAACTACGAAGTACAACGCGTTTGAAGGATAGCTCGAACACCTGCTCGGGTGTGCGGTAGCCCAGCCCCCCGTGCCAATGTCCCCCGAGACAACTACCTCTTCGCTATTACTGAAGG
>DZCM01000109.1 GCA_022730295.1 Rhodanobacter sp. | reverse complement strand
CAGCAAGCGGAGCGTACACGTCAGTACGTGAGCATTGCGAGCACCGCCGGCGCGCAAGCTGCCGAGCGCAGCAGGTTTGCACCCGCTCGTCAGTCGAGCCGGTAATTCGGCGCCTCCTTGATGATCTGCACATCATGCACGTGCGCCTCGCGGGTACCCGCGGACGTGACGCGCACGAACTGTGGCTTGCTGCGCATTTCCTCAATGTTGCCGCAACCGCAGTAGCCCATTGATGCGCGCAAACCGCCGATCAACTGGTGCACGATCGCGCGCAACGGCCCACGGTAAGGCACCCTGCCCTCGATGCCTTCGGGCACCAGCTTGTCCGCTGCGGCCTGTTCCTGGAAGTAGCGATCGGAGGAGCCGCTCTGCATCGCACCCAGCGAACCCATGCCGCGATAACTCTTGTAGGAACGACCCTGGTACAGCTCGATCTCGCCCGGCGCCTCCTCGGTGCCGGCAAACATCGAGCCCAGCATCACGCAGGATGCGCCGGCAACGATGGCTTTGGCGACGTCACCGGAGTACCGCACACCGCCGTCGGCGATCACGGGGATGCTGTCCTGCATGGCCTCGGCCACCATCGAGATCGCGGTGATCTGCGGCACGCCTACGCCTGCAACGATGCGGGTGGTGCAGATCGAGCCGGGGCCCACGCCGACCTTGACGGCATCCACGCCGGCATCGCGCAAAGCACGCGCTGCGTCGGCAGTGACGATGTTGCCAGCAATCATTTGCAGGTCGGGATAGCGCTTGCGGATCCATGCGA
Source organism: Rhodanobacter sp. (assembly GCA_022730295.1). GTDB lineage: Bacteria > Pseudomonadota > Gammaproteobacteria > Xanthomonadales > Rhodanobacteraceae > 66-474. Next base: position 4,707 of record DZCM01000109.1, on the reverse strand, counting down.
CGCGGTCGATCACGCCCTGTGAATGACCGTGCGCGGTGTCGACCACGATCACGTCCACGCCCGCCTCGGCCAGCGCCGCGACACGCTGTTCGGTGTCACCCCCGACGCCGACCGCTGCGCCGACCCGCAGGCGCTCGTGCGCATCCTTGGCGGCGTTCGGGTTGTCGTGGGCCTTCTGGATGTCCTTGACGGTGATCAAGCCGCGCAGTTCAAACGCGTCATTGACTACCAGAACTTTTTCAATGCGGTGTTTGTGCAACAGGCCGATGATTTCGTCTTCGGCCGCGCCCTCCTTCACCGTGACCAGTTTTTCCTTGCGGGTCATGATGTTCTTGACCGGATCAGTCGGCGTCCGCTCGAAGCGCAGGTCGCGGCTGGTAACGATGCCAACCAGGCGGTTGCCATCTTCGACCACCGGCACGCCGGAGATGTTGTGCGAACGGGTGATGTGCATGACCTCGGCGATCGAGGTGTGCGGGTTCACCGTGAGTGGATCGCGGATCACGCCGGCCTCGAACTTCTTGACCAGGCGCACTTCCGCAGCCTGACGCTCGACCGTCATGTTCTTGTGGATGATGCCGATGCCGCCGCACTGCGCCATGGTGATGGCGAGGCGCGCCTCGGTCACGGTGTCCATGGCCGAAGACATCAGCGGGATGTTGAGGCGGATCGCGCGGGTCAGGCTGGTCGACGTGTCGACATCGCGCGGCACGATCGCGGAATGGGCTGGGACCAGATAGACGTCGTCGTAGGTCAGAGCCTCGGCGAGGATGCGCATTGAGTGGAGTCCGGCAATGCAATGCGCAATTATACGGGAACCGCATCCACCCCGAAACTATCGCCATGCCCGTTCGATCGCTGCGCGTCAAGGTCAAGCCCAATGCCCGCGTCTCGTCGCTGGACGAAGGGCCGGACGGGGTGTGGCGCGCGACTTTGAAAGCACCGCCGGTGGATGGCAAGGCCAACGCCGAATTGGTGGTGCTGGTAGCGCGCCATTTCGGTGTTCCCAGGTCAGCGGTATCCATCCGCGCGGGCGCGGTATCGCGGTTCAAGCTGGTGCGGATCGAAACTTGACCGCGACGGGTGCGCCGCAGCCGCGCGTCCGGCTAGGATGACGCCATCATCCGGGGAAAGCCCACGATGCAGCGCGACGAAACAGTCCTGGTGACCGGCGCCTCCAGCGGCATCGGCCGCGAACTGGCACGTTGCTTCGCGGCGGAAGGTTGCCGGTTGGTGCTCACGGCGCGCCGCCAGGCCGAACTGGACGCGCTGGCTTCGGAGTTGCGAACCCGGTCCGGCCACGACGTAACCGTCATCACCGCGGATCTTGCGGCGCCCGATGGTGCCAGGGCCCTGCTCTCGTCCATGCATGAGCAAGGCCTGTCGCCGGACGTGCTGGTGAACAACGCTGGTTTCGGTGACCGGGGTGCGTTTGCGGACATGCTTCCCGCGCGCATCGAGGCGATGCTGGCGGTCAACGTCACCGCACTCACGGTGCTGGCGCGTGCCTTGCTGCCGGCGATGCGCGAGCGGCGGCGCGGCGGCCTCATCAACGTGGCCTCGACCGCAGCGTTCCAGCCCGGTCCCTGGATGGCCACGTATTACGCCAGCAAGGCCTATGTGCTGTCCCTGAGTGAAGCCCTGCATTTCGAATGCAAGGGCGCTGGCATCACTGTCACCTGCCTTTGCCCCGGTGCCACCGCCACCGGCTTTGCGGCGGAAGCAGGCATGCAAGGCAGCCTGCTATTCCGCCTCGGCACAATGGATGCCGCCGACGTTGCGTGCGCAGCGCACCGTGGCTTCCGGCGCGGACGTGCGATCGTGGTGCCGGGCTGGCGCAACAAACTCGGGGCGCAGTCGGTGCGGGTGTCACCAAGGGCGGTGGTGCGCAAGCTGGTGGCACGGCTGCAACGTTAGCCGTCCAGCGCCTGCGCGGCTTCCAGGGTGTTTTCCATCAGCGTGGCGACTGTCATGGGGCCGACGCCGCCCGGTACCGGCGTGATCCACGACGCACGCTTCGCGGCTTCGTCGAATTCGACGTCGCCCACCAGATGACCGTCCTGCATGCGGTTGATGCCGATGTCGATCACCACGGCGCCGGGTTTGATCCACTCGCCCTTGACGAGTCCGGGTATGCCGGCCGCCGCGATCACGATGTCGCCGCGTGCCACGTAATCGCCCAACCCTTGCGTGAATTTGTGGCAACACGTCGTGGTGCAGCCGGCAATCAGGAGTTCCAGCGCAAGTGGTCGCCCGACGTGGTTGGACACGCCGACCACCACCGCATGCTGGCCGCGTACCGGCCGGTCAGTGTGACCGAGCAAGGTCATCACACCCTTGGGCGTGCAAGGGCGCAGGCCGAAACGGCGCAATGCCAGTTGACCCATGTTGATGGCGCTGAAACCATCGACATCCTTGCGCGGATCGATGTGGTCGATCAGGGCGATCGCGTCGATGTGCGGCGGCAGCGGCAGTTGCACAAGAATGCCGTGCACCGTGGCATCGGCATTCAACTTGTCGACCAAGGCGAACAGGTCGGCCTGGCTGGCGTCTGCCGGCAGGTCGAAATCGAAGGAGCGAAAGCCGATCTGCTTGCAGGCCTTGCGCTTGTTGCGCACGTACACGGCGGAGGCTGGATCGGCGCCCACCAGGATGACCGCGAGGCTGGGTGCAGCGCGGCCCGCGTCAAGACGCGCGGCGACGCCGGCGGCGAGGCGGCCAAGGAGCTCGTCTGCAACCTTGCGTCCATCCAGGATACGTGCCGGCATGTGCCTTTCAATCCACCCAAAAAGGCATTATCCCGGCTGGCTGGCGTTGGCACAATGGCGCAATTGAGCGGCGTCAAACGTGACGCCACGCTGCGCGTGCGGTGCATCGCGCTTTGGGGTCCGGGAAAGCCCGGTGCTGGCCCATTCGTTATGCGCGTCACAGCCGCTTGACCGAGTCCGCGATAGCGTATCGCTGCATCACGCCGCCGGCCGTGCCGGTCGGCCCAAATGATCCATCTTCCATCCGGAAACCGTCATGATTGAAGGTTTTGAACTTGAGGCCGCTGCATTCAGGCGGTTGCTAAAGCACCTGAATGATGAGCGCACGGACGTACAGAACATCGACTTGATGAATCTTGCCGGCTTCTGTCGCAACTGCCTTGCCAACTGGTATCGCGAAGCCGCGGCGGAACGCGGCCTCGACCTCACCAAGGATGAAGCCCGCGAGGCCATTTACGGCATGCCCTACGCGAAGTGGAAGGCGAAGTTCCAGGTCGAGGCGCCGGTCGAACATTCGAACGCTTCCGCGAAGAATCGCAAGAAGGCCCACGCCTGAACGTCCTGGAAGCTGCACGCCGCAAGGGCGCATCTTCGAGTGCCCTGTGGTGGTTGGCTGGGTGTGGCGCATTTCACAGCGACACTTTTCGTTGCGGCTTGCGCGTTCCTGTTGTTCGGCCAGCACAGCCTGATCCATTTCGCCGAAGCCATGCAGCGCGACCAGGCCGATGCCCTGCTCTACTTCGGCGGCAATGTCGAAAGTCTCGGCAGTGAACGCGACCGCGGCCTCGGCGGATTGTACGGACATGCTCATCCCCGCCAACTTTCCACGCAGCGTGGCGAGATCAAGAGTCAATTGGTCGCGTTCGCCTTTCCCTTCGGCCAGCGCTTTCGTGCGAGCCGTGGCTGCCGAGTACCGAGAATGAAGTCGCCGGCATTTCAGCGCGATGCCAGATCACCATTCGGGGTTTTGGTGCAACTTACATCGCCTGCACGAGCGCAATGGCGATCAACACCTCGCCTGCGACACCTCCCACGAAAGCCAGCGTACGCAGGCCGGGTATTCCGAGGGTGTACACGATGTAGTGCACCAGGCGCGCCCAGAAATAAATGACACAGCCCGCGACTGTCAGTGGGGTACTCACGCCGGCAAAATGCGCCGCAGTCACCAGCGCCGCGAACACCACCAGATTTTCCACGGCATTGGTGTGCGCCCTTCGCGCCCGCTCCGCCCAAGCGTGTTGCGGCCTGTCGCCGGAATCGGGATTGGCGAGCGTGCCCATGATGCCGCGCACGGCGAAGCGATCCAGAATGTAGGGGATGAAAAACAGGCCGGTCATCATGGCGGTGATCGCCAGCCAGAAAATTTCGGGTTTCATGGTGGAACTCCTGTGTCGGCGTGATATCGAAGCAGCCCCACGGCGGGAAGGTTTCGAACCTCCGCGCCGCGGGGCCGCGGTCGTGCTGCCCTTTCAGGCTACACCTGTCGGACTCAGGCGAGATCGAAGCGGTCCGCGTTCATCACCTTGTTCCAGGCGGCGACGAAGTCCTCGACGAACTTGCCGTGTGCGTCGTCCTGGCCGTAGACCTCGGCGATGGCGCGCAACTGCGAGTTCGATCCGAACACCAGGTCCGCGCGGGTGGCGGTGAACTTGACCTTGCCGGTCTTGCGGTCGCGGATTTCGAACGCTTCCCTGGCATCAGACGCCGGCTTCCACTCGTTGCGCATGTCGACCAGATTGACGAAGAAGTCGTTGCTCAGCGTCCCGACGCGATCGGTGAACACGCCATGCTTGCTGCCGCCGTGATTGGCGCCCAGCACGCGCAAGCCGCCGACCAGCACGGTCATCTCCGGCGCGGTGAGCGTGAGCAACTGCGCCTTGTCTACCAGGAAGGCCTCGGCGGAAATCTCCTTGAACTTGTCGCTGCGGTAGTTGCGGAA
>DZCM01000032.1 GCA_022730295.1 Rhodanobacter sp. | reverse complement strand
GTGCAGGAGACTCATAATCTCTTGGTTCCAGGTTCGAGTCCTGGCGGGCCCATCAATCACGCAGCTTGAGCGCAGCGGCTTCGTTCAACGAGCCGTCGTCTTCCAGCACGGCAAACTTTTTCTGGTCGGGATCGAACACCACCGGCACGGCCGGCATGAACATCGGCCGCCGGACAAACTTCAATTCCCAGCCGAATTTTTCCAGGCTGGCCAGCGTGAGCCGCTGGGCTTCGTTGAGATCGCGCAACATCCGGACCGCTACCGGATTGCCGCCGCGACGGCGCTCCTTGTCGACCATGGCATCCCCCTTGTCCACGATTGGCTCGGCGAGCCGCGCCGCGCGCGGCCTTGTTGCATCCTACACCGTCGGTATCATGTCCGGATTGACCGGAACCCCGGTACCGCGCGGCGGCACACTGACGATCCCATGCACACGCAAACCACGTTCGCGCCCCCGGCGCGCAGCTCGCTGTTCGCGACCCGCAACTTCGGCTTGCTGTTCGGCGGCAGTTCGATCTCGGCACTCGGCGACCAGTTCACCCTGGTGGCGCTGCCGTGGCTGGTGTTGAAGCTCACCGGCAATCCCGCTGCACTCGGCATCGTGTTGGCAGTGATGGCGCTGCCGCGCGCAGTCTTCATGTTGATCGGCGGCGCGCTGGTTGACCGCATGTCGCCGCGCGTGGTGCTGTTGGGCGCGCGCGCCGCCAACGCCGCCTGCATCGTGGTACTGGCTGCGTTGGTGTTGGCCGGCACGATCCAGATGTGGATGATCTACACGCTCGCGCTCGGCATCGGCCTATCCACGGCGTTCGCCTACCCGGCCGGCTCGGCAATCCTGCCGCAGTTGGTGCAACCGGAACAGTTGCGGCCTGCGAATGCCCTGTTCATGGGCATGCGCCAGCTCAGCATGGTGATCGGTCCGGTGATCGCCGGCTTCGTGATCGCGCTGGGCGCGCACCACGCGCTGTCGGCGCAGTCGCTGCCGGATGCACACGGGCTTGGATTCGCCTTCGCGATCGACGCAGCGAGTTTCCTGTTCTCGCTGGCCTCGTTGATGTTGATCCGCATCAGCGGCGACACGCACCCGCCTGAAAACAAGGAAGGCGTGTTCGCCAGCATCGCCGCCGGTTTCCGCTACGTGTGGGCAGACGTACCGCTGCGCGCGTTCGTGTTGTATGTCGCGGTGGTGTCGGTGTTCGTCGGCGGGCCGATCCAGGTGGGCTTGCCGGTGCTCGCTGACACGCGCTTGAGCCTTGGTGCGGCATCGCTCGGCATCCTGATGACCGCGCAGGGCGTCGGCATGCTGGCCGGCAGCTTTCTTTCCGGCTACGTCGCGCGCCTGACCCGCGGCCGGCTCGGGGTGATGGTGCTGTGCTTCGATAGTCTTTCCGGTCTCGCGCTGGCGGCGCTGACCATGGTGCACACCACTTACACCGGCGCCGCGTTGTTGTTCGCGACCGGCCTGCTGGGCGGTCTGGTGATGATTGCGATCTTTGCCTGGATCCAGCAGCGCGTTTCACACGCAATGATGGGCCGCAGCATGAGCATCCTGATGTTCACCTTCATGGGCCTCGGACCGTTGTCCGCCGCGCTGGCCGGCGCGTTGTTGAAGGTGATTTCGCTGACCACCCTGTTCGGCGTCGCCGGTCTCACGCTCACCGTGATTGCATTGTGCTGTCTCGCCAGTCCGCAGATGCGTGCGATCCGCTCGCTGCAGCCGGCAGCGCCGGGCGCGTAGCCTGCGCCATCGACCACCCCACGCCCGCGCGGTTTGGGTACACTCGCCAGTCTTCATCCAAGGGGAACCAAGCATGCCTGCCAAGCCGAGCACCGACAAACCGACCACGGACAAGCCTGCGGCCGCGAAGCCGGAGAGCGCCTGGCAGCCGGCCGCCAGGTCGCCGGAAAGGCTGCACTTCATTTCCGGCCTGCCGCGCTCGGGCAGCACGCTGTTGTCGGCAATCCTGCGGCAGAACCCGCGCTTCCACGCGGGCATGAGCAGCCCGGTGGCGGACATGGTCGCGGCGCTGGTTACCGCGATGAGCGGCAAGAACGACTTCTCGGTGGTGATCGGCGGCGAGCAACGCATGGCGGTCTTGCGCTCGGTGTTCCAGAGCTTCTACGGCGGCTTCAAGGGCAACGAGGTGGTCTTCGACACCAGCCGTGGCTGGTGCAGCAAGCTACCGATGCTGGCGACGCTGTTTCCCAGCGCCAAGGTGGTCGCCTGCGTGCGCGAGTTGCCGTGGGTGCTCGACAGCGTTGAGCGGCTGGTGGACAAGCAACCGCTGACCGTCAGCAAGATGTTCAACTACAACGCCGGCGGCACGGTGTATTCGCGCACCGAAAGCCTGGCCAACGCCGGCGGCATGGTGGGCTATGCCTTTCAGGCCACCAAGGAAGCCTGGTACAGCCAGTACGCGCCGGGCCGCATGGTGCTGATGACCTACCAGAGCCTCACCACCGACCCCAAGGCCGCGATGCAGGCGCTCTACAAATTCCTCGGCGAGCCCTGGTTCGAGCACGACTTCGATCACGTCGAATACAGCGCCAACGCATTCGATGCGCGCTTGGGCATGCGTGACCTGCATACCGTGCGTCCGAAGGTCTCCGCGACCCAACGCGAACCGGTGCTGCCGCCGGACCTGTTCAATCGCTACATCAACGACTCGTTCTGGCTGAACCCGAAGAACAACCTGCGCAAGGTGCCGATCATCTGAGTCGCGCGCCGTGAGACTGCGCTAGGCATACTGGGGCGTCTCGTTCGGGAAGCCCCGCGTGTTCCGTCTCGTCACCAGCAACGACGCCGCCAGGCTTGCCGATGCACTCGGCGAGCAACTGCGTGAACGCGGCGGCAATCCGCTCGCACCCGCACAGGTGCTGGTGCCGCAATCGGGCCTGCAACGGTGGTTGCAGGCGCACCTGGCCGAACGCCTCGGCGTCGTGGCCAACATCGAGTTCACCCCGCCCGCGCAGTTCGCGTGGCGGCTGCTGCGCGCGGCGCAACCCGATTTGCCGGCGCGCTCGCCGTTCGAGGTCGAGCGGTTGCGCTGGCATCTGTATGCACTGCTGGGTGAAACACTGGACGGTGCGACGCTGGCGCCGCTACGCGAATACTTCGATGGCGGCGGCGACCCGTTGCGACGTTACGCCTTGAGTTTCGAACTGGCCCGCGCGTACGAGCGCATGCAGGGTTATCGGCGCGAAAAATTGTTGCGCTGGGAACACAAGGAATTGAGTCAGGGCTCCGATCGCGACGACTGGCAGGCGGAATTGTGGCGTCGCCTGTTGCCGCGCGTCGGCGGCACGTCACGCGCATCGCGGGTGGACGACTGGCTGCGCCGCTTCGATCCGGAATTTCCACGTGGCGAAGTCGCCGGCCAGCCCGCGCCGCCCGGCTTGCCCGCGCGCTTGGCCTGTTTCGCCTGCGCCAACGTGTCGCCCGATGTGCTGCGCATGCTCAGCGTCGCCAGCCAGCACTGCGACGTGGATTTTTTTCTGCCACTGCCTTCCAGTGAATATCTCGGCGAGGAAGAAACCCGGCGCAGCAAGGTGCGCGAACTGCTGCTCGGCAAGGCGGGTGGCAACCCGCTGCTCATCTCGCAAGGCGGCGCGCTGGCCGAATTCGTGGAACTGCTGTACGGCTACGAGCATGTACGGCCGGACGACGAAATCGAGAATTTCGACCACGGCATCGACCGCACCAGCCTGCTCGGGCGCGTGCGCGACGACATCCTGAAGCACCGGTTGCCACCGCCGCACGAGAAGCGCTTGTCACTGTCCGGTGACGGCTCACTGCAATTCCACGCCTGCCACACGCCACTGCGCGAGGTGCAAACCCTGCACGACGCGCTGCTGGCAAGGTTCGACGCAGACCCAACCCTGCAGCCACGCGACGTCGTGGTGATGCTGCCTGACGTCGCGGCCTACGCGCCGTCGATCAAAGCGGTCTTCGGTGGTATCGAACGCGGTGACGCGCGCTGGCTGCCGTTCAACCTCGCTGACCTCGGCGCCGCCGCGACGCACCCGGCGGTGCAGCTGTTTCTCGACTTGCTGGATGCGCCCGGCTCGCGCTGGGAAATCAACGAACTGCTCGATGTGCTGGCAGTGCCGGGTGTGATGCGCCACTTCGACCTCGACACCGATGCCGTGGAACGCCTGTCGCGGCGCCTGCGCGCAGCCGGCGTGCGTTGGGGCGAGGACGAGCGCGCGCGCGCCGGCTGCGGCGATTACCGCGAATTCAGCTGGGCCTTCGGCGTCGATCGTGTGCTCGCCGGTTTCGCCTGCGGCGACGCCGATGACGCCCTGGCCGGCGACACCGCACCGCTCGCGGGTGTCGAGGGCGCGGCGTTCGCAAATCTTGATGCTGCCCTTGCCATCACCGCTGCGTGGCGGCAATTGCGCGCGCTGTCGCGACGCAATCACACCGCGCGCGAATGGCAGCGGCTGTTGAACGCGATCCTGGATGGCTTGTACCAGCCTGATCCGCGCGACACGGCCGAAACCCGTGCGCTCGAACGCGTCCGCGGTGCACTGGCCGCGCTGGCGCGTGATTGCGACGCTGCCCAGCCCGGTCTCGATTTGCCGTGGGCCAGCCTGCGCGCGTACCTGCGCGATGCGCTCGCCAGCGCCGATCCGCAGCAATACCTTTTCACTGGCGGCATCACCTTCTGCGGCATGGTGCCGCTGCGCGTGGTGCCGTTCCGCGTGATCTGTCTGCTCGGCATGGACGAAGGCGCGTTCCCGCGCCGCGAGTCGAACGGCCTCGATCCACTGCTGGCCGACCGCCGCACCGGCAAGGCCGAACGTGGCGACCGCAACGTGCGTGCCGACGACCGTCTGCTGTTCCTGCAATTGCTCGCCGCCGCGCGCGACGCGTTCTACGTCAGCTGGATCGGCCGTGATGCGCACACCAACGAAACCCTGGCGCCTTCGGTGGTGGTGGCAGAACTGATGGATGCCTTGCGCGAAGGCTACCTTGCAGCGCCCGCTGACGCTGCCGGTCGTGATGCGCAAAACGCCGTGCTGCCGCAGCAGCAACCGCTGCATCCGTTTGCAGCCTCGCGCTTCGATGCACATGCACCGCTTGCCTACGGCAAGGAGTGGCTGGCCGCGGCGGCATCGCCTGCAACCGGGACGGTCGATCCGCCGTTCGTGCCGGACGCAGCGTTGGCGACGCTCGCAGCTCCGCCAGCAAGCACATTGAGGCTGGACGACCTGCGCCGGTTCCTGCTGGATCCGGCGCGCGGGTTCCTCGAGCGTGGTCTGGATATGGAGCTGCCGCGCGCGCCACGCGACGACGAGGAACCACTGGCGCCGGGCGATGGCCTGACGCGCTGGAATCTCACCCGGGCCCTGCTGGGCTCCAACAGCGAAAGCGCCGTGGCCGAACGCGACCTGCTGCGTGCCCGCGGCCTGTTGCCAACCGGCGCGCTCGGCGACGAAGCCCTGCGCGCAGCGCGCGTGCGCGCCGATGCGCTGCGCGCGGCCGTCCTTGCTTTCACTGGCGGTGCCGCAGCGCTGCCGCCCGCAACCCTGCTGGTCGAGTGGAACGGCTTGCAGTTGCAAGGCGCCCCCGCTGATCTCTATCCGCATGGCGTGTTGCACGTGTGCCCCGGCACCATCGACGGGCGCCACGTGCTGCGTGCATGGCTGGATGCACTGCTGTGCGCCGCGGCGGACGCGGACAAACCCATCTTGCTGGTCGGCCTGGATGGCAGCGATGCGTGCTCGTTCACCTTGCCGCAGCTGGCGCCGGAGGCTGCGCGCAAGCAGTTGCGTGAGTTGATCGACTTGTACGAACGTGGCCGGAACACACCGCTGCCGTTTTTTGTGCGCACATCGTGGGATCACGCCCACGCCTGCGCCAAGGCCGAGCTGAAAACCCCCGAGGCCGTTGCAAGCAGCGTCGATCTCAGCGTGTTTGAGAAGGCCGCGCACGCAGCTGCGGACGAAGAAGTTTTCGGCGGCCCGAACGAACTGGCAGGCGACGCCGCAGCCATCGCGTGGCGCGGCCGCGCGCTGCCGGGCGCAGCCGGCGGCGCGCTGGCGCTGGCCCTGCACCGCGCGGCCCTTGCCGTGTTCGCGCAACCCGCGCGCGCGTGGGTGGAGCAGTTCCATTGAACGCGCGCTTGAGCCCACTGGATTTACCGCTCAGGGGAGTGCGGCTGGTGGAAGCCAGCGCGGGCACCGGCAAGACCTTCACCATCGCCACGCTGTACCTGCGCCTGATCGTGGAACGCGGCCTGCTGCCCGAGCATATCGTGGTTGCCACCTTCACCCGCGCAGCGACCGCGGAGCTGGCGATGCGCTTGCGCACGCGGCTGCGACTCGCCGCGGAGCTGTTGCGGCAGGACGATCCAGCCCGGGCGCGCGCCGGCGACGATGGTGAAATGCAAGCCACGCGGGCCGTGATCGCGGGCGCGCTCGGCATTGTCGATGTCGCCACGCTGGCCGGTCGCGCACGCGCAGCCGAGTTGGCGATGGACACCGCGGTAATCGGCACCCTGCACGGATTCTGCAACCGCGTGCTGGGTGAGTTCGGCTTCGAGACCGGCCGCGCGCCAGGCACGCCCGAATTGCTCGAAGACGCACGCGCCCTGCAGCGCGAGATTGTCGACGACTTCTGGCGCAGCTGTTCCCGTGACGCCGCTGCCGCGCGGCTACTGGCGGACACCTGGCACACGCCGGAAGCGCTTGCCCGGCAAGTCACCGACCCGCGCTGGCGCGGCCGCACGCTCGGCAACGCCACCGAACTGCGGGAAGCCTCCCGGGATGCGAATGCACGCCGCGACGAGGCGTTGGCGCAGCTGGACGCGATCCGCAACGCGATCGCGGGCTGGGATGAAGGCACGTTGCAAGCCGCGTTGCAGGAACTCGGCGAGTGCATCAGCCACGCGGGCGCCCGCAAGAGCCGCGTGCAAGGTTTGCATGCATTGCGCGAGTGGGCCGAGGCGGGCACGGCGCCCGACCAGTTGTCGGCCGCGGCGCGCAAGGCGCTGGAGGATCTTGCCGAGAGCACGCTCACGGCGCTCAAGAGCTGCAAGCGTCTGCCGCAGGGCCGGGTATTTGCAGCGATAGCCGATCTGGATGCGAACCTCCGCGTGCTGGAGCAACTGGAGCACGCCGCGCGCGCGCAACTCTTGCTGGATGCCCGCGCGTTTTTTGAACGCGAATTGCCGGCACGCCTGCGCACGCTCGGCGTGTTAGGGCACGATCAGGCGGTGGATGAACTGGCGAACGCGCTGGATCACCCGCAACGCGGCACCGCCGCGGTGCGTGCGATCCGCGCGCGCTGGCCGGTGGCGCTGGTCGATGAATTCCAGGACACCGACCCGCAGCAGTGGAAGATCCTGCAACGCTTGTTCGCGCATGCCGACGGCGCGCTGGTGCTGGTCGGCGATCCCAAACAGGCCATCTATGGTTTTCGCGGTGGCGACGTGCATGCCTGGCTGCTGGCAAAACGCGCCGCCGAGGGCATGCCGCTGCATTTGCTGGAAAGCCAGCGCGCCGGCCGCGGCGTGTGTGCGGCCGCCAACGCGTTGTTCACGCGCGATCAGGCGTTCGTCGAGCCGGGCATCGACCACGACAACGTGCACGCGGCAACGCGGGTGGTCGGGCGCGCCTTGCTGGTGGATGGCATGCCGTTGCCGGGTTTGCAGTTCTGGCAGCTGCCGCCGACCAGCATCATCAACAAGGACGGCAGCGTGCGCATCTGGAACAAAGGCGACGCGCAAGCCGCAATCGAAAGCGCGTGCGTGGCGCAAATCGTTGCATGGTTGGAGCACGCGCAGCTCGGCCGCGTGCAGCTTCGCGATGGTGAGGGCAGCCCGCACGCGTTGCGCGCGCGCGACATCGCGGTACTGGTCAACAGCAACCGTGAGGCCCGTTCGATGCAGCGCGCCCTGGCGCGGGCCGGCGTGCCGGCGGCATCCTGCCTGCGCGCCAGCGTTTACGCCAGCGACGAAGCCGCCGACTTGCGGCTGCTGCTGGAAGCCCTGCGCGATCCTGCCGATGCAACTCGCGCACGCGCCGCGCGTGCCGCACAGCTGGTCGGCGACGACGCCACGGCGATCGCCGCAACTTGCGTCGACGGTTCAGCACGTGATGCGCTGCTGATCGAGACCGCCGAGTGGACCGCGCAGGTCCAGCGGCACGGACCGCTGGCATGGCTGCATCGCCTGATCGCGCGTGCGGCGCCGCGCCTGCTCGGCTCGCCCGGTGGCGAGCGGCGCGTTGCAAACTACCTGCAACTGGCCGAGTTGCTGCAGGCCGAGCACGCATCGTGTTTCGGCATCGGCGACCTGTGTGACCGCTACGCGCGCGCGCTGTACGAGGACGCGAGTGACACCGATGCAGATGCGCTGCGACTGCGCCTGGACACCGACGCGCAGGCGGTGCAAATTTCGACGGTGCACGCCGCCAAGGGCCTCGAATATGACGTGGTGCTGTTGCCGTACGCCATATCCGGGCGTGCGTCGAGTCGCAACGGCAAGCAGCCTGCGCTTGCCTGGTATCACGACCACGATCTCGCCTGCGTCGCGGTGGGTGACGACGTTGCTTCGGAGATCGCGGCACGTGCCCATCGGGAGGCGTTGGCCGAGGACGTGCGCAAGTTCTACGTTGGCGTCACCCGCGCGCGTGCTGTTTGCGTGATTCCCTGGGGTGACGTCAAGCAGGCGAACGAAACCGCGCTGCACTGGTTGTTGTATGTTGCCGGGCGCGAATTGCCTCTCGGCTTTGATCCAGCCGGTAGCGATCGGGCGCTGGCCGAGCTGGTCGCGCGTGGCGCAGGCGAGATCGCCCGGTTGCCGCTGCCCGTCGCGAACGCACAACGATTGCCGGAACCGAAGGCAAGTCCGGCGCAACTCGCGGCGGCGCAATTCCATGCGACGCCCGAGCGCGACTGGCAGGTGTGGTCGTTCTCGCGGCTGGTGCGTGGCAGCCCGAATCAGGTTGCGGCTGATCCGAGTCCGGGGGCTGGCGACGGCGACGCCGTCGCGGCGCAGGACTCCGGTCCCGCGGGACCGGCCTTCGGCAGCGCGGTACACAGCGTGTTCGAGCAGACTGGTTTCGCCGTGTGGCGCGACGCCGCGGCGATCCCCGAATCCGAACGCGCCTTGATCGAACGCAGCCTGCGCGACCAGGGGCTGGGTGGCGACGCAGCACTGCGACACGCCATCGAGCTGACCGGCGCTTGCGTACGCGCTGCGCTGAACGCAAGGCTGCCCTGCGGCGTGCGCCTGTGCGACATCGCCCCGGATCAATGCCGGGCCGAGATCGAATTCCATCTCTCGCTGGCGCCTGCGCACTCGTCGCTGCTGTTCGCGTTGCTGCACGCGCACGGCTACCAAAGGCAACGCAGCGGGGTCGCCGTGGACCGTTTGCGCGGGCTCATGACCGGCAAGATCGATCTCACTTTCATGCACGCCGGCCGCTTCCACATCGTCGACTGGAAGACCAACCGCTGCGCGCCGTATGACGACGCGGCAATGCGCGGGGAAATCGCCGCGCACGACTACGACCTGCAGTGGCTCATCTACACCTTGGCGCTGCATCGCTGGTTGCGCCAGCAGTGGCCGGACTACGACTACGACCGCCACGTTGGTGCGGTGTATTACCTGTTCGTGCGCGGCATGCGTGATGGCAGCGGCATCCACGCCGATCGCCCGCCGCGAGCCTTGATCGAAGCGCTGGACGCGTTGTTCGACCCGCGCACGGGGGTTGCACCATGAACACCACCCTCGCGCGCCTGCAACAGTCCGGGCACCTGCGCCGCGTCGACGCCGCGCTGGGTGAGTGGATAGCGCGCGCTTTCCCCGCCGCCGGCCCGGACACTACGCTCGTCGCCGCGCTGGCCGCACGCGCCATCGCCGACGGCCACAGTGCATTGGCGTTGACACAGGCGCAGGCGTGGCTGGACAGCCTCACCGGCGGCACAGCGCCGCGACTGCCGGATGTGCCCGCATGGCAGACGTGTTTGCACGAGTCGCCGGCTGTGGCTGCGACTGCGCTTGACACGCCGGCCGCATTGCGGCCGCTGGTGCTCGACGCGCAAGGCCGCATCTACCTGCGTCGCTACTTCGAATACGAACGCCAACTCGCGCGGTCACTGATAGCGCGCGCGCGCGCGGACCGCGCCGAGTCCCGAGTCCCGGGTCCCGAGTCCCGCAGCTTCGAGATCGACCCCGAACAACAACGCGCCATCGCCACCGCGCTCGCACACCGCTTCACCCTCGTCACCGGCGGTCCCGGCAGCGGCAAGACTTTCAGCGTGGCGCGGATCCTCGCGGCGCTCGCGCAACACGCTGGCGGCAAACCGTTACGGATCGCGCTGGCCGCACCCACCGGCAAGGCCGCGGCGCGCCTCGGCGAAGCGCTGCGCGCGCAGCTCGGGAAACTCGACCTGCCGGACGCCATCACCGCGCAAATTCCACGCGACATGCAAACGCTGCACAGCCTGCTCGGCGTTTCGCCGTGGCGCACTCAGCCACGCTTTGACCACACCACGCGATTGCCATTCGACGTGGTGGTCGTCGACGAAGTGTCGATGGTCGATTTGCCGATGATGGCCAAGCTCGCGGATGCCGTCGCCGACGACGCACGCTTGATCCTGCTCGGTGATCCCGGCCAACTCTCCGCGGTCGAGGCCGGCAACGTGCTGGGCGCCCTGGTTGAGGCCGCGGGTGACGGTCCGTTGCGCGATTGTCATGTCGCCCTCACGCATAGCCACCGTTTTGGCGCGGACTCGGTGCTCGGTGCGCTGGCCGAGTCGATCGCGCGAGGCGACACTGATGCCGCACTGCGCGTACTCGAACATCCCGGCGACATCGCTTTCGCCAACGACGCTGGCAACACCCGGCTCGTCGAAGCCGCCGCCGCTGCGTTCCAGGCGGTGCTCGCGGCGGACGCTCCGGAACAGGCCTTGCAGGCCGCGCGCGGTTTTCGCGTACTCACGGCGTTGCGGCACGGGCCGTCTGGCTGTCTCGCCCTCGATGCCGCAATCAATGCGCGATTGCAGCGCATGACCGGCGCCCGCAGCAGCGATCACCTGTGGCGTGGCCGATTGATCCTCGTCACCGCCAACCGCCCGGAACTCGGTCTGTTCAACGGCGACACCGGCGTGATCTGGCCGGATGCGGACGGCGCGTGGAAGGCCTGGTTCGACGGCAGCGCGGGCACCCCGCGCGTACTGCCCGCGGCCGCACTGCCACCGCACGAAGGTGCGTTCGCGCTGACCGTGCACAAGGCACAGGGCTCGGAGTTCGAGCGCATCGCGCTGGTCATCGGCCCGGACTCGGCGGTGTTGACCCGCGAGCTGTTGTACACCAGCGTGACACGCGCGCGCACAGGCGTCGCGTTGTACTCGACGCCCGGCACCCTGCGGGCCGGCATCGCCCGTCGCACCTTGCGCATGACCGGCCTCGCCGATCGTTTGCGCGAAGCTGCGGGCACTTGAGCGTTGCCGCGCGGTCCATCCAGCATGGCATTGCAAGCATTCCATCCCGCCGTCGCCGCCTGGTTCGAAGCGGCGTTTCCCGCGCCGACGCCTGCGCAGGCACAGGCCTGGCCCGCAATCCAGCGCGGCGAGCATGTGCTGATCGCCGCACCGACCGGATCAGGCAAGACGCTCGCAGCCTTCCTCGCCGCCATTGACGCGCTGGTACGGCAAGGTCTCGACGGCCAGCTCGAAGATGAAACGCAAATCGTGTACGTGTCGCCGCTGAAGGCACTGTCCAACGATGTGCGCATCAACCTTGAGGTGCCGCTGGCCGGCATCCGCGGCGAACTGGAAAAACTGCGCCTGCCGAAGATCGAGATCCGCATCGCGGTACGCAGCGGTGACACGCCCGCCGGGGAGCGCGTGGCGATGCGCAAACGTCCACCGCACATCGTGGTGACGACGCCGGAATCCCTGTACATCCTGCTCGGCTCGGACTCCGGCCGCCGCATGCTCGCGACCACGCGCACGGTGATCGTCGATGAAATCCACGCGCTGGTGCAGAGCAAGCGCGGCAGCCATTTGGCGCTCTCGCTGGAACGGCTGGATGCCCTGTGCGGACAGCGTTGCACGCGCGTCGGCCTGTCGGCGACGCAGAAACCCATTACCGAGGTCGCGCGCTTCCTGTGTGGCGACAATCATTGCAGCATCATCGACGCCGGCCACCAGCGTGCACGCGATCTCGCGATCGAATTGACGAATGTGCCGTTGCAGCCGGTGATGAGCAACGACGCCTGGAGTTTGGTGTATAACCGTCTCGCGGAGCTGATCGAACAGCACCGCACCACCCTGATTTTCAGCAACACCCGCCGCGGCGTCGAACGCACCACGCGGCATCTTGCCGAACGCCTCGGCAAGGACGCGGTGGCCGCGCACCACGGCAGCCTGTCGAAAGAAAAACGCCTCGACGCCGAGCAACGCCTGAAGGCGGGGCAGTTGCGCGCGCTGGTCGCGACCGCCTCGCTGGAACTCGGCATCGACATCGGCGAAGTCGACCTGGTTTGCCAACTCTCGTCACCGCGCTCGATAGCCGTCTTTCTGCAGCGTGCCGGGCGCGCCGGTCACGCCGTCGATGGCATCAGCAAAGCGCGGCTGTTTCCAACCTCGCGCGATGACCTTGCCGAGTGCGTGGCTTTGTTGGATGCAGTACGGCGCGGCGAGCTCGACGCGTTGCGCATGCCACTGGCGCCACTCGACGTGCTGGCGCAGCAGATCGTGGCGGAAGTCGCATGCGGTGAACGCGGCGAAGCGGAACTGTTCGAGCTGTTCCGGCACGCGCACCCGTACCGTGAACTCACGCGCGCAGCGTTCGCCGATGTGGTGCGCATGCTGGCGGAAGGTTACGCCACGCGTCGCGGCACCCGCTCGGCCTACCTGCATCGCGATGCCGTCAATGGCCGCCTGCGTGCGCGCCGCGGCGCGCGCCTGGCCGCACTCACCTCCGGCGGCGCGATCCCCGATGTCGCCGACTACGACGTGGTGCTGGAACCGCAATCGCTGCGCGTGGGCAGCGTGAATGAAGATTTCGCGGTCGAGTCGATGGCCGGCGACATCTTCCAGCTCGGCAACCAGTCATACCGGATCCTCAGAGTCGAACGCGGCCGCGTGCGCGTGGAAGATGCCCAGGGGGCACCGCCCTCGATTCCGTTCTGGCTCGGCGAGGCACCCGGACGCACGGATGAATTGTCGTTTGCGGTCGCACGCTTGCGCGAGGAGCTGACCACGCGCGGCGCGGCGGCGACGGCATGGCTCACCGGCGAAGCCGGCATCGGCGACTCCGCCGCGCGCCAACTGGTCGATTACTACGCCGCCGCGCGGATCGAACTCGGCCTGCTGCCGACGCAATCGACGCTGGCGATGGAGCGCTTCTTCGACGAGGCCGGCGGCATGCAGTTGGTGATCCACTCGCCGCTCGGCAGCCGGCTCAATCGCGCGTGGGGGCTCAGCTTGCGCAAGCGTTTCTGCCGCAGCTTCAACTTCGAGTTGCAGGCCACGGCGACGGAAGATGCCATCGTGCTGTCGCTGTCGACCAGCCACAGCTTTCCGCTGGACGAAGTCGCGCGCTACCTGCATTCCAACTCGGTTCGCGACGTGCTGACCCAAGCGCTGTTGGATGCGCCGATGTTTGCGCTGCGCTTCCGCTGGAATGCCAGTGCCGCGTTGGCATTGCCGCGCTTCGCCGGCGGTGCCAAGGTGCCGCCGCAGATCCAGCGCATGAAATCCGAAGACTTGCTGGCGACGGTGTTCCCCGACCAGGTCGCCTGCCTCGAAAACATCGTCGGCGAGCGCCAGATTCCGGATCATCCGCTGGTCGCGCAGACCCTGCACGATTGCCTGTACGAGGCGATGGATCTCGACGGCCTCACCACGTTGTTGCGCAAGCTTGAAAGCGGCGAGGTCAAGATGATCGCGCGCGATCTCACTGCGCCCTCGCAACTCGCCGGCGAAATCCTCAAGGCCCGTCCGTATGCCTTCCTCGACGGCGGCGAAGCGCAGGAGCGCCGCACCCAGGCGGTTGCGCCACACGAAGCCCATGACGTGCGGGATCTCGGCAAGCTCGATGGCGACGCCATCGACGCGGTGCGCGAGGAAGCCTGGCCCACTCCACGCGATGCCGATGAAATGCACGAGGCCCTGTTGCTGCTTGGCGGCATCAACGTCGACGAGGCACAACGGCACGGCTGGCACCATTGGCTGGATGAGTTGGCGGCATCAAGACGCTCAACGCGCCTTGTTTTCCCCTTTCCCACCGGGAAAGCCGCCATCCCTGGCACGCCTGCTCCGTGGTGCCGCGCAGCGGCGGAAGAACGGTTCACGCTATGGGTTGCCGCCGAATTGCTGCCGCCGTGGCGCGCCATCCATCCCGATGCGCGCATTGAACCTGCCATCGATGCCCCGGCGGAATTCGCTGTACAGGCGTGGGCGCGCGACGAGGCACTGGTCGAGCTCCTGCGCGCGCGGCTGGCCTGCTCCGGTGTCACCGACGCCAGCACGCTTGCAAACTTGCTGGCGATTCCGCTCGACGACACCGGCGTCGCGCTGGCGCGGCTGGAACGCGAAGGCACGGCCATGCGCGGTTGTTTCATGCCCGGTACCGTCGCAACGCAATGGTGCGACCGGCATCTGCTGGCGCGCATCCATCGGCGCACCGTGCAGCGCCTGCGCCGCGAGGTCGAACCGGTCGCGCCACGCGACTTCATGCGCTTCCTGATCGACTGGCAGCACGTATCGCCGCAAACCCAGCTGCGCGGCCCCGATGCACTGGCCGCGGTGCTGGCGCAACTGGAAGGCTTCGAAGCCGCTGCGGGTGCGTGGGAATCGCAGTTGCTGCCGGCACGCGTAGCCGACTATGACATCGCCTGGCTGGATGCGCTGTGCGGCGCGGGCCGAGTTGCATGGACGCGGCTGCGCGCGACCAGCGGCACGCATGCCGCGCCGGTCCGCGCCTCGCCGATCGTGCTGCTGCCGCGATCGCAGATGCCGGCGTGGCGTGCGGCTGTGCGCAACGGCGAAGCCGCATCACCGCCACTGTCATCGCGCGCGCAAGCCGTCGTCGATTTCCTTGACGAACAAGGCGCGTCGTTCTTCGCAGAAATCGCCGCCGGTACGCGTCTGTTGAAAATCGAACTGGAAGATGCGCTCGGCGAACTCGTCGGCGCGGGCGCCGTGGGCGCGGACAGCTTTGCGGGATTGCGCGCGCTGCTGCAACCAGCGGCACGTCGCAACAACACGCGCCATCGGCGCATGGCACGACACATGTTGAATGGCATCGAGGATGCCGGGCGCTGGAGCCTGATCAAGCGTGCAGCCCATGATCTTTCCCCACTCCCGGCGGGAGCGGGGTTCAGCCGCGCGCAAGCGGGGGAACCGCTGGAGCACATTGCCCGCGTGCTGCTGCGCCGCTGGGGCGTGGTGTTCTGGCAACTGCTGGAGCGTGAAGCAGGGTGGCTGCCAGCGTGGCGCGAACTGCGGCGGGTGTATCAGCGCCTCGAGGCGCGCGGCGAAATCCGCGGCGGGCGCTTCGTCGAAGGCATCTCGGGCGAACAATTCGCGCTGCCCGAAGCGGTGGCCGCGTTGCGCACGCTCCGCAAGCACGATGCGGACGGCACCTTGGTGTGCATCAGTGGCGCGGACCCCCTGAACCTCGCCGGCGGCGTGCTGCCGGGCGTGAAGGTTCCCGCCTTGGCAAGCTCGCGCGTCGTGTATCGCGATGGCGTGGCGGTGGCCACGCGCGTCGCTGGCAAGGTCGTACTGTTTCAGGAACTGAGCGAGCACGAAGGCCGTGCCGTGCGTGGCGCCCTGTCACGCCTTCCGACGCGCCCTGTACCTACCTCGCCTTGATGATCTGATCCAGATAATCCGGCGTACCCTTTACCCGCACCAGGTGCGGATACTGCAAACCGCCGTGGTAATCGACCGGCACGGTGCGATAGTGGCCCTGGTCCTTGATCAGCAATTCGATCGGCGATTTCGAGTCCTTCGCCGCGCTGATGGCGTCCTTCAGCACGCCAGCCTTGTAGGCTTGCCCTTGCACCGCGACGACCTGCGCACCCGAGCCGATGCCGGCCTTGAACGCCGGGCCATTCCAGCGCACGTCGTTGATGCCGCCATCTTTGGTCAGGGTGAGGCCGATCGAATAGGTGAAGTTGTAGATGTGGCGCGGCGATTGCGAACCGGCTTCGTACTGCCTTGCATAGGTGCTTGGCTTGTCGGTGTAGACGAGCTTCCATCCGGAAGCCTCGAGCCCCTTGCTGAAAGGCGGTTCCAGTTGGTCGACGTAACGATCAAGGAACGCTTTCCAGTCGAACTTCACCACGCCGTTCAGCGCGTTGACGATGTCGTCGAAGGTGTAGGTCTTGGTGACGAAGCTGCCGTTGTCCACGCCGAAGAAATCCCTCGCGAAGGTGTCCAGCGATTTCCTGTCATGGGTGAGTGAACGGATTTTCGCATCGACCGCCAGCCACATCATCTGCCCGCCAGAGTAGTACTCCTCGCTCATTTGCCAGCTGCGGTACGGCAACGCCGCGCGCTCGGCAGCAGTCGGATCGTTGGTGGTGTCCTCCAGCGTGCGCCACTCGAACCCCGGACGATTGCGGTCGTAGTTGGCCGCCACCATCGCCAGCGCATCGCGGTATTGCTGCGGCGTCCACATACCCGCGCGCGTGGTCAGCACGTACCCCCAATACTGCGTCTGGCCCTCGTACACCCACAGCAGTGAATCGCCCATCGGCACGTTGAAGTTGGGTGTCCACAGATCCGCCGGACGGCGAAACTTGCCGTTCCACGAATGCGTGTACTCATGCGCCAGCAGGTCGCGGTTGGGTGCGTTGTCGGCCCAGTTCGTGAAATAGCCCGGGCCCATGCCGTCTTCGCTGGACTGGTGGTGCTCCAATCCGTTGCCGCTCAACTCGTCCGAGAGCGAGAACAGAAAGTCGTAATGGTCGTAGTGATGCGAGCCAAACAACTTGTAGGCCTGTGTCACGAGATTGCGATGCACCTGCAACTGTTCCGGCGTGATCTCGAGGTACTTGGGCGCGTCGGCGAACACGTCGAGATGCACCGGGGTCTTCGCGCCGGGATCAAGATCCACGCGCTTGAAATACCTGCCTGCGTAAATCGGCGAATCCACCAGCGTGTTGTAGGTCTTGGGCTTGAAGCTGACCGTATCGCCCGCGCGCGAGGCCTGCTCGAGCGCCGTAGCGAACTGCCAACCCTGCGGGAAGGTCACGCTCGGTGCGAAGGTGATGTCGCGCGAATAATGCCCGGCCGGATACAGCGACATCTTGCTCCACGCGAGATCCAGCATCTTGCCGGTCATCTCGATGCCCTGCGAGGGCGTGCGCCCGGACAGGTACTGGAACGCGACGTCCAGATTCGCCACGCCTTGTGGCACCTCCAGCTCGAACGCGTATACGTCGTACTCGTTGCGCGTCCATTTGAGCGGCTTGCCGTGCGCCGTGATCTTGAGCCCCGCGAGCATGTCGATCGGCCCGCTCGGCGAATGGTCGCCCGGGATCCATTTCGGATACAGCAGGATCAACTTGCCCGCGCTGACGGGAATGGTCTCGTGCACGCGGAAGATGCCTTGGCGGGTGTCGCTGGCATCGACGTGGATCGCGATGGTGCCGGGATACGGCGTGTCCTGCGGCGGCGGGATGTGTGCATCGGCGGCATCGGCGAGCGCGGCGCCACTGATGGCAAGCGCGGCAAGGCTCAACGCAAACAGCACGCTGCAACGGACTGGCAACGGCGAGGGACGGTGCAGACGAGGCATGCGCATAACTCCGGCGAGAATTTCAAGCTCCGCGAACGTAACACCGAATGCACCATCGCGCATAGGCCGGATGTCACGAATCGCTTCAGCGCTTGCGCATGTTCTGCCCGAACAAGATCCTCCTTTCCGCATCGCTCATTTCCACGCCCTTGCGCGGATTGACGTCGGCAGCATGCGCATAGGCACGCGCGGTTGCGGGCCGACTGCTGATGGCCGCGTGCCAGCGGCGGATGGCAGCGAAGGGTTGCAAATCAATCGGCGCCTTCGAGTAGGCGTTGATCCACGGATAGCAGGCCATGTCGGCGATGGTGTAGTCATCGCCGGTGATGAACGCGCGGCCCTTGAGCCGCTGGTCCAGCACGCCCAACAGGCGTTCGGCCTCCCAGCGATAGCGCTCCATCGCGTACGGGATTTTTTCCGGCGCGTACACGTGGAAGTGCCCGTACTGCCCGGTCATCGGACCCAAACCACCCATCTGCCAGAACAACCATTCGAGGCAAGCCACACGCCCGCGTGGATCCTGCGGAATGAAGCGGCCGATGCGATCGGCCAGATACAACAGGATCGCGCCGGATTCGAACACACTGATCGGCGCGCCGCCGCCCACCGGATCGTGGTCGACGATCGCCGGCATCTTGTTGTTGGGCGAAATGGCGAGGTAGTCCGGTTCGAACTGGGCACCGCGGCCAATATCGACAGGCTTGAGCGTGTACGCCAAGCCGGCTTCTTCGAGGAACAGAGTGATCTTGTGGCCGTTCGGCGTCGGCCAATAGTAGAGATCCAGCATTTTTGGCAAACCTCATTGCCAGGGAAACCACATGCGCGGCACGCGTAGGTGGCGCGCCAACCCGGCCTACATGTTGTCGCAGCATCCATGACGCAAGTGTCAGTCCCGCTTCGCCAACGCGCTGTGCCGTATCCCGTAGCCAAAATAGATCACCAAACCGATCAGCATCCACACGATGAAGCGGATATAGGTGTCATGATCGAGTCCGCCGATCATCTGCAAATGACCGTCGACCAGCCACGGCCAGCCGATGATCAGGAACAAGGAAAACACCACGCCGAGCGGCGCCAGCACAAACAGGAATGGCGTGCGGAAACGGCGTTGCAGCCCGGGCTTGCGGATGCGCAGGATCAGCACCGAAGTGCAGATCAAGATGAAGGCCGAAAGGGTACCGATGTTGACCAACTTGGCCAGTTCCGTCAGCGGCACGAAACCGGCCGTGATCGCGGTGGCGACGCCGAGGATCACGGTGGGCCGGTACGGCGTGTTGTATTTCGGATGGCTCTTGGCGAACCAGCGCGGCAGCAGGCCATCACGCGCCAGCGCGAACCAGATGCGCGCCGCACCGAGCATGAAGGCGAACACCACGCTGGCGATGCCGGCGACCGCGGCGATGTTGATCACGCCCGAAATCCAGTGCAAGCCACGATCCTGGAACGCCGCGCTTACTGGCGCCGGTACGTTGAGCTGGGTGTAGTGCACCATCCCGGTCAGCACCAGCGAGACGCCGAAGTACATCGTCATCGACACCACCAGCGACAGGATCACCGCCATGGGCAGGTCGCGCTGCGGATTCTTCGATTCCTCGGCGGCCGTGGTCAGCGTGTCGTAACCGAAGCAGGCGAAGAACACGATGCTGGCCGCCGCCATGACGCCGGCCCAGCCGTACTGCAGCGAGCCGTCGGCGTGCACGATGGTCTTCGGAATCAGCGGATGCCAGAGGCTCGGATCGACATAAAACGCGCCAACCACGATCACGATCGCGACGCCCAGCACTTTCAACACCACCACCACGGTATTGAAGCGCGCGCCAATTTCGGTGCGAAAAATCTGCAGGCCCGCGATCAGCAACGCCACCACCGCCGCCCACAGGTTGAACACCGCGCCGCCGGCTTCACCGTAGGCCGCGCGCAGCGCCACCGGCAACTGCCAACCGGTAACCTGGTGGATCAGTGATTGCAGGTAATTGGACGTGCCGGCCGCCACCACCGCGACGATCAGGGCATACTCGATCAACAGGTCCCAACCGATGATCCACGCGGGCAATTCTCCCAGCACCGCGTAGCCGTAGGTGTAGGCACTGCCAGTGACCGGGATCATGCCGGCGAATTCGGCGTAAGCGAGCGCCGCACAGGCACTGCCGATGCCGGCGATCAGGAAGCTCAGGATGATGGCTGGCCCGGCGTGCAGCGCCGCCTCGTGCGGCGCCAGCACGAACACGCCGACGCCGACGATCGCGCCGATGCCGACCGCCGTGAGTTGCCACACCCCCATGCTGCGCTTGAAGTCGGTACTGCGGCCGGCCTCAGCCTGCAACTGCTCAACGGATTTGTGCCGCACCAGATTGTTGAAGAAGCCCATCGCGATATCCCCTCGGCGCACGCCTCGGGCGAGCATAACGGCGCCCGCGGCAAGATGGTTGTGCCGTGGGTATCGCCCGGCTTGGTACTGCCCCGGCGCTGCGCGACAAACAACCTTCCGGCCCGGTCCGCGCCGCGGCTCGCAGCAGCCCCGCGCCAATGCCGCTATTGTTGGCGCCGGGGTTCTTCCGCAATTCGCACACTTTCGAGCATGGCCCACAAGAAACGTAGAAGCCGCAGGCAGCACGGCAGCGCCAAGCCGCTCGAACAGGTGGAATTGCCGCTGCCGCTGTTCGATGCGCGTGCGGTGGAATTGCCGGCCGCTCCGCAGCCGGATACCTCGCGCCCGGCGGATGCGTCGATGCGTTCCACCCGCACCATCGAACTGCTGCTGCGTGCCCTGCCAACAGGTTGGCGCAACAAGGCGCGTGACCTGCTGGTGCTGGTGCGGATGGACCGCCCGATCGGTGCGCTGTTGTTGCTGTGGCCGACCTGGTGGGCCGTGTGGCTGGCTGCCGACCATGCACTGCCGTCATGGAAGTACCTCGGCGTGTTCACCATCGGCGTGTTCGTGATGCGCGCGGCCGGTTGCGCGATGAACGATTTCGCCGACCGCAAGCTCGATCCCAAGGTTGCACGCACCGCGGGCCGGCCGCTCGCGGCCGGACGCGTCAAGCCTTGGGAAGCCATCGCGGTGTTCGTCGTGCTCTGCCTCGCCGGCTTCGGCCTGGTGGTCGCCTTCACCAATCGGCTGACCATTGAACTGTCGTTCGCCGGCGCGGCGCTCGCGGCGTTGTACCCCTTCGCCAAGCGCTACACGCAACTGCCGCAGGTGGTGCTGGGTGCGGCGTTTGGCTGGGGCATTCCGATGGCCTTCGCCGCAATCACCAACGGCCTGCCGCCGGTGTGTTGGTTGCTGTTCCTCGGCAACATCGTGTTCTCGGTGATCTACGACACCGAATACGCGATGGTCGATCGCGATGACGATCTCGCCGCCGGCGCCAAGTCCACCGCGATCCTGTTCGGTGACGCCGACCTGCCGATCATCGGCATCTTGATGGCAACCTTGCTGTTCACCTTGCTGCTGGCCGGCCAGCGCGCGCAACTGGAATGGCCGTGGCTCGCCGGACTCGGCGTTGCCTTGGTGTTGTTCGCGTGGCAGTTGTGGAACATGCGCTGGCGCCAACCGAAAGCTTGCTTCGCCGCATTCCGCAACAACAACTGGGTAGGCGGCGCGATCTGGCTGGGAATGGTGGTGGCGCTGGCGATACGCTGAGTGCGCGTCACTCGCCGGCCGGCAGCACCGACAATACTTCCTTGACCGTGGTCAGCCCGCGCCGCACCTGGGTAGCCGCCGAAATCCGCAGCGGCTGCATCCCATCTTCGAGCGCGAAGCCAGTGAACGCGGCGAGATCAAGTTGCGCGCTGACCATGCCGCGCAGGCGCGGCGTGATGGTCATCATCTCGTAGACGCCGGTACGCCCAAGGAAGCCGGTCTTGCGGCATTCGAGGCAGCCCACGGGTTCGTACACTTCTGCCGGCGGCGGAATCACCCAACCGCGGGTGAGCACGGACCAGGTTTGCGGGTCCTGCCTTGCCTTCACCTTGCAATGCGGGCACAGCGTGCGCACCAGGCGTTGCGCGACCACGCCGGCGAGCGTGGACTGGATCAGGTAATGCGGCACGCCGAGATCGAGCAGACGCGTGATGGCCGACGCGGCGTCGTTGGTGTGCAACGTGGACAACACCATGTGCCCCGTCAACGAGGCCTGCACCGCCATCTGTGCGGTTTCAAGGTCGCGGATTTCGCCGATCATGATGATGTCGGGATCTTGCCTGAGCAAGGTCCGCACGCCGGCCGCGAAATCGAAATCAATCCCCGGTTGCACCTGTGACTGATTGAACTCCGGCGAGACCATTTCGATCGGATCCTCGACGGTGCATACGTTGAGTTCCGGCCGCGCCAGATGCTTCAGCGTGGAATAAAGCGTGGTGGTCTTGCCCGAACCAGTGGGGCCGGTGACCAGCACAATGCCGTGCGGACGCTCGACCATGCCCCGCCAGATTTTTTCCTCATCCGCTGAAAATCCGAGCTGCGCGAATTCCTTGACCACGATGTCGGGATCAAAAATGCGCATCACGATTTTCTCGCCGAACGCGGTGGGCATCGACGAAATGCGCAGCTCCACCTCACGGCCACCCACCGAACGGGTCTTGATGCGCCCATCCTGCGGACGGCGCTTTTCGGCGACATCGAGGCGCGCAAGGATCTTGATGCGCGCGGTCACCGCAGTCATCACCGCAGGCGGCAGTTCGAACACCTTGTGCATCACGCCGTCGATGCGAAAGCGGATCGATGCGGCTGCGCGGCGCGGTTCGAGGTGGATGTCCGACGCGCGTTGCTCGAACGCGTACTGCAGCAGCCAGTCGACGATGTGCACGACGTGCCGGTCATCGGCACCGATTTCGCCGGCCTTGCCGAGCTCCAGCAACTGCTCGAAGTTGAGGATCGCCGAACCATCCGCGCCGTCCGGTTTGGCCTCGCGCGCCTTCGCGATCGAGCGCTGCACGCCGTAGAACTCCATCAAATAGCGATGGACATCCAGCGGATTGGCGACCACGCGCTTGATCTCACGCCGCAACATCTGCGAGAGGTCGGCGGCCCAGCGGGTGTCGAAGGGTTCGGCGCTGGCGAACGTAACGGTGCCGTGCGCGACTGCAACCGGCAGGATCCGGTGGCGCTGCGCGTAGGCCTGGCTCACGGCCTGGGTCACCGCCGCCACGTCGATTTTCATCGGATCGATCTTCAGGTACGGCAGGCCGGATTTCTCCGCCAGCCACACCGTCAGGGTTTCCACCGTCAGCGGCTTGCCCGGGTCGGTGAGGTTTGCGGGCTTGGCGCTGGCGATCAGCACCAGCGGATTGAGATCCACCGACGCCTTGCCCGAGCGGCCGCTCGCGCGGATGCGCTTGGCGTCTTCGGCGCCGAGCATGCCATCCGCAAGCAGCGCCGCCAGCACCTCGCCCAATTCCAGCCGGCCGTTGCGCCCGAGCACGCTTTGCGCACTGGCGTGGCTATGTGGGTTCACCGCCAAGGCTAGGCCCCTCCGGCTGCTGGTCCCCTCTCCCATTGGGGGAGGGTGCCCCGAAGGGGCGGGTGAGGGTACGAAACTTGCGCGCGGTACCGGACCCTCACCCGGCGCTGCGCGCCACCCTCTCCCGAAGGGAGAGGGGTAAGCACGCGGCTATACTAACGCGCTTTGCATCACGCACCGGGAACGCCGTTGGCAGCACCGACATTCCAGCAGATCATCCAGACCCTCAACCGCTATTGGGCGGACCAGGGTTGCGTGTTGCTGCAGCCGCTGGACCTGGAAGTCGGCGCGGGCACGTTTCACCCCGCGACCTTTCTGCGCGCGCTCGGTCCCGCGCCGTGGGCGGCCGCTTACGTGCAGCCTTGTCGGCGCCCGGCCGATGGCCGCTATGGCGAGAATCCCAATCGCCTGCAGCAGTACTACCAGTATCAAGTGGTGCTGAAGCCGAATCCCGACGACGTGCTGGAGCTTTACTTCGGATCCTTGCGCGAGCTCGGGATCGATCCGCTCACCCACGACTTGCGCCTGGTCGAGGACAACTGGGAATCGCCGACACTGGGCGCGTGGGGTCTCGGCTGGGAAGTCTGGTTGAACGGGATGGAAGTCACCCAGTTCACCTATTTCCAACAGGCCGGCGGGCTCGAGTGCAAGCCGGTGACGGCCGAGATCACCTACGGCCTTGAGCGCCTCGCGATGTACCTGCAGAACGTCGATTCCGTGTTTGATCT
>DZCM01000031.1 GCA_022730295.1 Rhodanobacter sp. | reverse complement strand
AACGTCCGGCGGGAAAAGCCAAGCCCGTGGCGCGCAAGATCGCAAGCAAGCCGCTCGCCAAGGCTGCGGCGAAGCCGGCTCCGGCCGCGGCCCGCAAGCGTCCACAGGCACAACCGGCGACAACGCCGGCGTCCAGCAAGTCCGCGAAGCCGGCCACTCGACCGGCTTCGGTCAAGACTGCGGCGCAAGCGGTCGCGGCGGCAAGAGCGGCAGCCAAGCGGCGCGCACCTTCCTACATTCCACGTTCACGCTTCAACGATGACTGGATGCTCGGCGGCTCGGGTGAACTGCCGCGTCAACCGGCCCCGGCTGCACACACGCCAACGCGCAAGCCGCCGAAGCCGCGTGCGCCGAAGCCCAAGGCCATCAGCCACGAGCAGGCCGTCGCAAACCTGAAAGCCTTGCTGGAGTCGCGCAAACGCAAGGACCGCGGCGGTGATGCCGCAGCTGCAGGTAAGGGCGCCTGAGATTTTGCGTTTGCATGTGGTGCCTCACACCCCCGGCATGCCGGGGGTGTTCGTTTCGGGCCCGGTCCGGTGGCGCGCGGCGAAGCTGAACAGTTGACACAAAAATAACAACACTCTTCAGTGTGGATTTATCCTTGCTTGGGATACTGGCCCTGAATTCACGAGGGAGGCAAGCCCATGCAACTGAAATCCACTTCGCTTCGCGGCAAGCTGATGATCGGGTGCGCGTTGCTCGTCGCTTGCGTGTTGGCGGCACCGGCGGCCATGGCGCACGATCGCTACCAGGGTCGCGGCGATCGCGACTCGAATCTGCTTGGCGCGCTGGTGGTCGGCGCGGTGATCGGCGGGGTTCTGGTGAGTGCCAGCAACCATCACCGCGATTACTACGGCAGTGGGTACTACTACCCCACGACTTCGTACGCACCGGGCGGCTATTACGGCGGCTATCCGGCCTACGGTTACGGTGGCTCATACAACAGCTACCCAGCCTATGGTTATGGCGGGGGCGTGAACGTCGGCGTGGTGTACTCCAACCGTGGCGGTTACTACGGCGGTTCGCGCGGCTACTACCACCGTCACGGTTACGACGGTTATCACGGCAACAATGGCTATCGCGGCGAGCGCCGCGGCAACTGGAACAACGGTTGGAATCGGCGTGGCAACGATCACCATTCGAGCGGCGGTTACTACCATCACCGCGGTGATTGAGCCGGTCACGACGTTTGAGTGAGAAGCCCGGTTCTGACGAATCGGGCTTTTTCGTTCCCAAAGCGTACAGATCGTTTCGCCAACTTCAGCTACGGGCAAGGGCGTTCCGCGCTTTTGGCGGCGAACTGACTCAAGCCAACCAGCTTTCGGAATTTCGTGAGCGGTTCTGACCGAATGTAGGCACGACAGCGGCCCCGCTTCCCTGCGGAGCCTCTGCTGCTTCGAGAGGATGCGCTGGCATCGCTGGCCAGCGGCGAAGTAGGGGCCAACGCCGAGCGCGATGCAATCGCCGCACAATTGCTTGCGTCAGGCTACGTGGCGCCTGCGCGATAGGCCTCGCGCAGCAGCTCATGGAAATGATGCACGCCATCCTCGCGTTTGGGGTTCAGGCGACCGGCGACGTAGGAGCCTGACTCCAACCCGCGCTGCACCAGTTCGCACATGCCGACGTCCTGCTGCTGGATCAAGTCGCTGAAAGCCTGGTCACGCGCGTGCCGCACATGCAGATCCGGTAACCCGGCCGGATAGTAATAATCGAACTCGACCCGGCAACGCGCAGCGTCCACCGGCACCACGCGGTTGGTTTGCAAGCGGTCCGGCAGCACGTTCAGCAGCGTGTTCGGCCACACGAACCAGTACAGCGCCTCGCCGCTGCCGTACAGCGTGTCGCCGCTATCCAGCGGGCTGTGCTGGAACGAGTTCCAGCGTTTCGTCTCGACCACGTAACTGCGGTAATCGATCACCCGGTTGAGTTCAGGGTGGATGTGCGGGACGTGGTAACCCTCGAGGTAATTGTCGATGTAGGTTTTCCAGTTGCAGGCGATGTCGTAGCTCGTGCGTGAATGGAATACGTAATCCTGGATGCGACGATCGCCGATGCGCGCGTCCACGCCGTCGAGCAAATCCTCCAGTGACGGTGCGCCGTCGCCGAGCGCCGCGAATACCAGCCCGCGCCATTCGGCCACGCGTGCCTGTGGCAGGCAGATGCGTGCCTTGGCGAATCCTTCGGCATCGTCCATTTCCGGCGCGCTCAGCAGCTGGCCGTCGAGTGCGTAGGTCCAGCCGTGGTAGTGGCAGCGCAGGCGCTTCGCGGCGAGTCCGTCGCACAGCGCGAGTGGGCCAGCCCGATGGCGGCAGACGTTGTGCAGCGCCCGCAGCACAGCATCCGCACCACGCACGATCAGCAACGGTACCCCGGCAATTTCGCAAACCACGTGGTCGCCGGGGGTTGCGACCTGCGCCGAACGCGCCACCAGTTGCCAGTTGCGCGCGAAGATCGCGTGTCGGTCGCGTGCGGCGGTTTCGGCGCCAGAATAGTAGTGCGCGGGCAGGGCGGTGGCCGTGGCGAGCGGTTGGGGGGCAAGATCGGAATCCGGCATCGATGGCGGCGTGCTCATGATCGAGCGATCGGTATGGACGTGGCCGGTGATTATGCCGTGACAGGACGCCCGCGACACCGCCTCCGAATGCCCATGCCTTTCGGCACACCCCGCCGAGCGCTTCCGTGGCTAGGCTAGCCGCAGGGCAGAACGTCAAGGGGATCGCCATGCGTTGCGGATTGCTGGGTTTGGCCTGGTTGGCATGCGTGATTTCTACGACCGCGCTGGCGGTCGGCGCCGGCAGCCCGTACGCGCGCGATCCCAACCAGCCGGTCGACAAGGCGTACACCGCGAAGATCGCGAAGTACACCACCCAGCCCGACTTCAACACGCTGCTGACCGATTACCTGCCGGCATCATCGACGGTGCCGACGCCGGAAGCGGTGCTGGGCGATGTCGCGGGCGCGCCCAACACCTTGCCTTATGCGGAGACGGTGTATCGGTATTTCAGGATGCTCGCCAAGGCCACGCCGCGGGTGCGCGTGTACTCGATCGGCAAGACCGAGGAAGGCCGGGAGATGATCGCGGTAGCGATCGCCGATGAATCGGTCATGCAGCACCTGGACGCCAACAAGGCGCGCCTTGCACAATTGGCCGATCCGCGCATGCTCGACATGGATGACGCCAAGGCCGCAGCACTGATCAAGCAGACGGTGCCGGTCTATTACATCACCGGCACCATCCATTCGACGGAAACCGGCGCGCCGACCGCGCTGATGGAACTGGCGTATCGACTCGCCGTCGATGACGCGCCGTACATCCAATACATCCGCTCGCACATGGTCACCCTGATCACGCCGGTGGTCGAAGTCGACGGCCGCGACCGGATGGTGGACCTCTACAAGTGGCACCGCGCGCATCCGGGCGAGAATTATCCGCACCTCATGTACTGGGGCCATTACGTTGCGCATGACAACAACCGCGATGCGATGGCGGTGACGCTGGACCTCACCCAAAACGTGTTGAATACGTACGTTGGTTGGCATGCGCAAGTGCTGCACGACCTGCACGAGTCGGTGCCGTTCCTGTACGACAACACCGTGGGCGATGGCCCGTACAACGCCTGGATCGACCCGATCCTGACTTCCGAATGGCAGCAGATCGGCTGGAACAACGTCGAGCAGTTGACCAAGTTGGGACTGCCCGGCGTGTTCACCCACGGTAATTTCGATACATGGAGCCCGGGCTATCTCATGTTCATCGCGGCGATGCACAACGGCATCAGCCGCCTGTACGAAACTTTTGGCAATGATGGTGCCGATACCGAGGAGCGCATCCTGTCGCCTGACGAATATGCGCGCACCTGGTACAAGCCCAATCCGCCGCTCGCAAAGGTGCTGTGGTCACAGCGCGACAACAACAACTACGAACAATCCGGGTTGCTGACGGCGCTGTATTACTTTGCGCAGAACGGCCAGCACTTCCTCGACAACTTCTGGCTGAAGTCGAAGCGTTCGGTCGAGAAGCCGCAATTGGCCGGGCCGGCGGCTTACGTCCTTGCCGCGAACGAAAAGTACCAGGGTGCACAGATGCACCTGCTGCACACTCTGCACCTGCAGCACGTGGAGATCAGCCGTGCCACCGCAGCGTTCACGGTCGCGGTTGCGGACGACACCGAAGGTTTGGGTAAAGCCGCGGCGAACGGTAACGACGACAAATCGCGGGAGCCGCCGACCGTCGCCGCCGTCAAGCGCACTTTCCCGGCCGGCAGCTGGATCATTCGCATGGATCAGCCGTATTCGCGGATCGCCGATGCCCTGCTGGATCGTCAGTACTGGGCCCCGGATGATCCGCAGAAGCAACCGTATGACGATACCGGGTGGTCGTTCGGCGATTCGTTTGGCGTGGATGTGGCACGGGTGGTCGATACCTCGGTGCTGAAGGTTCCGATGCACGAAGTGTCAGGTGACTTCACCCAGCCTGCCTTCACGCTCGCATCGCTGGGCGTGACCCATACCAGCCGCATGCCTCGCATCGCCCTGATGCACACCTGGCTTTCCACGCAGACGGAGGGCTGGTGGCGCATGGCGTTGGACAAGCTGCACGTGCCGTACAGCTACATCAGCACGCAGGATGTCGCGCGCGAACCAGACCTGCGCGCGAAGTACGACGTCATCCTGTTCGGACCGGTCGGTGGTGGCGACGACTCCCGCATGATCATCGATGGCTTGCCCATGTACGGCAATCCAATGCCATGGGAAAAAACCGCATTGACGCCGAATCTGGGCAGCATTGATTCGACGCCGGACGTCCGCCCGGGCCTGGGCGAAACGGGTGTCGCCAACCTGAAGCGCTTCGTGGCCGCCGGCGGCTTGCTCGTGACCTCGGAAGACAGCGCGCGCTTTGCGATCGACATTGGTCTTGCACCGGGCGTATCCGTGGCCAAGTCCGGTGATTTGCGTGTGGTCGGCAGTGTGCTGCGCGCGGATCTTGTCGACAAGGCCAGTCCGATGGCAGCGGATTATCGCGATTCATTTGCGCTCTACAGCTCCACCGGCATGGCGTTCAACGTGGCCGACCAGACTATCGGCAACCGCGGGTTGGCGACCGCCAAGGACTACGAGCGCCCCACTGGCCGCGGTGGCCCCGGCGACGTGGACGTGCCCGAGGGCCGGCCGTTTGTGCAACCACCGGCCTTGCCGGATGTGCAGCCTTGGCAGGCGGTGCCGTTGAACGTTGAGCAGGCGCGCAACAACCCGTTCCTGATTCCGAAGGTCGATCGCCCGCAGGTGATCGTGCGCTGGGCCGATGCCAACAAATTGCTGATCAGCGGCCTGCTGGAAAACGGCGGCACGATGGCTGGCCGTGCCGCCGTGGTCGATGCGCGTTACGGCAAGGGCCACGTGGTGTTGTTTGCGAACAACCCGGTTTGGCGCGGCGAAACCATCGGCAGTTACCGGATGTTCTTCAACGCCGTGACGCATTACGATGGTTTGTAGTATGACCTTGCTCGCCCGTCACTTGATCAAGGCGCGAGTGGCGCCGCGGTCGTGATGCCGTCGTCGACAGTGCGTCCAACCATCGCCTGAGGTCCCACAATGGCCGCCTCGCGGGTGGCTCATGCTTGAGGATTGGACACTTGGAAATCCGCCGCTGGCTCCCGTATCGAAACCTGCAAAGCCGCAATCTTGGCCTGGCGCTGGCCACATCGCGGGTGATCGCGTGGATCGGAATGTTGTTGATCGCGGCAGGGGTTGCCTACGGTATCGCGGCAGCGGTGCACGGCAGCGGCGGCCCGTTCGTGTTGGCGCTGGGCATGGTGATGGGCCTGATTGGCTATGGCTTGGCGGCGCTGGTGGTCAGCGGGGCGCTTGCTGCGCTCGTGGGTATCGAGGAGGCCCGCCGGCAAAAGGGCGGCGGGTCGTGATCCTGGCAGGTTTGGCGCCGCGCGGGAATGCGAAAATTGTGCACTGGCGCACAGCCGCAAATTTGCGGTAGGATCGGATCCGCTGAGTTAGCCGAGCCTCGGGGGGAGGCTTGTTGGGGCCGGTTGCCGACCGTTTGACGATCGCATCGCTGTCTTCACTCTCGCTAGTCAGTGTCTCAAGTTGCGCACGCAAGTGTGCTGTATCTCAACCAATCGAGTAGTTAAGGAGTCAGTTATGTCGGAGCGTCAGACCGGCACGGTAAAGTGGTTCAACGATGCCAAGGGCTTTGGTTTCATCAGCCGCGAAAACGGTGAAGATGTGTTCGTGCACTTCCGCGCGATCCAGGGAACCGGTTTCAAGTCCTTGCAGGAAGGCCAGAAGGTCACCTTCAACGTTGTTCAGGGACCCAAGGGCCTGCAGGCTGATGCAGTTGAAGCAGCCTGAACCAGCGTAGCCCATGAAACCAAATAGCCCCGCAGCAATGCGGGGCTATTTGTTTGGTGCGATGATGCGTCCGCATGTATCGAAATTTTCGCGAGTTCTATCCGTTCTATCTCGGCGAGCACCGCGATCGCCGCTGCCGGCGCATGCATGCGCTCGGTTCGTGCCTGGTGATCGCCGCCATCGTGGTCGCCATCGTGACTCGCAATCCATGGTGGCTGAGCGGTGCGCCCCTATGCGGTTATGGCTGCGCCTGGATCGGGCATTTTGCGTTCGAAAAGAACCGGCCCGCCACCTTTCGCCACCCGGTGTACAGCCTTATGGGTGACTGGGTGATGTTCGCCGGCGTCCTGCGCGGCCGCGTGCGCATCTGAGCGTCACGGCGCTTGCGTCACTAGAATCCGCGGCATGCTCGATCCTCGTTTCGCCGGCATTGAACGACTCTATGGTGCCGGCAGCGTGGCGCGGTTGGCGTGCGGGCATGTGGCCGTGGTCGGGCTGGGCGGAGTAGGGTCCTGGGCGGCAGAAGCGTTGGCGCGCAGCGGCATTGGCGCGCTCACGCTGATCGACGCCGACGAAGTCTGTGTTTCCAACACCAACCGGCAGTTGCACACGCTGGCTTCCACCCTGGGCCGCAGCAAAGTCGGTGTGATGGCAGCGCGACTGCGGGAGATCCAGCCCGATATACAGGTCGAAACCGTCGAGCGCTTCGTGACGCCGGCGACGCTGGCTGATCTGCTCGATCGCGGTTTCGACCTGGTCCTGGATGCCTGCGATGCGTTTCGCGTCAAGGTCGAGATGACCGCGTGGTGCCGGCGCCGCAAGCTGCCCTTGATCGTATGTGGCTCTGCAGGCGGGCGCACCGACCCCACCCAGATCCGCGTCCGCGACCTGTCTCGCACCGAACACGATGCGCTGCTGAGCTTGATGCGGCGCAAGCTTCGCCAGGAATTCCACTTTCCGCAGAATCCTGATCGATATTTCGGTGTGCCTGCGGTGTACTCGCTGCAAAACGTGCGCTATCCGCAGGCCGACGGCAGCGTGTGCGGGCTGCGCCCGGATGGTGGTGAGTCGATGCGGCTGGGTTGCGAAGGCGGACTGGGCGCGGCGACCCACGTGACGGCGGCCTTCGCCTTCGCGGCCGTCGGACGCGCGATCGAAGTCTTGCTCCAGCGCGACCCTTCGCGCTCAGGTGTCGCGCAGGAATAACTGGCGCGCGTTGGCGGTGGTTGCGTGCGCCAGTTCGGTGGCGGTCGTGTGGCGTAATGCCGCGACGCAATCGAGCACCTCGACCAGATTGGCCGGCTGGTTGCGTTGCCCGCGGTGTGCCGCGCCGGGCTGATCGGGTGCATCAGTCTCCAGCAACAGGCACGCTTCCGGGAGTGTGGCAACCGTCTGGCGAAGTCGACGCGCGCGTTCGTGGGTGACGGGTCCACCGATGCCCACCAGGAACCCGAGTCGCCACAACTCGCGGGCCTGCTCGATGCTGCCGGAAAAGCTGTGCACCACACCGCGCAGGGGCTTGCCGAAGCGGCGCAGTTCCAGGATCACGGCTTCGAAGGCGCGGCGCGCATGCAGCACCAGCGGCAGGTCGAACTGCTGAGCAATGTCGAACTGCCCGCGCAGCAGATGCAATTGCCGTTCGTGATCCAGGCCGGGCTCGAAAAAATCCAGCCCGCATTCACCGACCGCTGCGGCAGTTTGCGCGTCAAG
The DNA here is from genome assembly GCA_022730295.1 of Rhodanobacter sp. Classification (GTDB taxonomy): domain Bacteria; phylum Pseudomonadota; class Gammaproteobacteria; order Xanthomonadales; family Rhodanobacteraceae; genus 66-474. The sequence continues at coordinate 16,110 of DZCM01000031.1, read as the reverse complement.
CCAGTCCGCCAATGCATCGACGTCGGCGTCGGCATGCCGGTCAAGATGACAAGGGTGCAGCCCATAGGCCGGATACAGGCCGGGCCGGGACGCGCACAACGCGCGCAGCTTCGGCCAGCCTGCGCGAGCGACGGCCGGAATCAGCATTTCACGAACCCCGGCCGCGACCGCATTGGCCAGCACTGCATCGCGGTCGGCGTCGAATTCCGCCGCGTCCAGATGCACGTGACTGTCGAACAACGCCGGGGCTGGAGGAATGTCGGTCATTGCGGTAGCCTGAACGCTGACGTGGGTGGCGTCGTTGCGTTGACGCTACGTTCATTGTCGGGTTGTTTGAATCGAACTGCCAGATTGGCATTCAGACCGGGAGACGAGCATGAACAAGCGTTCAACTTTGGCACGTGCGATTTGCGTGTCGCTGGGTGTGGTGATGGCGGCATCACTTGCCGCGTGTGCAAAGGGTGGTAGTCAAGGGCAGGCCACCAACCAACCCGCCAACCTGGCGTTGACGACATCAGCGGCGTCGCAGCTGCCTCCGCAAGGCGGCGGCACGATGCCCGACGGTAACCAGGCCGCCGGGCAAGCGGGCGCCAACGCGCAGCCCGAGTTCGCGCAGGTTGTGGCGGTGACTCCGCTGAAGCAGTCCACCACCACCAGTTCACCGCGGCAGGTATGCAGGGACGAGCAAGTGCAGGTTCCCAAGGAATACAAGGACAAGCACCAGATTGGCGGCGCCGTAGTCGGCGGCCTGGTCGGCGCGCTGGCAGGCAATCAGGTGGGTGGCGGCAAGGGCAAGAAGGTGGCGACCTTGGCGGGTGCCGCGGCAGGTGCCTTCGCGGGCCACGAAATCCAGAAAAACCACCAGGAAAAGAATGCCAGCGAGACGGAAACCAGGAACGTCTGCAAAACCGTGACCGACAAGACCACCAAGACCACGACGGTTGCTTATGACGTCACCTACACCTTGAACGGCAAGACCGGCCATGTCCGCATGGATCACAATCCGGGTGTCGGGACCGGCCTGCCGGTGCAGAACGGTGAAGTGGTCGCAGGCGGCGCCAAGTCGGGCAACTATTACCGGTGACACGATGGCTCGGCTCACCCATGTGAAGGAGTAGCGGCATGACAACGCGAACGCTTTTGGGAAACCGGCCGGGCATGCGCGCGCTGGCCGCGCTGGTGGGTCTGGTGGCGGCCACCTCGCTGCTGGCCGGCTGCGCGCCTGCCTACAACACGCGCCCGAACGGCTACTACGGTGGGCAGTCCGGTGGCTACTACGGTGGCGGCAACCGGCAGTGCTACCAGGGCTGCGGCTACGTTCGCGACATCCACCGGGTGCGGCTTGGCGCACGCCACGACAACGGTGCCTTGCTTGGAACGGTGATCGGAGCGGTCATCGGCGGAGCGCTCGGCAATCAGGTGGGCAAGGGTGATGGCAGAAAGGCCGCAACCGTTGCGGGTGCCGTCGCCGGTGGGGTCGCCGGCCACGCGATTGGTGAGCGGTCCGGGCAAAACGGTGATGGCTGGCAGGTCGTCGTGCAGTTGAATGACGGCCGCTATGCAACGGTCACGCAGCGGTATCGACCGGAGGTGCGCGTGGGCGACTACGTGGCGATCCACGGCAACCAGGTCGTTCGGTACTGACCAGAACGCAAAGAGCCCACCTGGCGGAGGGCTCTTTGGCTGAAGCTGGCAGGGTAGCAGCTCAATCCACCGCGTAGAACTCATGATCGCCGATCGTCGCGATCGGGTTCTTGGCCCAGACCGCAGTAGTCCCGAGCTTGATGAAGTGATTGGCGCCCGGCACCACCAGCTTGCGGTCGGCCGTCGGCTCATTCCAGATCTCGATGGCCTGGCCGGCGATTTGCCAAGCCTTGTTCCAGGCGTCCGGGTTGTCGATCTTGTAGCTCTTTGGATTGGTGGTCAGCGCAAACTGGTGCGGCGCGGTCACCACGTCACAGACGGTGCTGCCGTAGCGCCCCATGTCGAGGCGGTCCAGCGCGACTTCGGCCACGGCTAGTTGGCCGCGGGTGGGTTGGCTGCGAGCCTCCATGTAAACGGTGGCAGCCAGGCAGGTTTGATCGGCGACTGGCCGCGGTAGCAGCGCAATCATGCCGAGTAACAGGCCCAAGGTCATCGGGTCGTTCTCCTGTGGGTGACACCACATGCCGGACCGGGCCGACACCTGGCTTGGGAACACGACGGGCCAACAAGCCTTCGCCGCAAGGTGGAAAGGTGTTGGCGGGTGTACCCGGAACTGATCGCCGACATGGGCCGGGCGGACGGGTACTACTTTGCACCAACGGTTTTGAGCAATCGGTGTGACCGATGTTGCACGCAGTGCGGAGCTTCCGGACTGCGCGAAGACCCGGCCGTCAGCGGCCAGGTTGCGAAAACTGCGCACAGAGTAAAGGCCGAATTTTGCCCGCGCAAGTGCCCAAATGTGAACAACGCGAACTGACGGCCCGTCCGTTCATGCCTGGTTAGGACTGAAATGTACCTACAATTCTGTAAATGTTACCCAAGATATTGATTTCACTATCATGAGTGATACTGATGACTGCCAGCGCGTGACAAACCCCGTGTTCAAGGACGACATCCAGAACCCGCGCGGAAATGCTGCCGTCGGCTGACCGGGTCTCCCCACGGGCGAGTGGAACCGCACCCTGCAGGTGGCAGAGACGATATTTGTGGCCACCGCGATAGTGCAACCGCGCCACGATTTCCTGACCCGGATAGCATCCCTTATTGAAAGCGGCGGCGCCCAAACGTTCCAGCCCGAGCGCCTGCGCGATGAATCGCGGTTCAGCATCGCGGGGCAGGCTTGGCCAGCCAGCCCGGATGTCCGCAAGTCGCCAGGCGGTGAGGGCAGCCGCGTCGAGCGTGGTGTCGGGGACGACGACTGGGTCGAGCCACATGCTGCGACTCCCGTACCCCAGCGCCAACATGTCAGCGTCTCGCAGAAGTTCGGTTTCCGGCTGTGGCCCGCCGAATCGGGCGGTGAATGACAGCACGCGCAGTGCCGCCTTGCTGCGCAACAGGAAGCGGCTCAAGCCGTCGCGGATGACATCGGCGTTGCCGCCGCGCAATACGGCGAGCAAGCTCCCGTCGCCCGGATCTGCCAGGTGCATCAACGCCTGAACGCGTCCTTGCGCGTTCAACCACGCGTTCCATTGCCAATGCTCCGGCGCCAGCGTATCCACATCGCCGGAAAATTGGCTTTGCGCGAACCGGCGCGCGTCGGCACCTTCGATGACGATGCCATCGACGTGGCCGATGGCCGGAAGCGAAGCGATTTGCATGCGTTGAACCAGTTTGGAGGATGCAGCGGCAACGGCGATTCTGTGTGCGGACGATTGAATGGTGCAACAATGTGCGGTGAATCCATCCGCGCGTAATTGAATCGAATGACCGCTGAAGTCGACAACCCCAAACCGGATCCACAGCCCGCTGCCACCATCGCCCCGGCGCCCGTGCCCTCTGCAAAGCGCGACCGGCCGACGCCGGAAGGCGACGATCTTGACCCGACGCGCTACGGCGATTGGGAAAAGAACGGACGCTGCATTGATTTTTGATCCGCGCGGGTCGAATGTGCGCGCAGCGCGCTTCGCAGTACACGGGGGTTCATGCGACAATGGAAAGTGATCGTCGTCGCTGGCCCCGACGAGGGAGAGCCGTTTTGCCAGTCGCCACCGGGAATTCCGACATGCCAAGTTCCAGACCGATGTCGCCGCATCTGGGTATTTACCGTTGGCGCATCAACATGTTGCAATCGACCTTGCACCGTCTCACCGGCTTGTTTCTTTGCGCCGGTGCACTGCTGGTGGCATGGGGCCTGATCGCTGCCGCCGATGGCGCCGGCGCATGGGGCGCGTTTGCCGGTTTCTGCAAGAGCTGGCCCGGTCTGGTGCTGCTGTTCCTGTGGACGTGGTCGCTGCTGTTCCACCTCGTCAATGGCATCCAGCATCTTTTCCGCGACGCCGGCCGGAATTTCGGGCCGCCGCGGCGCGACCGTGAATTCAAACCCGTCTATTGGTCCACCGGCTGGAGCGTGGTCGCGCTCAGCGTGGCACTGACGATATTGGTGTGGGTGTTGCTGATGATGCACGTCGGCGGGGTGGCGGCATGAGCGCGTATCCGGGGCAGGAAGGTTTGCGGACGCCGCTCAAGGTAGCGCGCGGCGAGGGTTCGTCGAAAACCGGCGTCCATCACTGGTGGCTGCAACGCGTGACCGCGATAGCGCTGATTCCGCTGTCGATCTGGTTGCTGTTCCTGCTCGGTGGCCTGATGGGTGCGGACTACCCGGCCGTCGTGGGTGCCATCGCGCAGCCGGTACACGCGATCCTGCTGATCGTGCTGTCGGTGTGCCTGTTCTGGCACGGTGCGCTCGGCCTGCAGGTAGTGATCGAGGATTACGTGCACACGCGTTGGCTGGAATTGACGCTGCAGATTGCAGTGCGCTTCGGTGCCTGCCTCGGCGCACTCGCCTGCGTGCTGGCGGTGCTGGCGCTGTGGCTGCGCGTGCCGGTTGCCGGCTGATATCGAACTTATTTGAAAGGGGCTGGCATGGCCGCTGACAGTTACAAGGTTGAAACTCACGAATATGACGTGGTGGTAGTGGGTGCCGGCGGCTCCGGCCTGCGCGCCACCATGGGACTGGCGGCGAAAGGATTGTCCGCTGCCTGCGTCACCAAGGTATTTCCGACCCGCTCGCACACCGTCGCGGCGCAGGGCGGCATCGCTGCCGCGCTCGGCAACATGGGCGAGGACGACTGGCGCTACCACTTCTACGACACCGTGAAGGGCGGCGACTGGCTGGGCGATCAGGACGCAATCGAGTACATGTGCCGCGAGGCAATTCCAGCGGTGATCGAGCTGGAGCACTTCGGGATGCCGTTCTCGCGTACCGCGGACGGCAAGATCTACCAGCGTCCGTTCGGCGGCCACACTATCCGCCACGGCGAGGCCATGGCCCAGCGCAGCTGCGCCGCGGCCGACCGTACCGGGCACGCGATGCTGCACACCATGTACACCCAGGCGTTGAAGCATGATGCCAAGTTCTTCGTCGAATACTTCGCCACTGACCTGGTGAAGGATCCGCGCGATGGCCGCATCGTGGGCGTGCTGACCATCGACCTCAACGAAGGCACCCTGCATTTCTTCCGGGCCCACGCGATCGTGCTGGCCACCGGCGGTTACGGGCGCGCCTATTTTTCGTGCACCTCGGCGCACACCTGCACCGGCGACGGCGGCGGCATGGCCCTGCGCGCGGGCGTCGCGCTGCAGGATCTCGAGTTCGTGCAATTCCACCCCACCGGCATTTACGGCTCCGGTTGCCTGATCACTGAAGGCGTGCGCGGGGAGGGCGGCTACCTCACCAACAACAAGGGCGAGCGTTTCATGGAGCGCTATGCACCGAACGCCAAGGACCTGGCCTCACGCGACGTGGTCAGCCGCGCCATGACACTCGAGCTCCACGAGGGCCGCGGCGTGGGCGATCATGCCGATCACTTGTTGTTGAACCTTGCACATCTCGGCTCGGGAGTGCTGCACGAACGCTTGCCTGGCATTTCCGAAAGTGCGCGCATTTTCGCCGGCGTCGATGTCACGAAAGAACCGATTCCCGTGCTGCCGACCGTGCACTACAACATGGGCGGCATCCCGACCAACTACCACGGTGAAGTCGTGCAAAAGGTGGGCGACGACCCCGATGTCGTCGTGCCCGGGTTGTTCGCGGTGGGCGAAGCGGCTTGCGTATCGGTCCACGGTGCGAACCGCCTGGGCACCAATTCGCTGCTTGACCTGGTGGTGTTCGGCCGCGCCGCGGCCAACCGTTGCGCGGAGATCCTGAAACCGGGCGAGCCGCACCACGACCTGCCGCCGGACGCGCTGGACCCGGTGCTGTCGCGACTGGACAAACTGCGCCACGCCGATGGCGGGACGCCCACCGCTGCGCTGCGGTTGAAGATGCAGAAGATCATGCAGAACGACGCCGCGGTGTTTCGCACCGAGGCGACGTTGCAGGAAGGCTGCAAGCGCATCGACGAGGTGTACGCGCAATTCGATGACGTCCGCGTCAGCGACCGCTCGCTGATCTGGAACTCCGACCTGGTGGAAACCCTCGAGCTCGCAAACCTGCTGGGCCAGGCGGTTGGCACCATGCACTCGGCCGCGCAGCGCCAGGAATCGCGTGGTGCGCACGCACGCGACGACTTTCCGGAGCGCGACGACGTCCACTGGATGAAGCACACCATGGTCAACGTTGATGACAAGGGCCGGTGCGCGTTCGACTATCGTCCGGTGCACTCCAGCACCATGGATGACGAAGTTGCAAGCGTGCCGCCGGCCAAGCGGGTGTATTGATTTCGCGGTAGGCGCAACGCGCACGGTGATGAACTTTCACAAGCAGTCATCCATGGCACACGGGCACGCGCTACCACAGGCGCCGCGTAACCGCCTGGTTCCACCTTGCACGCAGGCTTCTACAAATATCAGGAAAGCAGAACATGGCTGAATTCACGTTGCCGAAGATGTCGAAGGTGCAGAAGGGCAAGCATTTCACCGCCAGGCCCGGTGCGAAGAAGGTGCGTACCTTCCGCGTGTACCGCTGGGACCCGGACGTGGGCGGCAATCCGCGCGTGGATGCTTACGAAGTCGATGTCACCGGCTGCGCGATGGTGCTCGACGTCCTGTTGAAGATCAAGAACGAAATCGACCCCACCTTGACACTGCGCCGCTCGTGTCGCGAAGGTGTTTGCGGTTCCTGCGCGATGAACATCGACGGCGAGAACACCCTGGCCTGCACCAAGGGACTGGACGAACTGCCCGACGGCCCGGTCAACATCTATCCGCTGCCGCACATGCCTGTGGTCAAGGACCTGGTGCCGGACCTGACGCACTTCTATGCGCAGTACACCTCGATCAAGCCGTGGCTGCAGACCGAAAGCGCGCCGGGTTCGCGCGAGCGCCTGCAATCGCCCGAGGATCGCAAGCATCTGGACGGCCTGTACGAGTGCATCCTGTGCGCGTGCTGCAGCACGTCCTGCCCGAGTTACTGGTGGAATCCCGACCGCTTCCTCGGTCCGGCGGTGCTGCTGCAAGCGTATCGCTGGATCGTTGATTCGCGCGACGAAGCGACCGGCGAGCGGCTGGACGACTTGAACGATCCTTTCAAGTTGTACCGTTGCCACACCATCATGAACTGCACCAACACCTGCCCGAAGGGCCTGAATCCGGCCAAGGCGATCTCTGAGATCAAGCAGCTGCTGGTGAATCGCACCGTTTGATGGAAACCGACGCGGCCGCAAGCACGGGGACACCTGCGCTGATCAAGCGCCTGCGCTGGCGCTGCCGGCGCGGCACCCGCGAACTTGATGCTCTGCTCGGGGACTGGCTGAATCGGCATTCCAGCGATTCCGACCCGACGGTATTGCAAGCATTCGACATCCTGCTCAACCAGCAGGATCCCGACGTGTGGAACTGGTTGATGGGCCACGCCGCAGTGCCAAGCGCCGATTGGCAGGCGATCGTGGCCGAAATCCGGGAACACGCGGGCTTGGCCCCGTGACGCCGGCGCCCGACATCGTCTTTCGCCACCGCGCATCGCGTACGCTCTCGGTGATCCTGGTGGTCGTCGGCATGCTTGCGATCCTCGCGGTGTCGATCAGCGGCGTACCGACGTGGTTGCGAACCTTTCTGATCATCCTGATCGCTGCTCTCGGGGGTGTCTCGCTGGGCCGGCAATTGCGCCCGCGCGTCGGATCGGTGGCTTGGCGCGGTGATGGTGCGGTGGACCTGTTGCTCAACGACACCCCGCTGGACAACCGCCGGGAGGTCAGCGCCGAGCTGCGTGGTGGCCGCGTCCTGGGGCCGCTGATCGTGCTGTCATTGCGTTGGCCACCGCGCGAGCGCGCCTCGCTGTGGCTGCTGCCGGACAACCTGGATACTGACAATCGCCGCCGCCTGCGAATGCGGTTGGGAACCCACGCCGCCGGCCGGGCGTCAGGGAACGCCGACAACATTTGATGGTCTGAACCGCTTGCCGTCCCCGGCGTTTTCCAGCACGCTGGAACCACTCAACCCCGTGGCGCGCCGACCAACACGCCACCCATACCACCCCAGGCTCCGCTTGCATGTTCCGTCCGCTCGAACTGTTCATCGGCCTTCGCTACATCCGCGCCAAACGGCGCAATCACTTCATCTCCTTCATCAGTGTCGCGTCGATGGTGGGTCTGGCCATTGGCATCACCGCGTTGATCACGACGATTTCGGTGATGAATGGTTTCGATACAGAATTGCGTTCGCGCATTCTCGGCATGGTCTCGCAAGCCACGATCTCGTCGGTAGGCGATGGCATGACTGATTGGCGACGCGCGCTCGCGATCGCCGAGAAGAATCCGCATGTGCAGGGCGCAGCACCGTATGTGGAGCAGGGCTCGTGGCTGCGTGGCAACGATGCCAATGCTGGCGCCATCGTGCGCGGGATACTGCCAAGCCAGGAGCCCAAAGTCACCGACATCGGTTCCAAGATGATCGCTGGCAAGCTGTCAGCATTGCAACCGGGATCGTGGGGCATCGTGCTGGGGCGCGACCTCGCGATGACGCTTGGCGTCAACGTGGGCGACAGCGTGGTGGTCTATGCACCGCTCATCAGCGTGACACCGATTGGCGCCATGCCACGCTTGCGGCGCTTCACCGTCGTCGGCATCTTCGAGGCAGGAATGCAGGAATACGATTCCGGGCTCGCGATCATCAACATGCATGATGCGGAAAAGCTTTATCAGATGGATGGCCCCAGCGGCATCCGCCTGAAGCTGGACGACTTGTTCATGGCCGACCAGGTCGCCGCTACCTTGGCGAACCAACTGGGGCAGGCCTACCGTGTGCAGGGGTGGATGCAGCAGCATGCCAACTTCTTCAAGGCCATCGCGATGGAGAAGATGGTGATGTTCATCATCCTTTCGCTGATCGTGTTCGTGGCGGCGTTCAACCTGGTTTCGTCGCTGGTGATGCTGGTTACCGACAAGCAATCAGACATCGCGATCCTGCGCACGCTGGGCCAAAGTCCGCGCAGCATCATGGGCGTGTTCATGATCCAGGGCATGCTGATCGGATTGATGGGTATCGTGATCGGCGTGGTTGGGGGCGTCGTGTTGGCCATCAACCTGCCCGCAATCGCCGATTGGATCCAGAACGTCACCGGTCACCAGTTCCTGTCCGAATCGGTCTATTACATCAACAATGTTCCCAGCAAATTGCGCTGGAGCGACGTGGGCTGGATCACCGGCATGGCCTTCGTGTTCTCGTTGCTGGCGACGATTTACCCGGCATGGCGCGCATCGCGCACGGAGCCGGCGCAGGCGCTTCGTTATGAATGATCCGATGGCGCAAAAATCACCGGCCGGAACCAGTGTGCTGCGTGCCAGCCACATCGCCAAGACCTACAAGGAAGGCAAGTTGCGCACCCCGGTGCTGCGCGATGCGAGTTTCGAACTCGCCCGCGGCGAAACCTTGGCGATCGTCGGCTCGTCGGGTTCCGGCAAGAGCACCTTGCTGCACATCGTGGGTGGGCTGGACACGCCGACCGAGGGCTTTGTTGAACTCGAGGGGCAGGAGTTGTCCAAGCTTCCCGACGCTCAACGCGGTCGAATCCGCAATCGTTCGCTGGGTTTTGTCTACCAGTTCCACCACCTGCTGCCGGAATTCACTGCGCTGGAAAACGTCGCGATGCCGCTGTGGATCCGCGGCACCTCGATCGCTGAGGCCAGCGCGCAGTCGAAGGCCTTGCTGGATCGCGTAGGCATGGGGCATCGCCTCGAACACAAGCCCGGCGAATTGTCGGGTGGCGAACGCCAACGTTGCGCGATGGCGCGTGCGCTGGTCACGCGACCGGCGTGCGTGCTGGCGGACGAGCCCACCGGCAACCTCGACGAGCAGAATGCGGCCGCCCTGTACGAATTGATGCTGGAACTCAATCGCGAGATCGGCACCAGCATCGTGCTGGTCACCCACGATCGCCAGCTTGCGCGGCGGCTGGACCGTGCGCTGGAACTGACTGGCGGCGCTTTGCAACCGCTACCGCCCGGCAGCTGACGCAAGCATGCGTGCTCGCAAGGATCGCGATACGAAGAGCAACGGGATCGGCATTCCGGCCATCTCGCTGGCAATCCTTGCGGGCTGCGTGCTGGTGCAGGCATTGCGGCAGCTGCCGTCGCACCAGCTCGATCTCGCGCTGATTTGCGGTGGCTTGCTGACTGTGGCCGGCACCCTGCGCTGGCGCATTCCACGGGGTGTCGTGTGGCTGGCGCTGGTCGTGGCGGCATTCGGCTGGACCGCCTGGCGCGCTGATCTGGCCTTGTCGGCGCGGCTTTCACACGCACTTGAGAAGCAGGACATCGTCGTCACCGGCGTGGTGACCGGTTTGCCGCAGGTACAAGACGAGTCGACCCGCTTCGATTTCGATATCGCGCGCGCCAGCTTCGATGGCCACGCGATTCCATTGCGCGGGCGCGTTCGATTGTCGTGGTACGCCGCGCGCAAGCACGCGCAGCCCACCATCAACTCCTGCGAACGCTGGCACCTGCGGGTACGCATGAAGCGCCCACGCAGCTTGCTCAATCCGGGCGGATTCGACTTCGAACGCTCGGCGCTGCAACAGGGCATCGTTGCGACGGGGTATGTGCGTGAAGATCCCGCGAATGCGCTGGTGGCGTCCGGCATTTGCGTCGACGGCGTGCGCACGCAGGTTGCGCAAGCGATTGCTGCGGCCTTGCCGGACGATACGCATGCTGCGCGTCTGCTGCGCGCCCTGAGTGTCGGCGACGAACGGGCTCTCGATGAACACGACTGGCAGGTAGTGCGTGCCACCGGCATCAGTCATCTGATTGCCATTTCGGGCTTCCATGTCGGACTCGCCGCGGTGTTCGGTGCCTTGCTGGTGCGCGTGGCTTGGTGGTTGTTTCCAACACTGTCACTGCGGCTGGCGCGTCCGTTGGCTGAAGCCGCCGTGGCATTTCCCGCGGCGCTCGCCTACGGCGCGCTGGCAGGCTTTGGCTTGCCGACCACGCGCACGCTGATGATGATCGCGGTCCTGGCCGGCTGGCGTTTGCTGCGGCGTGGCGGCGGATTCGCTGAGGGCTTCGGCTTGGCACTGGCGGCGATCCTGATCGTCGATCCGCTGTCGGTGCTCTCGGCCGGATTCTGGCTGTCCTTCGCCGGCGTGGCCTTGCTCGCCTGGACACTGACGCGCGAGTCTGGTTGGCGTGGACACCTCAAGGAAATCGGCTTCGCCCCGTTGTTGATGACGCTGGCGCTGTTGCCGCTCACCGTGTGGTTCTTCGGTCAGGCATCCCTGGTCGGACCACTCGCCAATCTGGTGGCCGTGCCGGTGGTCAGCTTCCTGATCGTTCCGATCGACCTTGCGGCGTGCGCACTGCTGTTCACTTGGCCAGCGGCAGGGCACGCGCTGTTGCATCTGTGCGCGTATCTTGTTGATGGCCTGTGGTGGCTGCTCGCGCACGCGGCGGCATGGCCGCCAGCGATGCAATACCTGCCACCGCCGTCCTTGCTGGCATTCGTGCTTGCCTGCGTGGGTGCTATCTGGCTGCTGGCACCGCGCGGCGTCCCCGCTCGAGCGCTCGGTGTATTGCTGTTGCTGCCCCTGTGCTGGCCGCGCACGTCACAGCCCGCCTTGGGTGCCTTTCGAGTGACCGTGATCGACGTGGGGCAGGGGCTGTCGGTGCTGGTGCGCACCCGCGGCCACGCGTTGCTGTACGACACCGGTGCACGCTACCCATCCGGTTTCGATCTCGGTGCCGCGGCCGTGGTGCCCACCCTGCATGCACTCGGCGTGGCGCATCTGGATCAGTTGATCATCAGCCATGGCGACATTGATCATGCTGGTGGTGCGGTGTCGGTATTGGCCGCCTATGCCGGCACGCCCGTGATGGGTGGTGAACCCGGGCGCGGTCCCGTGTCCATGGCGCAGTGCCATGCCGGTCAGCATTGGCGCTGGGATGGCGTCGATTTCCTGATGCTGCGACCGCCGCTGCCGGTCACGGTACACGGCAACGATGCCGGCTGCGTGTTGCTGGTGAGCGGGCACCATGGCCGGCTGTTGTTGCCGGCCGATACCAGCAGTGCGGTGGAGCCGGATATTGCCCGGCATGTGCCGCCGGGTCCGCCGCTGGTGCTGATTGCGCCACACCATGGCAGCAAGACATCATCCAGCCAGGATTATCTGGTTGCGCTGCATCCGCGCCTTGCCATAGCTTCGACCGGTTACCTCAACGGCTATCACCACCCGTCGGCGACCATCGTTGCCCGTTACGCATCGCTGGGTATCCCTTTGCTCAACACGCCCGCAACCGGTGCCGTGCGAATTGCGTTTCCCGCACTGGCACCCCCGCGAATCCTGTCCGAAGAGCGACTGCGGCAGGCACACTATTGGCGCGAGCGATGATTTGCCGGGTTTGGCTGGCACGATGCCGGCCGTTTGGCAAGCACCGGAACACTACCCAAACCGCGTTATAGTTTGTGCGATCGTTTGCAATGTGACTCCGAGGAATCCTGCGTGGCGCGTGCCAAGGCACTGAACGAGACCCAATCGGGCGGAATGAGCGAGCGCACGCGGCGGCTGTTGCGCGAGGCGGTCGCGTTGCTGCTGTTTCCGCTTGCGGTATACCTGTTCGTGTGCCTGGTTACCTACAGCGCGCAGGATCCGGGCTGGTGGTACCGCGGCGAGCCCGGGCCGCCGGTACACAATTTCGGCGGTTCGGTCGGCGCCTATATCGCCGATCTGCTGTTTCATCTGTTCGGCGTGATTGCCTACGCGTTTCCGCTGTTGCTGGGCGTGCTCGCGGCCGGTGTGCTGCGTGGCTGGTACCGGCGCGAAGAGGGCGAGAGTCAGTGGGAGCCAACCTTGCGCCTGGTCGGTTTCGTGGCGTTCTTCGTCGGTGGTTGTGGTTTGGCATGGCTGCGAACGTGGAATCCGGACTCCGCACAGAAATGTTTGCACGTAACCGCCGCCGGGGGATTGCTCGGTTGCGGTGTCGGCAGCGTGCTGCATGCGGGGCTCGGTGCAGCCGGCGCGCTGTTGTTGTTGTTCGCGCTCACGCTGATTGCGGTGACCTGGGTCACCGGGCTGTCGTGGTTCCGGGTCATGGACTTGATCGGCCAGCAGGTCATGAACCTGGGCGCCTGGGTGCGGGCGCGGCTGAAGCGGGCGCCCGAAGATCTCGCTGCACGCAGCGCGCGAGTTGAGCGCGAAATCGCGCGCAAGCAAGACAAGATCCGTCAGGCCACGCGCGAGCCGGTGCGCATCGAGCCACCGCCGATGCCGATCGTGAAAAGCGAGCGTGCCAAGCGCGAAACGCAGATCCCGCTGTTCACCGGGGTCGCGGCTGAAGGCGAAGTGCCGCCGCTGTCGCTGTTGCAGGAGGCGCCGCCGCCAACCGGCAAGGGCTATTCCGAAGAAACGCTGGAAATACTGTCGCGCCAGGTCGAAATGAAGCTGAAGGATTTCCGGATCGATGCGCGGGTGGTCAGCGCGCACCCGGGGCCGGTGATCACGCGTTTCGAGCTTGAACCCGCTCCCGGCGTACGTGGCAGCCAGATTTCCTCGCTCGACAAGGACATCGCGCGGGGCCTGTCGCTGGTCAGCGTGCGCGTGGTGGACGTGATTCCAGGCAAGAACGTGATTGGCCTCGAGGTCCCGAACGCGCACCGCGAAATCGTGTACCTGTCGGAGATCTTCAGCGCGCGCGAATATGGTGACGCCCGCTCGCCGTTGTCGCTGGCGCTGGGCAAGGATATCGGCGGCCGGCCGGTGGTCGTGGACCTGCAGAAGATGCCGCACCTGCTGGTTGCGGGCACCACGGGGTCCGGCAAGTCGGTGGCCCTGAATGCGATGGTGTTGTCGCTGCTGTTCAAGGCCAAGCCGGCCGACGTGCGGATGATCATGATCGACCCGAAGATGCTCGAGCTGTCGGTTTACGACCGCATCCCGCACCTGCTCGCGCCGGTCGTCACTGACATGAAGGAAGCTGCCAACGCGCTGCGTTGGTGCGTCGCCGAGATGGAACGCCGTTACAAGCTGATGGCGGCGGTGGGCGTGCGCAACCTCGCCGGCTTCAACAAGAAGGTGCGCGACGCCGACGGCGCAGGCCAGCCACTGCTGGACCCGCTGTTCAAGCCCAACCCGGACGTCGAAGCGGACAAGGCGCAACCGCTGCAGCCATTGCCCTTCATTGTCGTCATCATCGACGAATTCGCCGACATGATGATGATCGTCGGCAAGAAGGTCGAGGAACTGATCGCACGCCTCGCGCAAAAGGCACGCGCCGCCGGCGTGCACCTGATCCTCGCGACCCAGCGGCCATCGGTAGACGTGATCACCGGACTGATCAAGGCCAACATCCCGACTCGCATCGCCTTCCAGGTGTCGAGCAAGATCGATTCGCGCACGATTCTTGATCAGTCGGGCGCGGAGACCTTGCTCGGCAACGGCGACATGTTGTACCTGCCGGCAGGGACGGCGACTCCCGATCGCGTGCATGGGGCGTTCGTCGGCGACGAAGACGTGCACAAGGTGGTCGAGTGGCTGCGCGCGCAGGGCAAACCCAGCTACATCGACGGCGTACTGGAGGAAGTTCAGTCGTTGGGCGACGGCAAGATCATCAACGAATCCGGGTTGCCCGAGGATGCCGATGACGCCGACGGCGGCATGGACGAGCTGTACGACAAAGCCGTGCACATCGTGACCTCCTCACGGCGCGCATCCATTTCCGGCGTGCAGCGGCACCTGCGCATCGGTTACAACCGCGCGGCGCGCCTGATCGAGATGATGGAGCAGCAGGGCGTGGTGACGCCACCGCAGCACAACGGCAACCGCGAGGTGTTGGCACCGCCACCACCATGATGTGTGCGAGCGCCCGTGATCGCCGCATCACCGCGCAGCCAGTCTCGCCGGGGTGTCGCTGGCGCGTGAAGTCCAGAACGGCCGTGCATGGCCTGACTTTCCACAACAGCGGCTTTGCATGCACGCTGGTGGCTGGTGCCCCAGGGATTCACCATCCGCGTACAGTCGCATTGGGTTCATTTTGCGCTGGCACCCTATACGGACTTCATTGGGAATACGTATGCGTAAATTGACAGTGTCGTTGGTGTTGCTGATCGTGGCGGGAGCCGCCTTCGCCGCCACGGGCGTGCGGTCACGCCTGGATGCGTTCGCCCATGGCCTGCACAGCTTGCAAGGCAATTTCAGCCAGACCATCTACGACTCCCACGGCAACATCACCGGGTCCAGCCACGGCACGCTGGCGCTGGAAGCGCCACGACTGTTCCGTTGGCAGGTGACCGGACCGTTCAAACAGTTGATCGTTGCCGATGGCCACAAGGTCTGGGTCTACGAGCCCGACCTGCAACAGGTGACGGTGCGCGACGAGAGCGCCACCGAAGCCCACAGTCCATTGACGGTGTTGACCGATCTTTCGCAACTGGACAAGGAATTCAACGCGAGCGATGTCGGCATGCGCGACGGACTTGAATGGCTGCACCTCGTTTCACGCAGCGCCGGCCCGCAGTTCAAGTACGCGGAGATCGGTTTCGATGCCACCGGCCCGCGCCGGATGCTGTTCGAGGACACCCTCGGCGACAAGACCGTGATCGAGTTTTCCGGGTGGCAGCGCAATCCGTCGCTACCGGCAGATACCTTCACGTTCGTGCCGCCCAAGGGCACGGACGTGGTGGGTGATGCCGTGTCCGGCCACTGATATCGGCAGCGGCCTGCGGCTTGCAGAACGCGATGGCCGGCCCCTTCAGCGGCGCGGTGGTCCGCACCAGCCACATGTCGGGCATCGTCACCGACCTCGGAACGTTTCTCGGACAGTGGCTGCGCGGCGCCGCTGCGGACTTCCGGCGGGTGCGGCTGCATGCCGCACTGTTCGCGGGATTTTTCGGCGGGGGCATCGCATACGTCGTCTATCGGCACCGGCGTGACATCGTCGTCACGCTCGGAGCGCGATCGCGCGTCGCAACCGGATTCTCTAAGATGTTGACATGCCGCGCCGCTTTGCCACCGACACCGATCCATTGTTTACCGAATCCGATGCG
>DZCM01000108.1:4318-5639 GCA_022730295.1 Rhodanobacter sp. | reverse complement strand
AAGGGCCGCGCAAGCGGCCCTTCTTTTTGTCAGCGCCACAAACCATCAACCAGTTTGCACCGGCGCCGCCATCGCCGTATCATGTTACATGTAACGCAACCCCGGCAATCATGACGATGGCCAGCACCCCACTCAATGCCCGAGTCCGCAAGCGCCGCGACGCGTTGCGCCGCGCAGGATTGCGCCCGGTGCAGATCTGGGTGCCGGACACGCGCCGGCCGGACTTCGCACGCGAATGCCGCAGGCAGACTCGACTCGCGGCCCGCGCGGACCTGCGCGATACCGGGCTCGATGCCCTGCTGGACGCCGCACTGAGCGACGCGGGTGACTAAGGCAAAGCGGGGCGATCTCATCACCATCGCCATGCAAGGCGACTTCGGCAAACCGCGCCCGGCGCTGGTGATTCAGGCTGACTTGTTCGCCGCACACACGACCGTGACCGTGTTGCTGCTGTCAAGCACGGTGGTGAACATTCCGCTGTTGCGAGTAACGCTGCAACCCGACGACCGGAACGGTCTGCGGCAACCCTCGCAGGTGATGATCGACAAGGCCATGACGATCAAACGCCAGAAGCTGGGCCAGCCGATCGGCCACATCGACGCGCCCACACTGGTCGAGATCGAGCGGCGATTGGCTGTGTTTCTTGGCATCGCCAAGTAACCGAACACGCTGCGCGTGCCGTATTTTCTCGATACGGGACCGTTAGCCTCAAGGCTGCCAACTTCAGTGAACAGTATCGCGTATGCTTGCGCGCGATGAACGCACGGATCCCCAACACGTGAAACTTTCCCGCGACGGGCACCGCTTTCAGCATGGGTTGAGGATTCTGTTCTGGCTCGCGGCGCTGGCGGTACTCCTGCTGTTGGCGTGGTGGGCGTACCACCCGGGCCTCACCGGCGATTTCCTGTTCGATGATTTCGGCAACCTGCCGGCCATCGGAGCTACCGGGCCGGTCACGCACTGGGCCACGTTCTGGCGCTACATCACCTCCGGCAACGCCGACCCGACCGGACGGCCGCTGACGCTGCTGACCTTCCTGATCGATGCGCGCAACTGGCCGGCCAGTCCGTACCCGTTCAAGCTCACCAACGTGATCCTGCACCTCATCAACGGCGCGCTGCTGGCGTGGGTGTTGTGGTGGCTGGGGCGGGTGTTGGCATTCCCCAGCGCAACATCCCCCCGACGCTTCGCGTCGACCCCCTTCGCAAGCGAAGGGGGCAAGAAATCAGCCCCGACACAACGCGTCGACCCCCTTCGTTCCGAAGGGGGTGAAATTCTTCCCCCTTCGGAACGAAGGGGGATTGCCCCCTCGGTGTTGGTC
>DZCM01000108.1:0-4218 GCA_022730295.1 Rhodanobacter sp. | reverse complement strand
GGGTGAAATTCTTCCCCCTTCGGAACGAAGGGGGATTGCCCCCTCGGTGTTGGTCTGCCTGTGTGAGAGACTGGGTGAAATTCTTCCCCCTTCGGAACGAAGGGGGATTGAGGGGGATGGCTCTTCCGGTCACGATCCCGTCCACTCGTGGCCCGCCATCGCCGCGCTGTTTGGCGCCGGCGCGTGGCTGCTGCATCCGTTATTCGTCTCAACGACGCTGTACATCGTGCAGCGCGAGGCGATGCTGCCGGCGACGTTCGTGCTGATCGGCATGCTGGGCTGGATGGCCTCGCGCGAAGCGCTGGCACGCGGGCACATCACGCGCGGGCTCATCGGCATGGCCTTGGCCGCGTGGCTGTGCACACTGTTGGCAGTGCTGTCCAAGGCCAATGGCGCCCTGTTGCCGCTGCTGTTGCTGCTGGTCGACTGGATCGTACTGGCGCCGCGCCGGCCCATGCCCGATGCGGTGACGCAACGCTGGTACCGGCGCGCCGTCACGGTATTCCTGATTCTTCCCGGCGCGCTGGTGTTGGCCTACCTGCTGTCCTTGCTGCCCGGGGCGATCCACGGCACCGCGGCAATACGCGGCTGGACCATCGGCGAACGCCTGCTGACCGAAGCGCGCGTGGTCACGGATTACCTGCGCCTGCTGATCATCCCGCACGCACACTCCAGCGGCCTGTTCAACGACGCTTTCCCGGTCTCCACAGGCTGGTTGCACCCTGCCAGCACGATCCCCTGCGTCATCCTGATCCTGGCCCTGATCGGTGCGGGTTTCGCGTTGCGCAAGAAACATCCGGCAATCGCGCTGGCACTGCTGTTTTACTTCACCGCGCAGTTGATGGAATCGGGCTGGATTCCGCTGGAACTCTACTACGAGCACCGCAATTACCTGCCGGCGCTGCTGCTGTTCTGGCCAATCGGCTTGGCACTGGGACAAGCGGGCGCACTGCGGTTTCTACGGGTACTTGCCGCGGTGCTGGTACTTGCCGTGCTCGCGATGCTGACCGCCCAGCGCGCGACGTTGTGGGGCGATGGCTTTCGGCAAGCGCAGCAATGGGCCGCGATCAACCCGGATTCCGCGCGTGCGCAAGCCAGCGCGGCACTCTACGACCTTTCGCACAACCGCCCTCGACTCGCCGCCGCGCGCTTGCGGTTGTCGTTGGCGAAACATCCCGACGACATCCAGGCCCCGATCAACCTGATCAGCGCCGAGTGCCGGCTGGGCGGTGTTCGGCCGCAGACACTCGCTGCGGCAGAAGATGCGCTGGCGCACACGCGACTGGGCGGTACGGCGGCATTCAAGTGGTTCGACGAAGCGCTGACGATGGCAAGCACGCATTCTTGCACAGGCCTCGACTTCGCCGCGTTGCAGGCCACCCTCGACGCTGCACGCCGCAATCCGCATTGGCGCGGGCAACCGGGCCGGCAACAGGATCTCGATCACCTGCAGGGCCAGCTCGACCTTGCGGAAGGCCAGCCCGGCGCGGCGCTGGCGGCTTTCAACCGCGCACTGGCCGTGGCGCCCAGTCCCGACTCCGCACTGCAGCAAGCAGCCTACCTCGGCGAACATGGATTCCCGAATCTCGGTCTGGAACACCTGGACTACTTCGCGACACTGCCGCCCGGCCCGAAACCCGGCATCGGCATGCCGCGCATCCACGCATGGGTATTGCGCGAACAAGGCTGGTGGCCGAAAGAAATCTCTTATCTTCGTCATACGTTGGCCGCGGATGCGGCCGCCCGGCAAGCCACCCGCTCCACCAAATAACCCGCAATCGTTCACCACACCCGCTGACCTCGTTCAGGACCTCAAGACATGCAGTTGGATGACCGCACTCGACGCTGGTTGCCATGGTTGCTGCTCACGGTTGCGGTGGTCGCAACGGCTGCCGTGTACGCGCCCGGCCTGACCGGCGGCTGGGTGTTCGACGATTTCCCCAACATCGTCGACAACGCCGCGATCCACATCACGCCGGGGCACTCGACACTCGCCGCGTGGGTGAACGCCGCGCTGTCCTCGCCCGCAAGTTTCCTGCACCGGCCACTGGCGTCGATCACGTTCGCGATCAACTGGTATTTCGGGGGCGGTTCGCCGTGGGGCTTCAAACTGACCAACCTGTTGATCCACCTTTTGAACGGCGTGCTGCTCTATGGCATGTTGCGCGAGTTGCTGCGCCTGCGGGCGTGGATGCGCAACGCGCCGGCTCTGGATGACGCTGCCGCGACGCGGCTGGCACTGGTCGTCAGCGCCGCGTGGATGCTGCTGCCGATCAACCTGATGGCGGTGCTGTACGTGGTGCAGCGGATGGAAAGCCTGTGCCAGGTGTTCATGTTGGCAGGACTATGGGCGTACCTGCACGGGCGCTGGATGATGCTGACGGCGAACGACGCGCGGCGGGACCGCCGCGGCTTCGCGCTGGCTGTCAGCGGCATCGTGCTGGGCACGTGCATCGGCCTGACCTCGAAGGAAACCGCGGTACTGCTGCCAGTGTTCGCGTTTCTTGCGGAGTGGATCGTCATCGGGTTCGGCAAATCACGCACGGCAGTGTCGAAAAGCGAGCGTCCTGGCGGGATGCCAGATGCTGGCGGCGCCCTCGCCGCCGGCATGCCGGGGACCCACGCTACCGCCATCCCGGCGGCACGATACATCGAACCACATGCCGTCATTCCGGGGCTGCCCGCAGGGCAGAACCCGGAATCCAGCTTCTCGCACGACAAACGCATCTGGACGCTGTTCACGATCACGCTGTTCATCCCGGCAGTACTGGGGTTCGTGTGGTTGATGAGGGCCGCGCTGCGCCCAGATTCGTGGGCCGGCCGCGACTTCACCCTCGCGCAACGCCTGCTGACCGAGCCCCGCGTGCTGGTCGACTACCTGCACTGGACCCTGCTGCCCAACCCGATGGTGCTGAGCCTGTATCACGACGAGATCGTGAAATCGACGGGCTTGCTGACGCCGTGGACCACCCTCGGTGCAATCTTGACGCTGATCGCGCTGGTTGTCGCGGCGGTGTGGCTGCGCAATCGCCGGCCGCTGGTGTCGCTGGGCATCGGCTGGTTTTTTGCCGGGCAGCTTTTGACGGCGACCATCGTCCCACTGGAACTCGTGTACGAGCAACGGATGTACTTTGCCTCGATCGGGGTGCTGTTGGCCGTCGGCGCGCTGCTGCTGGGATCGCGCAAACGGATCGAGCTCGCGTTGCCGCGCGTGTTCGTGGCCGCAGTTGCATTGCTGTGGTTCGGCACCGCCACGTGCCTGCGCGCCCAGGAATGGTCGAATCCGCTGCGGCTGGCGATCGCCGAGGCCAACCGGCATCCCGAGTCGCCGCGCGCGGTGTACGAAGCAGGCCGCCTGCTGTTGATTGCGTCCAACTACCAGCCCGGCAAGACACTGGACGCGTCCTGGAAATACCTGCGTCAGGCGGCGGCGATTCCCGGCTCATCGTCCCTGCCGGATCAGGCCATGATCATGATTGCCGATCACAACCGCCACGGAGACGACGACGCCTACTGGCAGTCGCTGATCAACAAGCTGCGTAACCAGCCAACCCAGCAAGAAGACATTTCCGCCCTGGTCTCGCTCACCAACTGCCGTGCCAGCGGCATCTGCCAGTTCGACCTGTCACCGCTCAATCACGCCTACCAAGCCGCACTGTCACGCCCGGCACCCATCGCGCGGCTGGACGCGGCCTATGCCGCGTTCCAGCTCAACCTGATGCACGATGACCTCTTGGCGACGAAGTACCTCGCACTTGCCGTAAAAGGCGACCCGGCGGAACCGGCCTACCGCAGCGACCTTGCCGCGCTGTACGCGCGCCACGGGCAAACCGAGAAAGCGCTGGAGCAGATCGACGCGCTACGCCGCATGAACTCGTTCGGGCGTTTGAACCGCACGATCGATGCGCTGGAGCGGATGGCAGAACAAGGCAAGGCCACGACAGGTGCGAAGACGTCTGACCGGTAAGATTACGCTGGCCAAGCGCTGAAACGATAGCCACAGATGCCCCGACACCATTTACGTGCTGATCGCCTGACCGTGCTTGGCACCAGCACAAATCCCCCACGCTCGTGCGGTATTCCGGCAAAATCACTGGCGTGAAAGGCCCGATTGCTCGCGGCACCATCCGCACCAGTTTCGTGCTCGGCCTGCGGCTGTTCGTGCAGGCCGGCACCCTGCTGCTGGTCGCGCGCATGCTGGGTCCGCACGACTTTGGC
>DZCM01000107.1 GCA_022730295.1 Rhodanobacter sp. | reverse complement strand
TCGGCCCAGTCCTGCGCCTCGGTGCCGCCGGCGCCGGCCTGGATGTCGACGAAGGCGTTGGAGGGATCCATTTCGCCCGAAAACATGCGCTGGAATTCCAGCTTGCCGATGTGCGTTTCGAGGCCGTCGACATCGTGTACGACTGCTTGCACCGAATCGTCGTCGCCTTCGGCCGCGGACAGTTCCAGCAGTTCGCCGGCATCGTCGAGCCCGTGCGTGATGCCATCGAGGCCATCCACGAACTCGCTCAGGCGCGCACGTTCGCGGCCCAGATCCTGGGCGCGCTGCGGATCGTCCCAGACATTGGGATTCTCGAGTTCGCGGCTTACTTCTTCGAGACGCTCGCGCTTGACCGGGTAGTCAAAGATACCCCCTGAGCGATTCCGCGCGTTCGCGCAGCTCCGCGATGCGGGCACGGATGGGGTTGGTCTCGATCATTGGCTTGTTGCCACCGCGGAAAGCCGTCAATGTTACTGGCGATCCGCCCGGTTTGCTCGCCGCGGTGCACTGGAATCGGCGGTGGACAGCCCACCGCCGATCCGTGGGCCGTTCCACTCAATGACTGACCACCAGACCCCGCGCCGCCAGTGCGCGCCGCTCCAGCACGCCCAGTTGCTGCTGGTCATCAAGGGTCAGGTCGCGTAGCTCGTACGGCCCCGTCAAGCCGCTCTTCGCGAGCGCTGTCGCGCTGAATTCCAGACGGACGGGAACACTCCGGCCCGGCTGCAACCAATCCGCCGCCTGTGCATACACGGCCGGCTTGACTTGACCGTCCGCGGCATGCCCATACAGCACGGCGCTGACGGCGTAGCGGCTCGGCGCCGCCACATTGACGCCGACATCCACGTCGAGGTTCTGGCCCGCATGCGTCGCAAGTTCGGCCAGCGAGCCACTGAAACGTGCCGTCGGTATCACCACCGCGAACGCATTGGTCGCCTCGCGCACCACCGTTTGACCGCCGGCGCGGCCGCGGGCGAAGGCATGAATTTCCCACAAGCCACGCTCACCGGCATGCGCCGCGGGCGGCGTGAAGTTGGCGACCCACGTTCCACCCGGCCCGGGTGAGAAGTCGACGTTTTCGCTCCAGCCATCCGGCGCCTCCACCACCCCGCTCACTTGCGCGAGAGTCGCGCGCAACGATTTCAGCGATGTGGCCGCAGCACTCGCTGCGTGTGCAAAACCCACTGTGACCCGCACCGATTGCCCCGCCAGACGGGTGCCGCGATCGGCCGCCAGTTGCAGCGCGTACGGACTGTTTGGCTCGAACACCTGAATCAGGTAGCTGCCACGCGCGCCGGCAGCGGCTATCCGTGCGGTGCCCGGCTGCACGCGTGCGTTGAGCTTGAACACCGAGCTGCCATGCTGGATCGGCATGCCGGCCCGCGCCATTTGCTGGCCCGAGGCAATGACCGAACTGGCGGTGGCGGCATCAAGTTGCACGCCCCCGGTTGCGAACTGCACCGCGTCGGCGTGGATTGCCGCGCTGGCCGGTCCTGCCGGGCTGATGCGTACGATGTCCCCCGGCGCCGTCAGCGTGAGCTCGACGCCGCGTTGCAGCTCGGCGCCACTGGCGTTGATCAGATATTGACGGCTGATCGCTTGGTACGGTCGCGGTGTCGCATTGATGGCCTTGTCCGCCGGCACGGCCCATGAAATCGCCGCGGGCCCATGGTCGAGCTTGACGTGCACGCGCTCCACCGCCTGCAATTGCGCGGGCACCTGGTCGCCGGCGGCGGGTGCCAGCAAGGTGCCGACGGTACGTGCGGGAGCGTTCGCGGCCAGCGCCGGCAATGCGAAGCTGGCAACGAGAAGGAGGCACGCGATGCGAAAGATTCTGGTCTGCATGATGGATCTCCTTATTCCACGTCGTTGCGCAGGATGACATCGAGGCCGAAACAGGCGCGACGGCTCTGGTTGTGGCTGAGTGGTTCGCCACCCTGGGTTGCCTGGGTGTCGTAAAACCACACCTGCCCTGCCGCGGCTGCACTGGTGCAATCGATGAAGCCATCCGAGCAACTGTCCAGCCACTCCTGGGTGATTTCGAGCCCGACGTTTTCCCAATAACCGCCGCAATGGGCGGACGAACTCCACGGCGCCGAATGCACGTCGGTACCCACGACGTCCCAGAAGCCCTTGGGCAACGCCGGTCGCCCCGCCGTGCCAAGCAGATAGTTCTGGTTGTAATAGGCCATCCAGCTGGTCTGTTGCTGGCGCACGGCATCATTTTGGTAGCCGAGCAGCCAGCCGACCGACGACTCGAACACGTTGCCCGCCATCACCGCATTGGCCAGCGGCGTGCCGGCACTTGAGGGCGCAATCGCATCCACCCAGCGGATCTTCGACACGATTACCGGATAGCGGCTGTCATAGGTCGGGTTGGACATGATCCAGCGCATCACGTTGCCGCCGTTGGAATGCGTGATCACCACCAGGTCGTCGATGTGGCGCGCCTGGATGAAGTTGTACAGCTGCGTGGCAAGGCAACCGGCCGCGCCGTCGGCCCACATGTATTGGGTGAAGTCGCAATTGACGACCAGCAGATTGTTGGGATCGCTCAAGCCCTGGCGCACCGACTCGATCATCGGCGCCTGCCAGTAGTTGTCATAGGCATCGGTCTGGTCGCCCGTGCCATGCACGAACGCCACGCCGGTGGTGGCGCACGCGGAACCGATCCCGCAAACCAAAAGTACGAGACATACGAGTAAACGCTTCATGTTGCCCTCCCTACGCTTCGCCAACGCGGAAGCTGCCGCTCCGGCGACGCAAGTCGAGCCGGTGGCCTGGTCGAAAGCCGACATCCATGTCGTCGGCGCAGTGCCGTCGGATCGAGCCCCAGGCGCCCGCTGCGGGCGCCGCCTGTTGCCGCCGGCATCCCCTGGAATCGCGGCAACTGCCGCAAGCTAGCAAAGTGGCGGGAATAAATCAAACGTTTGTTTGATTCGGCGACGAGTCGACACGCAGGGTGCGCCGCGAAAGGCGTCAAACCGGAGAGCTGACAGCTGTCACTGGCCGCGCGTGCACACACGGCGTATCGTCGGCATCAATCAGCGTGGAGTCACCCGCATGAACACCGAGCCATCCGGCAAACTGGCAAGCAACCTCGAATGGCGCATCGTCCCGGCCGTCATCGTGGTCGCGATTGGCGTGCTTTTTTTGCTGAACAACCTCGGTTACCCGCTGTGGTTTTTCTTCCACGGCAACTGGTGGGCGTTGTTCATCCTTCTGGGCGCGATTCCGCCGTTCACGCGGGCCTACGAAATTTACCGTGCGCACGGAAAACTCGATGCCGAAGGCATCCACTCGCTGCTGGCCGGTTCGGCCGTGGTGCTGGTGTCCGTGATGTTCCTCGCCGGTCTCGACTGGACGACGTGGTGGCCGCTGTTCGTGATCCTGGGCGGCCTGTTCATGCTGGTGCGCCGGCCGCGACGCCATTGCCGCGACGATCGGGATTGGCACGCCGACACCGACGACGCCACGTTCAGGCACTGAAGCGCTGCACCCAAGCCAGATACTTGTCGACGAAGTTGCTAAGGAACCCGCGCACGCTTTCGTCCGTGACGCTGCCGTCGTCGGCAATCAGGCCTTCCTTGTAGCGAACGAACGCCTCGGGTTGCGTCATCAGGAAGATTTCGATGAACACGCAAACGTTGCGCAAGTGCTGCTGCGCCAACGCAGTCGACATCGCGCCCATCGAGGTGCCGATGACCGCGCCCGGCTTGCCGGCGAACGGATTGGTGCCATACGGACGCGAGCACACGTCGATCGCATTCTTGAGCACACCCGGGATCGAGCGGTTGTACTCCGGGGTCACGAACAAGACGGCGTCACACGCCTTGATTGCGGCCTTGTGCTGCTCGCACACCGCCGGGTAATCGGCCTCCATGTCCTGGTTGTACAACGGCAAGTCGCCGATGTTGATGTAACGAAACTCGGCGCGCTCGCCGGCGATCTTCTCCAGCGCGTGGGCGAGCTTCCTGTTGAACGACGCCTTGCGCAGGCTGCCCACCAGTACGGCGATGACGGGATGCTGCCGACTCATGTGATTCTCCAGGTTGCGGGAAACGACCGGTTGATGGGGTATGCGAATGCGAGCGCCAATGCCCTATTTCAGGTTCCGAAAGGGCTTCACGAATTTCAAGGTCATGCGGTCGGACTCCCCGATTGCTTCCATCTTTGCGTGCTCGGCCTCAGGCCCAGCCAGATCGGGCGGCAAGCGGTGCACGTTGACGTCCTCGGGATCCTTCGGGTTGGCATTGATTTCCGACACACCTTCCAGTCGGAAGCCACTCTTCAGCCCCAACTCGATCAGGTAATCCTCCGGAATGCGATGCAGGTTCCTTGCGCTGTCGACGGCGTTCGCGAACGGCTTGGCGCGATGCTCGACCACGCCGAACACGCCACCCGGCTTGAGCACCGCGTAGGCCGCATGGAACACCTTGGCAAGCGTATCCGGGCCGCGATTCAACCAGTCGTGGGTATTGCGAAAGGTCAGCACCATGTCGGCGGACCCGTTCGGACCGAGCTTGACCGGATCGGGCGGCGCAAACGGGACGAATTGGGTGATGTGCCCGAACACCGCCGGATCGGCGTGCAACTTCTTCTCGAACATGGACTTCCCGGGCTCCTGCGATGGTGGCACTGTCTCGATCAGATGTCCGTGCGCATACAGGAACGGCGCCAGGATTTCGGTGTACCAACCGCCGCCAGGCGCGAGTTCTATCACCGTCATCCCGGGCTTGATTCCGAAAAATTCCAGCGTCTGGACCGGATGGCGGTATTGGTCGCGTGCCTTGTTGGCCGGCGATCGCCATGATCCCGCGACGGCTTCCTGCAACTGCGCTGCCGTGGTGCCCGTCGCCGCGATCGGTGCAGCCGCAGCAGCGGCAAATGCGCTGCCGGCCAGCAGGGCGGCGCATGCGAGCATGGATACCTTCCTGTGCAATCCCGACGCCATGGCTGAATCCTCATGTGGGTGAGTGTCCAAGGTTACGCCGATTGGCGCCCCACGGCGTTCACGCCAGCGCCTGCGCGTGCACGCCGCGCACCGCGCGTCCAGACGGATCCGCCGATGCCGCGAAGGCCGGATCCCACGCCAATGCGGCGGGTGACGAACAGGCGATGGACTTGCCGCCCGGCACCGTGGCCGCACAGGCTTCGCCCGGATAGTGCGATTCGAAAATGCGCCGGTACAAATACGCTTCCTTGGTCGCCGGCGTGTTGAATGGAAAGCGCGATGCGGCAGCCGCGAACTCACGGTCACTGATCGTCGCATCCGCGTGCGCCTTCAGCCCGTCGATCCAGCCATAGCCGACGCCATCGCTGAATTGTTCCTTCTGCCGCCACAGGATTTCCTTCGGCAGCGCGCCATCAAACGCCTCGCGCAACACGGCCTTCTCGATCCTTCCATTTCCCGCCAGCTTGTGCGCGGCATCCATGCCCATCGCCACGTCGATGAATTCGAGATCGAGGAACGGCACCCGCGCTTCCACGCCCCATGCCAGCATGGCCTTGTTCGCGCGCAGGCAATCGTACGCGTGCAAGGCATCCAGCTTGCGTACGGTTTCTTCGTGGAAAGCCTCCGCCGAGGGCGCCTTGTGGAAATACAGGTAGCCGCCAAAGATTTCGTCGGAGCCCTCACCCGAGAGCACCATCTTCACGCCCATCGCCTTGATGCGCCGCGCCAGCAGATACATCGGCGTGGCCGCGCGGATGGTGGTGAC
>DZCM01000106.1 GCA_022730295.1 Rhodanobacter sp. | reverse complement strand
CGGGCCTCCTTGTAGCACTGGCCGATGGTGAATTCGAGGTCCTTGCTGAACATGCCGGGTCTCCGGATTCGCTTTTGTCTGTGTCACGATATGGGGGATCGTTACAACTTTTCCATCGTGCAAAGCAGAGGATGCTGGTGGACGCGCGAGAATTCGTTGACCTGCGCTACCTTGCTTTCTGCCACTTCGCGGCTGAACACGCCACAAACGCCTTTGCCGCGTGTGTGTACATGCAACATCACCTGGGTTGCGTGGTCGGGCGCCATGTTGAAAAACGCCTCCAGTACCTCCACCACGAACTCCATGGGTGTGTAATCGTCATTCAGCAGCACCACCTGATACAAGGGTGGACGCGCCGTCTCCGGCTTGCTGGCTGCGACCAGCACACCTTGTCCGTGTTCGGTTTCGTTGTCGCCAATTTTTCCGGATGTCATGGATATCCAAAGCCTGCAAACGTCATGCCAGCCACGCCGCCCTGGCCTGTCGCGAGTATAGGCCGGAGTACGCCGCCGGTCATGGCGGAATGTCACACCAGATGATGGCAAAATGATGGAATTTCCAGTGCGCTCCCGAATGGACGAATTTTCAGTTCCGCCGCAAGCCGCGGCCATCTGGTGCCCGCATGTCACCGTGGCTTGCGTGGTCGCCGATGGCGACCGCTTCCTGATGGTCGAAGAGGACATCCGCGGCACCCGCCAGTTCAACCAGCCGGCCGGTCACCTCGAACCGGGGGAGTCGCTCGCCGCCGCCGCCGTGCGTGAGACGCTGGAAGAGACCGGCTGGGATGTCGCGCTTGACAGTTTCATTGGCGTGCAGCAGTGGCACAGTCCGGTCCACGGCGACCAGGTCGTGCGGTTTGCCTTCGCCGGCCATCCGGTGGCACATCATCCCGAACGCAAGCTGGATGCCGGCATCGTGCGTGCACTGTGGATGAGCTATGCGGACATTGCCGCACTGGGCGCCCGCCTGCGCAGCCCGTTGGTGTTGACCACGCTGGACGACTGGCTGGCGGGCCAGCGCTTGCCGCTGGCAAGCGTGCGCTCGCTGCTGCCAGCGTCGTCCGCAGGCGCTTGACGATGCGTCTCACGGTTGGAATGTCCGGTGGTGTCGATTCTTCGGTAGCCGCCCTGTTGCTGCAACGCGACCGGCACGACGTGTCCGGCGTGTTCATGCGCAACTGGGAAGACGCGGACCCGGATTCGGGTTGCCACGCCGACGCGGATCGCAAGGATGCACTGGCGGTGTGCGCGAAACTCGGCATTCCGTTCCAGAGCGTCAACTTTGCCGCGGAATATCGCGCGCAGGTATTCACCCGATTTCTTGACGAATATCGCGCCGGGCGTACGCCGAATCCCGACGTGTTGTGCAATCGTGAAATCAAGTTCGGTTGCTTTCTGGACGCCGCCCATGCGGCTGGCGCCGAGAAACTGGCAACCGGTCACTACGCGCGCGTCGCGTTCGACGAGGGACGCTGGAAATTGTTGCGCGCACGCGATGCATCGAAGGATCAGACTTACTTCTTGTACATGCTGGATCAGCAGCAGCTCGCGGCGGCCGTGTTTCCGCTGGGTGGCTTGCTGAAGACCGAAGTGCGCCGCCTCGCCGGCGACGCCGGACTGCCAGTAGCAAGCAAGAAAGATTCCACCGGTATCTGTTTCATCGGCGAACGCGATTTTCGTGCGTTCCTTGCCACGTACTTGCCGGCGCGGACGGGCGAGATTCGAACGCCCGGCGGTGAATGCGTCGGCGAGCACGCCGGGGCGATGTTCTACACGCCCGGCCAGCGTTCGGGGTTGCAGATCGGCGGTCGCGCGGCAGGCAACGGTGCGGCGTGGTACGTGATTGGCAAGGACATCGACAACAACATCGTCTACGTCGACCAGGGACACGATAGTGCCTGGCTGCAGTCGCGCTCGCTGGCTGCAAGCGAGGCCCACTGGATCGCGGGCGCACCGCCCGCCGCACGTTTCGAATGCACAGCCATGGCGCGTTATCGCCAACCCGTGCAGGCTTGCCATGTCGAAGTTGACGGTGATCGCTGCAACGTGCGTTTCGATGCCAGCCAGCGTGCGGTTGCGCCCGGACAGTCGGTGGTGTTCTATCGCGGTGACGCATGCCTTGGCGGGGCGGTAATCGATACGACTGATGCTCCGACGATCGGGGGCGCCGCATGAAGGAGACGCGCGTGCTCGCGCTCGCCGGCATCTTCCAGGCCTTGTCGCTGGTGCGCGACCTTGCGCGCGAAGGCGATTGCGATGCCGAGGCAATGGAGGCCAGCCTTGCGAGCGTTTTCAAGCTTGAATCGGACAGCGCCGCCGAAGTTTTCGGCGGCTATTCTGGCGTGCGTCGTGGCTTGCGCGTGTTGATCGAGCAAGTGGATGGCGATGGCGAGCGCGACCTGCCCATGTTCCACATGCTGATCGGCGTTTTGAAGCTGGAGCGCAGCCTCGCCCGCAATCAGGCGGCCACCCGCCGCCTTGGCGATGACCTGGCTGGCATGCAGCGCCAGTTGCAGCACTTTGCGGTTGGCCACGCCACCATCATCGCGCGGCTCGCCGACATCTACGCGACGAACTTGTCGGCGTTGAAGCCGCGGATCACGGTCGTCGGCAATCCGTTGTACCTGCAGCAGCCGGCCCAGACACAGCGTGTACGGGCGCTGCTGCTGGCTGCGGTGCGTGCCGCAGCGCTTTGGCACCAGCTCGGCGGGCGCCGCTGGAACCTGCTGTTCCGGCCCCAGCGCGAAGTAATGATCGCGCGCGGCATGCTGACTGGCGTCGCGCTGCGCGGTTAGCGCCCGTTCGCCCGTGCGCTGTTTCAGCCACGCGCTTTTCGCGTGGACGGCGATCCACCGATGACTTTCTCGCGCAGGTATTCTTCCTCGTAGGTTTGCGTGAAGGGTTTCAGCAGATCGTAGCGCGTGACCATCCCCAACAACTTGCCGGAGTCGCGTTCGACCACTGGAATGCGATCGAGCTTCTCCACGGCTGCGCGCACCGCCACGGTTTGGCAGCTTTCCTCTTCGAATGCGACTACGGGCTTGCTCGCTACCAGTTGCGCAAGCCGCGCAGTGCCGCTGGGATCGTCCTTCAACCAACGCCGGACGTGACTGCGGTCAACCACGTCCAGCAACTTGCCGCCTGCATCCACCACCGGATAGGCGCGAAAATTCTGGTCGCTGCCGAAATAGCGGCCGGACAGTTCGCGCACGCTGAGGTCTGGTGGAACGCTGGTGACCTCACGGGTCATCACGTCCTTCACGTACAGGTATTCGAGGCGATTGAGCGTGTAGGGGCGAAAAATGTTGAGGCCGCGGCGCGCAATTTTCTCGGTGAGGATGGACCGCTTCATCAGGAACACGCTGGCGCCGTAGGCCGTGGTGCAGGTGATGAGGAGGGCGGGCAACATGCTCGAATTGCCGGTCAGCTCCAACGCGAACATGATCGAGGTAAACGGCATGCGCATGACCGCGGCCAGCATCGCGCCCATTCCGAGCAGCGGCCATAAAAGTGGCTGTGGCCCGGGAAAAACCAGCGCCTCCAAACCACCCAGCCCAGCGCCGAACGCCAGCAACGGTGCCAACGTGCCGCCCGACGTCCCCGAACTCAGGTAGACCGCCCAGATCACCGCCTTGACGATCAGGAAGATCAGGATGTCCATGCCGACGATCTGGCCGGTCAGCAGTTTATCGATGATGTCGTAGCCGACACCCAGCGTCTGTGGATCGATGATGCCGCCAATGCCAACCACCAGCGCACCCATTGCGGGCCACCACATCCAGTGGATCGGCAGCTTGCGGTACACGTCCTCGATCCTGTAAACGAAGAACGTCACCGCGGTGGCCAGCAATCCGGCCAGCAAACCGCTGACCGCGGCCATGCCGAGCTCGGCGAGGCCCAGGTGGAACTGGATGGTGATGGGAAACAACGGCCCCGGGCCGATCAGGAATGGCCGCAACGCCGAGGCCACGAAACACGCCACGCCACCGGGATGGTGCTGCGCGGGCGCATCTCGAACAGCAACAATTCCACACCCACCAGCGTGGCCGCAATCGGCGTGGAAAAAGTCGCCGCCATGCCGGCACAAGCACCCGCCACCAGCAGGGTGCGGCGTTCGATCGAGGTCAGCGCGAACACCTGCCCGATCAGTGAACCCACCGCGCCGCCGGTCATGATGATCGGACCTTCGGCACCGAACGGCCCGCCGGTACCGATCGCGATTGCTGACGAGATCGGCTTCAGAATCGCGACTTTCGCCGTCATCTTGCTGCGCCGGAACAGGATGGCTTCCAGCGCCTCGGGAATCCCGTGGCCGCGGATGCGTTCGGTGCCGTAGCGCGCCATCAAGCCGATGATCAAGCCGCCGACCACGGGTGCCAGCAGGATGAGCCACCACGGCGCATGCAAATCAGCCGGCGACACGAACGAGAAGACCCACTTGCCGGCAAACGCCAGATGCGTCACCAGCCCGATCAGCCGGTACAGCACCCAAGCGATGACGGCCGCCGCCCCGCCGATGAACAAGGCGATGAAGGACAGCTTGAGGATGCTGATGCTGGGCCGGAAATCACCCTCGTAGAGGGTGTCGTGCTTCCACTTCTCGTAGATGCGCAGAAACAAACGGACAGGTGGGATCATGGTCTGTCGTGCTCGCTCCCGTGTGGTTGCCGCGCATTGACGCCACGCCAGCTTCTCCCGGAGTCTACCTGCGGGCGTGTCAACGCGGCGTCCATGCCGCATGCCGGGCAACGCTGAAGCGTTTGCGCGATAATGGGCGGTCAATTCGAAGCATTCCCGCCCGCCTGCGCGCCCTGGAGCACATCATGCAAGACTCATTCGGAATTCGCGACACCCTCACCGTCGGCGGCAAGGCTTACCAGATCGCCAGCTTCGCCAAGCTCGGCAAGCAATACAACCTCGCGCACCTGCCCTTTTCGATGAAGGTGTTGCTGGAAAATCTTTTGCGCAACGAAGACGGCAGCGAGGTCACCCGCAGCCAGATCGAAGCGGTGCTGAATTGGGATCCGCAGGCCGAGCCGTCGATCGAGATGTCGTTCCTTCCCGCGCGGGTGTTGTTGCAGGATTTCACTGGCGTGCCCTGCGTGGTTGACCTCGCTGCGATGCGTGATGCGATGGTGCGCCTCGGCGGGCAAGCATCAAGGATCAACCCGCAGTCGCCGTGCGAACTGGTGATCGATCACTCGGTGCAGGTGGACGTGTTCGGCGAAGCCGATGCATTGGCAAAGAATGCCGAGATCGAATTCCAGCGCAACCGCGAGCGCTATGGTTTCCTGCGCTGGGGCCAGAAGTCGATGGACGATTTCCGCGTGGTGCCGCCGGACACCGGCATCGTGCACCAGGTGAACCTTGAATACCTCGCGCGCGTGGTGATGACGCGCGACATCGACGGCGCAACCTGGGCCTTCCCGGACACCCTGTTCGGCACCGATTCGCACACCACCATGGTCAACGGGCTGGCCGTGCTCGGCTGGGGCGTCGGCGGCATCGAGGCGGAAGCCGCGATGCTGGGACAAGCATCATCGATGCTGATTCCGCAGGTGGTGGGATTCAAACTGATTGGCGCGCTGCCGGAGGGTGCCACCGCCACCGACCTCGTCTTGACTGTCACGCAGATATTGCGCAAGCACGGCGTGGTCGGCAAGTTCGTCGAGTTCTTCGGCCCCGGCCTGCAGCACCTGCCGCTGGCCACCCGGGCGACGCTCG
>DZCM01000105.1 GCA_022730295.1 Rhodanobacter sp. | reverse complement strand
CGCGCATGGTCGCGGCCACCGCCGGTTCCACCAACGCGGTGCTGCACCTGCTGGCGATCGCCCGCGAGGCCGGCATCGAGTGGAACATCGAGGATTTCGAGCCGGCCTCGGTGCAC
Source organism: Rhodanobacter sp. (assembly GCA_022730295.1). Taxonomy (GTDB): domain Bacteria; phylum Pseudomonadota; class Gammaproteobacteria; order Xanthomonadales; family Rhodanobacteraceae; genus 66-474. The sequence goes on along the minus strand of DZCM01000105.1, from coordinate 5,625 downwards.
ACGCCGGTGATCGCCGACCTGCTGCCGGCCGGCCGTTACACCGCAGTGGAAATGTTTGGCGCCGGCGGCGCCGCGCGGGTGGCGCAGGAGCTGATTGCCGCCGGCATGCTGCAGGACGCGCCCACCATCACCGGCCGTTCGCTGTTCGCCGAGGCGGCCGCCGCGCCGCGTGCCGAGACCCAGGACGTGATCCATCCGGTGAGCGCGCCGCTGAAACCGCGCGGCGGCTACTCGATCCTCTACGGCAATCTCGCGCCCGAGGGCTGCATCCTCAAGCTGGCCGGCAAGACCGGCGCGCAGTTCGAGGGCCCGGCGCGGGTGTTCGAAAGCGAAGAGGCCGCGTTCGCCGCCGTGCAGGGCGGCGGCATCGCCAAGGGCGACGTCATCGTGATCCGCAACGAAGGCCCGGCCGGCGGCCCGGGCATGCGCGAGATGCTGGGCGTCACCGCCGCGCTGGTCGGCCGCGGCCTGGGCGACGACGTGGCGCTGATTACCGACGGCCGCTTCTCCGGCGCCACCCACGGCTTCATGGTCGGCCACATCGCGCCGGAGTCGGTGCGTGGTGGCCCGATCGGCCTGCTGCGCGAAGGCGACCGCGTCGTCATCGACGGCGCCAGCCGCACGTTGTCCACCAGCGCCGACCTGGAAGCCCGGCGCGCCGGCTGGGTCGCCCCCGCGCCCAAGGTCACCACCGGCGCGCTGGCCAAGTACGCGCGCCTGGTCGGCTCCGCCTCCGACGGTGCCACCACGCATCCACTCACGGCCGTCCATACGGCCAAACCCACACACCAACACGCTGACCAGGGAGTCACCGCATGAGCACCAACGACAGCAGCAACCCACTCGCCCACGCCCGCATCGCCGTGCTCGGCTACGGCAGCCAGGGCCGCGCGCACGCGCTCAACCTGCGCGACTCCGGCCTCGACGTGGTCGTGGGCCTGCGCCCGAACGGCCCCACCTGGCACCAGGCGCTGGCCGATGGCCTGCGCGTGATGGAGCCGGCCGAGGCGGTGAAGGGCGCCGACCTGGTCGCCGTGCTCACCCCCGACATGGTGCAGCCCACCCTGTACAAGGAGTCGATCGAGCCGAACATCAAGCCCGGCGCGGCGCTCCTGTTCGCGCACGGCTTCAACGTGCACTTCGGCCAGATCGTGCCGCGCAAGGACATCGACGTGATCCTGGTGGCGCCGAAGGGCCCGGGCGCGCTGGTGCGCACCGAATACGAGCGCGGCCGCGGCGTGCCGTGCATCTGGGCCGTGCATCAGGACGTCACCGGCCACGCCGAAGCCATCACCAAGGGCTATGCCGACGGCATCGGCGGCGGCCGCGCGATGATCATCAAGACCAACTTCAAGGAAGAAACCGAGACCGACCTGTTCGGCGAGCAGGCGGTGCTGTGCGGCGGCGCCAGCGAGCTGGTGATCGCCGGCTTCGAGACCCTGGTGGAAGCGGGCTACCAGCCGGAGATCGCCTATTACGAGGTGATGCACGAGCTGAAGCTGATCGTCGACCTGTTCTACGAGGGCGGCCTGACCAAGATGCTGCAGTTCGTCTCCGAAACCGCCCAGTACGGCGACTACGTGAGCGGCCCGCGGGTGATCGACGCCGGCGTCAAGGCGCGCATGAAGGACGTGCTCACCGATATCCAGAACGGCACCTTCGCACGCAACTGGACCGAGGAATACCAGGCCGGGCTGCCCAACTACAAACGCCTGAAACAGGCTGACCTCGATCACCCGATCGAGCAAGTAGGCGCCAAATTGCGCGCGCAGATGCCGTGGCTGCAGCCTGCTGCGCCGGCCGCCAAATCCGCCGCCGAACCGTTGAAGAAAGTGGGCTGATGCTGCCGAAACCTTCTCCCCCTGCATGGCGGGGGAGGGGTTTGCTCCCGCATATTTGAAGGACTTCCAAGATGGATGCGCAATCGTTGAAATCTGCATCTCAAAGCAAGCGTCACCCGCTCGCCGGCACGGCGATGAGCGGCGCCGACGTCGTGGTGCAGGTGCTGGCCGACGAAGGCGTGGACGTGCTGTTCGGCTACTCCGGCGGCGCGATCCTGCCCGTGTACGACGCGGTGTTTCGCTACAACGCCGAGCACCCTGGCGCCGGCGGCAGCGAGCCGATGCCGCTGATCGTGCCGGCCAACGAGCAGGGCGCCGGCTTCATGGCGGCCGGCTACGCCCGCGCATCGGGCAAGGTCGGCGTGGCGGTAGTCACCTCCGGCCCCGGCGCCACCAACATGGTGACGCCGGTGCGCGACTCGATGGCCGACTCGATCCCGCTGGTGGTGATCTGCGGCCAGGTGCCCACGGCGGCGATCGGCAGCGATGCGTTCCAGGAGGCGCCGGTCAGCAACATCATGGGCGCCTGCGCCAAGCACGTGTTCCTGCTGACCGACCCGACGAAGCTGGAATCGACCCTGCGCACCGCCTTCGAGATCGCCCGCAGCGGACGCCCCGGCCCGGTGGTGGTGGACATTCCCAAGGACGTGCAGAACACCGCGCTGACCTTCGAGGGCGACGGCCTGCTGGCGATTCCCGGCTACCGCGCGCGGCTGCGCGCGGTGGAGCAGGCCAGCCTGGACGACGCCGACTGCGCGGCCTTTTTCGCCGCGCTGGAAGCCGCGCGTCGACCGCTGATCTACGCCGGCGGCGGCGTGATCGCCGCCGAGGCTTCGGCCGCGCTGCGCGCGTTCGCCGACGCGTTCGGGCTGCCGGTCACCACCACCCTGATGGGGCTTGGCGTGATCGACACCACCGCACCGCTGGCCCTGCACATGCTGGGCATGCACGGCACCGCCTACGCCAATTACGCGGTGGAGGACTGCGACTTTCTGCTGGCGCTGGGCGCGCGCTTCGACGACCGCGTCGCCGGCGTGCCGAACCAGTTTGCACCGCAGGCCAGGTTCATCGCCCAGGTCGACATCGACCCGGCCGAGATCGGCAAGGTGAAGACGGTGGACTGGCATCACTGCGGCCCGCTGGTGCGCACGCTGGACCGGCTGCGCCGCTACGGCAAGGCGCGCGGCTTCCGCCCGCTGGCCGATGGCCGCTATGCCGCCTGGCACGCCCACGTGGCCGAGCTCAAGCGCGTGCACGCGATGAACTACGACCGCGACAGCGCGCTGATCCAGCCTTATGCGGTGATCGAGGCGATCAACCGCGTCGCCGACGGCCGCGCCATCATCAGCACCGGGGTGGGCCAGCACCAGATGTGGGCGGCGCAGTATTTCGATTTCCGCCAGCCGCGCCAGTGGCTCACCTCCGGCTCGATGGGCACCATGGGCTTCGGCCTGCCGGCGGCGATCGGCGCGCAGTTCGCGCGCAAGGACGCGCTGGTGATCGACATCGACGGCGACGCCAGCATCCGCATGAACCTGGGCGAGCTGGAAACCGTCACCACCTATGCGCTGCCGGTGAAAGTGGTGGTGATGAACAACATGGGCGATGGCATGGTGCGGCAGTGGCAGAAGCTGTTCTTCAAGGGTCGCTTCGCCTCGTCCGACAAGAGCCTGCACCGCAAGGATTTCATCAAGGCCGCCGAAGCCGACGGCTTTGCGTGGGCGCAGCGGCTCAGCGAGCCGGGCGAGATCGAGCGGGTGATCGCCGAGTTCCTCGCCTTCGACGGCCCGGCCTTTCTCGAGGTGATGATCGACCCCGACGCCGGCGTGTACCCGATGGTTGGCCCCGGCGCCACCTACGCGCAGATGATCACCGGCGACTTCATCGCCTCGCGCAGCGCCAGCGCCGCGCCCGAGGCCGGCCCCACGAGCATGTTTTGAGCGCCCTGCGTCGAGCCCCCCAGTTTTGAGCACTCCTGCCATGAAACACACGCTGTCCATCCTGTTGCAGAACGAAGCCGGCGCACTGGTGCGCGTGGCCGGGCTGTTCGCCGCGCGCGGCTACAACATCGACTCGCTCACGGTCGCCGCCACGGCGGACGCCGAGGTGTCCCGACTGACCCTGGTGCTGCAGGGCGACGACGCCTCGATTGCCCAGGTGATGAAGCAGGCGCGCAAGCTGGTCGATGTGATCGAGGCGATGGAGTTGCCGCACGCGCTGCCGCGCCACGTCAAGGCTGACGCCTCCCTCGGCACGGACGTCTGATGACGGCGACGTCCACCGACAGCGTGGATTCCTCCGAGCTGGTGCGGCGCATCCGCGGCGCCCGCGTCTACGAAGTAGCCCGCGAGTCCGAGCTGGAGTACGCCCCGCAGCTGTCCGCCAGGCTGGACAATCGGGTGTGGCTCAAGCGCGAGGACCAGCAGCCGGTGTTCTCGTTCAAGCTGCGCGGCGCCTACAACAAGATGGTGGGGATGGATGCGGCGCAACGCGCGCGCGGCGTCATCACCGCCTCCGCCGGCAACCACGCGCAAGGCGTGGCGCTGGCGGCGGCGCGGCTGAACATCCGCGCGGTGATCGTGATGCCGTCCACCGCACCGCAGGTCAAGGTGGATGCGGTGCGCGCGATTGGCGGCGCCATGGTCGAGGTGGTGCTGGCCGGCGACTCCTACAGCGAGGCGCAAGCCGAGGCGATACGGCTGCAGGTAGGCGGCGGGCTCACCTTCGTGCATCCGTTCGACGATGCCGACGTGATCGCCGGCCAGGGCACGGTGGGCATGGAGATCCTGCAGCAGCATCCGCAGCCCCTGCATGCCATCTTCGTGCCGGTGGGCGGTGGCGGACTGCTGGCCGGCGTGGCCGCCTACGTCAAGGCCGTGCGCCCGCAGGTGCAGGTGATCGGCGTGCAGACGGCCGACTCCGACGCCATGACCTGCTCGCTCGAAGCCGGCCAGCGCGTGCTGCTGGACGAGGTTGGGCTGTTCGCCGACGGCACCGCCGTGAAACAGGTGGGCAGCCGCACTTTCGCGCTGTGCCAGCAGCATGTGGACGCGATGATCCGGGTGGACACCGACGCCATCTGCGCCGCCATCCGCGACGTTTACCAGGAAACCCGCAGCGTGCCCGAGCCCTCCGGCGCACTGGCGCTGGCAGGGCTCAAACAATACGTGGTCGCGCACGGCCTGCACGGGCAGGCGCTGGTGGCCATCAATTCCGGCGCCAACATGAACTTCGATCGCCTGCGATTCGTGGCCGAACGCGCCGAAGTGGGCGAGCAGCGCGAGGCCGTCTTCGCGGTGACCCTGCCCGAGGAGCGCGGCAGCTTCCGTCGCTTCTGCGCCACGCTGGGCCAGCGCAGCATCACCGAATTCAACTATCGCATCAGCGACAGCGCGCAGGCGCATATCTTCGTCGGCGTGCAGATCGCCGAACGCCGCGACCGCGAAACACTGCTGGCGGACATCCGTGAGCATGGCTTCGGCGTGCTCGACCTCACCGACGACGAGCTGGCCAAGCTGCACCTGCGCCACATGGTCGGTGGCCGCTCGGCACTGGCGCACGACGAACTGCTGTACCGCTTCGACTTTCCCGAACGTCCCGGCGCACTCACCCGCTTCCTCGACCGCATGCATCCGCACTGGAACATCAGCCTGTTCCATTACCGCAACCACGGCGCCGATTACGGCCGCATCCTCGTCGGCATCCAGGTGCCTCCGGCCGAGCGCGCACTGTTCCAGCAGTTTCTGCACACCCTGGGCTATGCCTTTCGCAACGAAAGCGACCA
>DZCM01000104.1 GCA_022730295.1 Rhodanobacter sp. | reverse complement strand
GCGGCAACAGCTACATCCCCGCGCAGATACCCGCCTTCACCATCGCCGACCTCGCTGCCGACTGGCAGATCAGACCCTGGCTGAAACTGCTGGGCGGCGTCAGCAACCTCAGCGACCGCAAGTACTACGATCGCGTCTGGCAGACCGGCCTTGAACCCGCCTACGGGCGCACCTGGTACGCAGGATTCGAATTGAAAATGTAAGGCACAGGCAAGCGCCCATTCCATTGCCATCGGCAGTGGTTCACGAATCTGCTTCCTGCTGATCTGATTTTTGCCTTGCAGATTGGGCAACGGCAATCGCGCGCGCCAAGTCGCGCTCGCGTTCGGTCGGCGCCGCCGCCAGGCCAGCGCGAGCGCCTTCCTGGTCGACGGCATCGCGGTTCTGGCTGAGCTTGTAGCGTCCGAGCAAGGTTTCCATGCGCAATTCGATGCCTACAATGTGGCGCATCGTCTCGCGCACGTAATCGTCCGGGGCATCGGTGACGCGCCATGGCGTTGCGCGGCCGGACTCATGGCGATCGGTGAGCTGGGTCAGAAGCCGGTGCAGGCGCGCAGCATCGTCGAAGCAGGTCAAGGTGCCGCGCGCCTCGACGGCGAGATAATCCCAGGTCGGCACCTGGCGCGGATCCTCGCGCTTGCCGGGATACCACGACGGCGAAACATAGGCGTGCGGCCCCTGGAATACCACCAGCGCCGACGCGCCACCCGCCGGCACCTGCCACTGCGGGTTGTAACGCGCGAGATGGCCGACCAGGGTACCGTGCGGCCCGCGCGTGGCATCGAGTTCCCACGGCAGATATGAGGTCGCGAAACCGGACTCTGGTTGCGTCACCAATAGGCCGAACGCCATGTGCTGCAGTGCAGCGTGCAGCACGTCGGTGCGATCTTCGCGAAAGGCGGGACCTGGATAGGCCATGACGAAATATCTCGGACCCGTCAACGCCGCGTAACGGGCTTGATTTCCGGGCCCTCGTGGCGGCGGTCCCACTCGCGCAGTTCTTCACGCAGGCCGGCGATACGCTGGCGTCCGAGCGCATTGCGATCCTCATCCAGCAAATCGCCGTCGAGCAAATCGGCGATACGCTGCGCCGCCGGCAACATCGTGTCCCACGCATCCAGCGCGGGCAACGGCCCGGGCAGCGTGATGAAGAAACTCAAGCCTGGCGTCGCCAAATCGACGATCCGGTCCATGTCGAAATAGCCAGGCTTCATCATGTTGGCCATGCTGAAGACCGGACCGGCGTCCGGCCTGCCATCGACCAGACGGTGGAAGATCCGCATGGCGCCGAACCGCAGCCCAACCTTCTCGGAGGCCACCACGATGTCGCTGCCGCGCAGCGATTCCCCGGCGCGCGCGGTCACGTACAAGGTCACGATCTTGTCGACCGGAAATCCTGGCGGCCGCTCGCCACCCGTGGGCGCGGCGCGGCGGCCCTCGGCGACCGTCGCGCCGAGCCGGTGCAACTCGCGCTCCAGTGCCACATCCAGCTCACCCTGCTCTGGCGGGACGCCGTCGTCATCGGCGTCCTCACTGTCGCTGGTATCGCCCAGCACGGGCTCGACGCGTGCGTCACCACGCCGCCGGAACGACAGCCTGCGTCCCTGCTCACGCGGACGCGCAAACAAATAGATACCGGCGAGGATCAGCACCCCAATGACGATGAGGATGATGCGCAAGCTGCTGGCGGAAATGGCGTCCATGGCGCGGACTTTAGCAGTTATGCCAGTCGCGGCAAACGACGCCTCGCCAACGCAGCGGCTGTTGTGGAAAGTCAGTCCATGGATGGACGTTCTGGACTCCGAGACCAGACACAACAGCAGTCGCACTTGGACAACAGCGAAACCGCGATCAGGGATGATCGCAAGATTATGCCGCCACGCCGGCCAGCTTGGTTGCCTCCGCCAGATCCACCTGCACCAGCCGCGACACACCCGGCTCGCGCATGGTCACGCCGCACAACTGATAGGCCATTTCCATGGTGGCCTTGTTGTGGGTGACGACCATGAACTGGACCTTTTCGGACATATCGCGCAGCATCTGGCTGAAGCGGCTGATGTTGCCTTCGTCCAGCGGTGCATCGACCTCGTCCAGCAGGCAGAATGGCGCCGGATTCAAATTGAAGATCGCCATCACCAGCGCCACCGCGGTCATCGCCTTCTCACCGCCCGACAGCAGCGAGATGTGCGAATTCCGCTTGCCCGGCGGGCGCGCCATCATGGTGACGCCGGCGTCGAGCAAATCTTCGCCAGTCAACTCCAGGTACGCGTGGCCGCCACCGAACAGTTTCGGGAACAGGTCCTGGAAGCCGGCGTTGACACGGTCGAACGTGTCCTTGAACCGCTGGCGGGTCTCGCGATCGATCTTGCGAATCGCATTTTCAAGCGTTTCCAGTGCGCTGGTGAGATCGGTCATCTGCGCGTCGAGGTATTCCTTGCGTTGCGCCGCCTCGGCGTGTTCGGAAATCGCGGCAAGGTTGACCGGCTCCAGGCGCGTGATGCGCAATTCGAGATCGCTGATCTTCTCGCGCCATGCATCCGGTTGCACTTCGCCGGACAGGCTGGCCAACAACGGCTCGAGTTCCAGACCGGCTTCGCAAATCGCCGCCGCCAACTGCTCGGCGTGCAAGCGCTGCGACTGTTCCTGCAAACGCAGCGCTTCCAACGCGTCACGCTCATCCGCCATGGACTGTTCGGCAAGCTGCCGCGCCTGCTCGTGCTCGCGCAAGGCGGCGGTGGCATCCTCCACCACGCGGCGCGCTTCGACCAGCTTGCGATCGACCGCAAGACGTTGGTCAAGGCACGCTTGGCGCTCTTTCTCCAGCGCCGCGACCGGGTCGCTGCCGGCGGCGAGCTGCGCGCCCACTTCCGCGCGGTGGCGTTCGATCTGTTCGCGTTGCGCACGCATGCGGCCCAAGGACTGTTCGAGCGCTGCCAACGTGACGCGTTTGGATTCCAATGCGATCGCATGGCGATGCGCGGCATCGGACGCTTCCTGTGCATCGGCACGCGCCGCTTCGCGGCGTTCCAGCAACTGCCGGCGTTCCGCATCCAGTGCCATGCGCGCCTGCTCGTGCTCACCCATGTGGCCAACCGCAGCCTCCATGCGCGAACGCGCGGCCCGCAACAGGCCTTCATTCTCGGCGAGCGCCTGCTCGATTTCGGCGTGTTCGCCGTCAATCGTGGCCAGGCGTGCACGCGCACTGTCGATGCGCCCTTGGCGGCTCTGCATATCGCCCGCCAGTTCCGACAGGCGCCGGTGTGCGGCATACGAATCGCGCTGGGCGTCATCGCGTGCCTGTTCAGCCGCGCGACGCCGGTCACGCAGTTCAATCTGTTGCGTCTGCGCATCAGTGATGCGCTGTTCGACCGCCGCCAGTTCCGCAGTCGCCTCGTGCAATTCGCGTTCACGCCCCAGCACGCCGACTTGACCGCCCTCGGCACGCCGTACCCGCGCAAAGCCGGGACCCAGCCAAACGCCTTCACGCGTGATCACGGTGTGCGCGGGCGCCAACCCGGCAGCCAGCGCGCGCGCTTGTTCCAGCGAATCGGCGGTGCGCACGAGCGCCAGTAACGCGCGCGCCGCAGCCGGGCCTTCGACTTCTGCCGCGAGCGTACCGGCGACATCCGCATCCAGCGTATTGCCCGTCCCAACCAGGGTGATGTCGCAATGGGACACGCCCGCAAGGTCGCTGGCCAGCGCCGCGGGATCCGCCACCAGCACGCCTTCCAGCAGGCCCGCCAGCACGGTTTCCACCGCACGTTCCCAACCCTCATTGACCTTGAGACTCGCACCAAGGCGTGCACTGTCGGCAAGGCCGAGCCGCTGCAACCAGTCGCGAGCAGCATCGCGATCGCGCCCGAGCGCAGCCCGCTGCAAAGCTTCCAGCGAGGCAATCTTGCCGCGCAACCCCTGCTTTTGCGTATTGGCTTCGGCCAACGCTGATTGCAACTGACGTTCTTCGCCCTGCAAGCGCTCGGCGTCGGCCTTGTGCCGTTCGAGATTCGTGGTGTGCGTCTCCACCGCGGTTTTGCAGGTTAGATGTTCCTCTGCCAGTCCCTGCGCCGCCGCGGCCAAGGCGTCAAGGTCGTACTGCGTGCGCTCGCTGCGCAGTGTTTCGCGGCGGCGCGCAAGGTCCAGTGCCTGGCGATCCAGATGGTCGATGTGCGTGCGTTCGACTTCGGCCTCGCGTGAAGTGGTCGCAGCTTGCCCGCTGTGCGCTTCCCAGCGCTGTTGCCAGGCCGCGTGCGCAGCTTCGGCTTCAGTCAGCGCCTGCGTCGCGCGCAAATCCGCGTCGCGCAGTTCACCGGCCTTGGGCGTGGCATCCGCTACGGCCGACTGCAGCTCATCGTGCTGGGCGGTATCAACGCGCAAATGATCGTCGAGTTCCGCAAAGGCGTGCCCGGATTCTTCCTGGTCGCGCTGCAGGCGTTCCATCATTTCGCGATGGTGCTTGATCTGCTGTTCAATTCGCGCGACTTCCGCACCCACCTGATACACCTCGGCTTGCACCGAATTCAGGGCATCGCTGTGCTGCTGGTGCGCTTCGCGGCCTTTCTCGATTTCGGCTTCGAGATGGCGCTGTCCTGCAAGCTTGCCTTCCAGCGTGGTCTGGGCCCCGCGCAGCGCTTGCCGGTGCGTATCCAGCTGCGCGCTCACCGACCGGTACTCAAGCCCACGCAGCTCGGCACCGCGCAGGGCGTGCTCTTCCTTCAATTTCTTCCAGCGCTCGGCCGCGCGCGCCTGGCGGTTCAAGTGATCGAGCTGTTTCTCAACTTCCTCGCGCACGTCCTTGACGCGGTCGAGGTTCTCGCGCGTCGCCTTGATGCGGCTTTCGGTTTCCTTGCGGCGTTCCTTGTAACGCGACACGCCGGCGGCTTCTTCCAGATGGATGCGCAATTGCTCGGGACGTGATTCCACGATTTCGGAAATCACGCCCTGCTCGATGATCGAATAGCTGCGCGCACCAAGACCGGTACCGAGGAACAGGTCGGTGATGTCGCGGCGGCGGCAACGCACGCCGTTCAGGAAATAGTCCGATTGCGAATCGCGGCCGACACTGCGCTTCACCGAGATCTCGTTGAAATTCGCGTACTCACCACCGAGCGTGCCGTCGGAGTTGTCGAAGATCAGTTCGACCGTGGCTTGCCCGACTGGCTTGCGCCCGGACGAACCCGAGAAGATCACGTCGGTGATCGCCTCGCCGCGCAGGCGGCTGGCTGCGCTCTCGCCCATCACCCAGCGGATCGCGTCGATGATGTTGGACTTGCCGCAGCCGTTGGGCCCGCAAATACCGGTGATGTTGGTGGGAAGGTGCAACACGGTCGGATCGACAAACGATTTGAATCCGGCCAACTTGATCGTGGACAGGCGCATGGGCTCAGGGCTTGGATTGTTCGGCGGACAGCGAACCTCGGCAATTCCGGGTTCGGCGAATGCGCCACTGTGCCAAGGAAGGCGGGATGGCGCAACTTACATATATTTATGATTTGAATATCAATATTTTATAAACAATACCTAGAAACAATATGAGTCCGCGAATGAACGCAAATAAACGCGAATAGTGCTTCCCTGCAGCGCCGCAGAAGATGCTCCCCGACTCGCGACTTCAGCCAGACATCAGCGACAGCCGCGGCATCAGTGCAGATCATTGCTTTGATTTGCGTTCATTCGCTTTCATTTGCGGACATGGCTTTCCTGGTCTGGTGCAGAGGTCTCGATCGCCAGCGCGTGGATGCCGTGGCCCATCAGGTCGGCCACGGCCGTGTAGACCATCTGGTGTTGTTGCACACGCGTCTTGCCCGCGAACGCGACGCTGGTGATGCGCACGCGGAAATGACCGCCGCCCTCGCCGGCATGACCGACGTGAAGATGGCCTTCGTCGATCACCTCGAGTG
>DZCM01000103.1 GCA_022730295.1 Rhodanobacter sp. | reverse complement strand
TGACCCGATACTCCCTTAGCAGGGGAGCCCCTTCGGCCTCTCGGGCATCTCTCCGGGTTTTTGATCGCAAAGCTTAATTGTAACGACGTACGTGCAGGCAAACTGGTGGATCGTTCGGTGCCAGCCTGCGGCTACCCAAAATCGCTACCGGCGATCTTGTCGAACCCCCGATCGTGCCCGGCCCGATTCTCCCGTACCAGGGGAACCCCTTCGGCCTCTCTGCGAACAACATCCTTTGCGCGAGACCGGGTCGCCGCCCGGTGCAAGCCAATCGATTAGGATAAATGCGTTGCAGCCTCCAGTAAAGCCGAACCTGGAAGGTCAGTGACCGTCGGCCTCGGGGTCGACGTTCTCGTCCACCGCGGCGGGCTCGCCAACGCCGTGTTCATGCTTGATACGCTGGTAAATCTCTTCGCGGTGCACCGCAACATCCTTGGGCGCCGTGATGCCGATGCGCACCTGGTTGCCCTTGACGCCCAACACCGTAACCGTCACTTGGTCGCCGATCATGAGGGTCTCCCCCACTCGGCGAGTCAAAATCAACATGACTTGAGCTCCATGTTCTCGAGTCTGTTAGACCCGAAAGCGGCGCGCGCGTTCCCCTCCTGTTGCGCGACGTCGCTTATGAAAGGGCGGTCACGAATGCATGCGCGCAAGCACACGCACTCAGGCTCCTCCATCCCCGCACTAGACCGGTACGGGTGCGACCGATTCAGCGTGAATACTATAGGAGCGGGGATGGAGCGGCAATGAAACGCCCATGACTTCTGGCAGGGACTGCTGGCTATTCCAGACCGTGCGCGAGCCACGCGCCGAGGCTGCCGAGCGCATGATCCAGCGCCGGCGAATCAACACCGCCACCCTGCGCCATGTCCGGTCGCCCGCCGCCCTTGCCGCCGATCTGTTTCGCGACATGCGCGACCACGTCACCGGCCTTGACCTTGCGCAGCGCCGCGCCATGCACGCCTGCGACCAGCGCGGCCTTGCCGTCCTGCCCTGAAGCCAGCAGCACCACGCAATCATTGAGCTTCTGTTTCAAGGTATCGATCGTATCGCGCAGCGCTTTGGCGTCCATGCCAACGACGCGAGCGGCCACCAGCTTGATGCCGGCGATGTCCTGCGCCTGCGTGGCGAGATCACCGGTCGCGGCTCCCGCAGCCTTCGCCTTGAGTGAATCCAGTTCGCGCTCCAGCCTCTTCTGGCGATCCAGCAGATGCTGCAACTTTTCGACGACGTCGCCCGGTTGCGCCGACAACATGTTCGTTACGTCGCCGAGGTGGCGCTCTGCGGCCACTACATGCGCCATTGCCCCCGCGCCGGTGACCGCTTCGACTCGGCGTATGCCCGAGGCAACACCGGACTCCGAGACGATCTTGAACAGGCCGATGTCACCGGTGCGCGACACGTGCGTGCCTCCACATAATTCAGTCGAAAAATCACCCATCTTCAGGACGCGTACCTCGTCGCCATATTTCTCGCCGAACAAGGCCATCGCGCCGGTGGCAATCGCATCGTCGTAGCCCATGTGCCGGACTTCCGCGGCGTTGTTGCGGCGGATCTGTTCGTTGACGCGTTCCTCGACCCGACGCAGCTCTTCCGGCTTCAGCGGCTGGAAGTGCGAGAAATCGAAGCGCAGACGATCCGGCGCAACCAGCGAACCCTTCTGGGTGACGTGCTCGCCCAAAGTTTCGCGCAGTGCCGCGTGCAGCAGGTGCGTGGCCGAATGGTTGAGCACCGTTGCCTGGCGGCGCGCGCCGTCTACGCGTGCCAGCACGGCGTCGCCAACGCGCAATGGCGCATTGCCCTTCCATTCACCGAGGTGACCGTGAAACTGGCCAGCGAGCTTTTGCGTGTCGTTGACGATGAAGCGGCCGGCGGCATGCTCCAGCGCGCCGGTGTCGCCAACCTGTCCGCCAGACTCGGCGTAGAACGGAGTCCGGTCGAGAATGATTGCGGCCGCCTCTCCCGGCACCAACGCCTCGACGACGCGACCGTCGCGCAGGATCGCGAGCACGCTGCAATTCTCTGCATCCAACGCGTCGTAGCCGAGGAACTGCGTGGGTTGCAACTTGCTGGCGACCTCCGCCGGCAATTGGGACTTGCTTTCGAACTTGCTGGCCGCGCGGGCGCGTTCACGCTGCGCTTCCATCGCGCGCTCGAAACCCGCCATGTCGACAGTCAGGCCACGCTCGCGCGCGATGTCGGCGGTGAGGTCAACCGGGAAACCGTAAGTGTCATACAAACGAAATGCATCCTCACCCGGAATCGTGTTGCCCGGCTGCGACGCGCCGATTCGATCGGCAATGTCGTCGAACACCTTCATGCCGTGCTCGAGCGTCTCGCCGAAACGCTGTTCCTCGGCCCGCAGCGCCTCCTCGACAAAGGCCTGTCTTTTCGCGAGTTCGGGATAGGCCTCGCCCATTTCAGCGACCAGCGGCGCCACCATCTTCCAGAAAAACTCGCCGCGTACGCCGAGCATCCAGCCGTGGCGCAAGGCGCGGCGGATGATCCGGCGCAATACGTAACCGCGGCCCTCGTTGGACGGCAGCACGCCATCGACGATCAGGAACGAGCAGGCGCGGATGTGATCGGCGATCACGCGCAGCGATTTGTTCTCGGCATCCTTGCAGCCGGTCAATTGTTGCGCGGGTGCGATCAGGCGCTGGAACAAGTCGATCTCGTAATTGGAATGCACGCCCTGCAGCACCGCGGCCAGGCGCTCCAGGCCCATGCCGGTATCCACGCACGGCGCCGGCAACGGCGACAGCGTGCCATCGTCGGCGCGGTCAAACTGCATGAACACGAGGTTCCAGATTTCGATGTAGCGGTCACCATCCTCGTCCGGCGAACCCGGCGGGCCGCCGGCCACGTCGGCACCGTGGTCGTAAAAAATTTCGCTGCAGGGGCCGCACGGGCCAGTGTCGGCCATCTGCCAGAAATTGTCGGACGCATACGGCGCGCCCTTGTTGTCGCCGATGCGCACGATGCGCTCGGCCGGCACGCCGATCACGTCGCGCCAGATGCCGTAGGCTTCATCATCGGTGTGGTAGACCGTGACCCAGAGTTTCTCCGCCGGCAACCCGAACACCTTCGTCAACAGCTCCCACGCCCATTCGATCGCTTCGTTCTTGAAGTAATCGCCGAACGACCAGTTGCCGAGCATCTCGAAGAAGGTGTGGTGACGCGCGGTGTAGCCGACCGCATCGAGATCGTTGTGCTTGCCGCCGGCGCGCAGGCAGCGCTGCACGTCGGCAGCGCGAACATAGGGCAGCTTTTCGCTGCCAAGGAATACGTTCTTGAACTGCACCATCCCGGAATTGGTGAACAGCAGGGTTGGATCATTGGCGGGCACCAACGGTGCCGAAGGCACGATGGTGTGGCCGCGGTGGCGGAAAAAGTCGAGGAAGCGCGCGCGAATCTCTGCAGTTTTCATGTTGTTATATCGTAAAGCTCATAAATTATTTACTCGATCCAAGTTCGCACGGATACGTTTCGTCCGAAGCCGCCGTTGTTGAAAGACAGGCCACGGAGCTCTTGGCCATGGATGGCGGCCTTCAAGGCCGTTCTGGTGTTCGTGATTACGGTAGCGTTGCATTTGCGACACGGTTTGACGACGCAGCGACCAAGGATGATCGCAAGATCATGACATCAATCGTCGGGGCTTTCGACGTCGGAATGGGTGACGATTCTAACGGTGGCAGCGGAAAAACCGCGACGCAACAGGAAGGCCGCGCGTTTGCCGCGTGCGGCATGATCGGCGGGCGGCTTGCCGCCGTACTTCTTGCGCAGCTGGGCGCGCGCCTGCGCCGGCCAGTCGGCATCCGCCGCCTCCAGCAGCGCACGGATCGCGGCATCGGGCAATCCGTGCGAACGCAGCTCCGCACGGATACGATCAGGGCCATAGCCTTGCCCAACCCGTGCGCGCACGATCATTTCGCCGAAGCGATCGTCATCCTGGTAGTTCTGCGCTTGCAGACGTTTGAGAGCAGATTCCGACTCCGCTTCATCGCAGCCGGCGCGATCCAGCCGCACCCGCAATTCGCGTTCGGAATACTCTCGGCGTGCCAACATGCCGAGCGCGCGGTCGTAGGCGCTGCGATCCAGCGAATCGCCGCGCCCCGCGCCGCGCTGCGAGCCCTCAGGCCTCGACTTCCTCGGCATCTTCGGTTGCAGCGACGCCGCTATTGCCGGTAGCCACCAGCAGCTTGGCGCGCAAGGCGGTATCCAGCTCCTTGGCGGCGGCGGCATTTTCCTTTAACCACTGCCGGGCATTTTCCTTGCCCTGCCCGATGCGCTCACCGTTGTAGCTGTACCACGCGCCGGATTTCTCGACGAGGTTGTGAAGCACGCCCAGTTCGATCAGCTCGCCTTCGTACGAGGTGCCCTCGCCGTACAGGATCTCGAACTCGGCCTGCCGGAATGGCGGTGCGACCTTGTTCTTGACCACTTTGACGCGAGTCGCCGAGCCGATCACCTCTTCGCCTTTCTTGACCGCACCAATGCGGCGGATGTCGAGCCGTACCGAAGCGTAGAATTTCAGCGCGTTGCCGCCGGTGGTCGTTTCCGGGTTGCCGAACATCACGCCGATCTTCATGCGGATCTGGTTGATGAAAACCACCAGCGTGTTGGAACGCTTGATGTTGCCGGTGAGTTTGCGCAGTGCCTGGCTCATCAAACGCGCCTGCAGGCCGACGTGCGTATCGCCCATCTCGCCTTCGATTTCGGCCTTGGGCGTCAGCGCCGCGACCGAATCGACCACCACCACGTCGACCGCATTGGAGCGCACCAGCATGTCGGTGATTTCCAGCGCCTGCTCGCCGGTATCCGGTTGCGAGACCAGCAGGTCGTCAACGTTGACGCCGAGCTTGGCGGCGTAAGTCGGATCGAGCGCGTGCTCGGCATCGACGAACGCCGCGGTGCCACCATTCTTCTGGCACGCCGCGATCACCTGCAACGTGAGGGTCGTCTTGCCCGAGGATTCCGGCCCGTAGATTTCCACCACGCGCCCGCGCGGCAAGCCGCCGACGCCCAGCGCGACATCGAGGCCCAGTGAGCCGGTCGACACCACGTCAATGGCCTCGGCCGTGCGGTCGCCCATGCGCATCACTGCGCCCTTGCCGAACTGCTTCTCGATCTGGCCCAGTGCGGAAGCCAGTGCGCGGCGCTTGTTGTCGTCCATTGCTTGTTCCTCGGCGGATTGTGCTTGCAGCGAAGTATGCCGGGACCGGTTCTCACGGGTTGAGACCGTGCGCTCCCGATGACGCCGCCATTATTTCATAGCGCCCGCGCACCGGCAGCGGCGCACGCCGCGTCAGGCTGTCAGGATTTTCCGAATGCCGTCCAGTGCGGCAGCGACTGTTTGCCTGCGGACGGCATCGCGATCGCCATCGAAATGGAAAATTTCAGCCCGCATGGCCTCGCCCTGACGCTGCCATGCAATCCACACCGTGCCGGCCGGCTTGTCCGGCGTGCCGCCCGACGGGCCGGCAATGCCGGTGACCGCTACGGCGACCGTCGCGGCGAAACGCGCCAGCGCACCCGCCACCATTTCCAGCGCGCACTCGCGGCTGACCGCACCGTGCCGCTCCAGCGTAGCCGAAGTCACGCCCAGCATCGTTTGCTTGGCTCCGTTGCCGTAGGTCACCGCCGAGGCCTCGAACCAGCCTGAACTTCCCGGGATGTCGGTGAGCAGCTTGGCGATCCAGCCACCCGTGCAGGACTCGGCCGTGGCGAGTACCTGCCCGTTGGCTTGCAGAACCGACGCGATCGAACCTGCCAGGGCGTGCAACGCCTCGTCGTTCGGAACCTGCCCTTCGCACATGCCAGCGACCATCGCAGCGGAGACGCGCCGTACCTTAGCGCTTCCCACCACAGCATGCAGCGACCTGATTGGCGTCGATCTTCAACACGATTGCACATGGACTGCCATGCGAAACGTCGTCATTCCGGGGCCATCGCCAGCTTCATCGGCGATGGA
>DZCM01000030.1 GCA_022730295.1 Rhodanobacter sp. | reverse complement strand
TCGGCCTGCATACGCTCGATGATGCGCAGGAAGACAAGTTCGCGCAGGCGCTGGATGTGTTTTCCAAGCGACTGTGGCGCAAACCGCGTGCGCGCAAGCAGTTCCGTTACGACCTCGCGATGCTGGTCAATCCCAAGGAATCGATGCCGCCGTCGAATACCCGCGCCCTGCGCCAGTTCGTCGCGGCCGGCAAGGAACTCGGCATCGAGGTTGACGTCATCGACAAGCACGATTACCCGCGGCTTGCCGAGTACGACGGCCTGTTCATACGCGAAACCACCGCACCGGACGACCATACCTACCGTTTCGCGCACAAGGCCGAACGCGAAGGCATGGTGGTGATCGACGATCCCACCTCGATCCTGCGCTGCACCAACAAGATTTTTCTCAACGACTTGCTGCGCGCGCACAAGCTGGCAGTGCCACGTTCGGAAGTCCTGTACAAGGAAGACGCAAAGCAACTGCGCGAGCTGCCCGACAAGCTCGGCTTCCCGCTGGTGCTGAAGATTCCGGACGGGTCGTTCTCGCGCGGCGTGGTCAAGGCGGATGGCTTCGAACAACTGACGGAGGCCGCGGCGCACCTGTTCCAGAGCACCGCACTGCTGATCGCGCAGGAATTCCTCTACACCGAGTTCGACTGGCGCATCGGCGTGCTCAATCGCAAGCCGCTGTACGCGTGCAAGTACTTCATGTCACGCGGCCATTGGCAGATCTACAACCACAGCGCGCGCGGCAGCGCGCGTTCGGGCGGCTTCGAATGCCTGAAGATCGAAGACGCGCCGCCGGAAGTGGTGAAGCTGGCGATGCGCGGCGCATCCGCGATCGGCAACGGCCTGTACGGCGTCGACATCAAGCAGACCCGTGATCGCAGCGTCTTGATCGAGGTGAACGACAATCCATCGATCGATGCCGGTGTCGAAGACGCCGAGCTCGGCGCAGAGTTGTACGAACGCATCATGCGCGAGCTGTTGCGGCGGATGGAAGCCAAACGCAACGGCATTGCGGCATGACCTGAGTGTCAACCGAGCCGTTGCGCCGGATGCTGCGCGCGCCGGCGACGAGGTTGCCGTTCACGCCCAGACGCATACGCATGGGTGATCCGGTCGCGTGGCCGGGCATTTCGCACTTGCCAGCTGTGCGCGCGGGCCGCGGAGGAAGCGCACCGGGTTCGTGTGAACCACGCACGTACGCCCAGCATGATCGCGGGGGCCAGTACCAGCCAGAACGGCGTGGTCCAACCTGCGCTGGCGTCGTGCAAGGGCAGTGGTGTGAGGCCCAGTAGTACGAGGCCCGAAGCCAGCCAGGTGCCGGCGGCAAGGGTCACTGCATCAGCTTGGACTGGTGGTGTGGTCGATGTGCGCGCTTGCATGGTGGACTCCGGTTTGTCGGGTTGAGCCTAAGTCTGCGGCGGACCCGTCTCACGGTCTGCGACCTTGCTACGCTGTTCCGGTCCTCGGTCCCGAATCACGAATCACGCGCTCAACATGTCCGCACCGATCCCCCGCTACGCCGTCTTCGGCCACCCCATCGCGCATTCGTTGTCGCCGCGCTTGCATGCGCTGTTCGGTGAACAGTGCGCAATTGAACTGGGCTACACGGCGATCGATGCGTCACCCGCGGTGTTCGCCGCTGCGGTGCACGCGTTCTTCAATGGCGGCGCGCAGGGCGCCAACGTCACCCTGCCGCACAAGGCAGCGGCGTTCACACTGGCGAATGCCCACACTGCGACTGCTGCGCGGCTCGGCGTCGCCAACGTGTTGACGCGTTTGGCGGATGGACGCATCGAAGCCGGCAACAATGATGGCGCCGGGATGCTGGCTGACTTGCGCGCGCGTTGCGGCGTTGATCCACGCGGTCGCAACGTGCTGCTGCTGGGCGCGGGCGGCGCGGCGCGGGCGGCGGCGTTTGCGCTGCTGGATGCGGGCGCGAACAGTTTGGTGATTGCCAATCGCACCATGGCACGCGCACAGGAGTTGGCGGACGTGCTGGTGCAGCCGCGCCACGTGTCGGTGCGTGAATGGCACGAGCTCGACCGCTGCGCGCCGTTCGAGTTGATCGTCAATGCCACTTCGGCCGGCGTGCAGCACGCGGACCTGGTGCTGCCGGCGCGATTGGCGAACGCGCAGACCAGCGCCTACGACTTGAGCTACGGCTCTGCCGCGCAGCCGTTCGTGGGCTGGGCGCGTGATGCCGGCTGTGCATCGGCCTCGGACGGATTGGGCATGTTGGCCGAAACCGCCGCGGCGTCATTCGAACGCTGGCACGACGTTCGGCCTGACACGGAGGCTGCGTTGCGGGCGCTGCGTGGAGCAATTCTGTAGGAGGGCCGGGAGGCCCGACGAGCTTGCGCGGACGGTGCGGTTCTGCGAAACGGTCGCACCTTCCGGTGCTCCTACAAAAACGCCTCGGCAAGATACTCGTCCTTGAGCTTCACGTAATGCCGCGCGGAATAAAGCAGTGCCTCGATCTGCGTGTCATCCAGCCGGCGCACGCAGCGCGCCGGATTGCCGAGCCACAACTCACCTTCGCCGACCCGCTTGCCGGGCGCGATCAGTGCGCCTGCACCGACGAAGGCGTGGCGACCTACCACCGCGCCATCCAGCACCGTCGCGTGCATGCCGATCAGGCAGCACTCGCCGAGCGTGCAGGCGTGGATCACCGCGCCGTGGCCGATGGTCACATCCGCGCCGACGATGCACGGCGCACCACCCGGCGTGTACGGTCCGTCGTGGGTGACGTGCAACACGGCCCCGTCCTGCACGTTCGTGCGTGCGCCGACGCGGATGCGCTCGACATCGCCGCGCAACACCGCGCCCGGCCAGATCGACACGTCATCGCCCAGCTCGACGTCGCCGATCACGGTTGCGGCCGGATCGACGTAGACGCGCGCGCCGAGTTTCGGCAGCACGTTGCGGTAGGGGCGCAGTCCAGGCATGGCGTACGGATTCCGTGTGGGTGGCAATCAGCGCATCGTAGCGTCGTCTTGCCGCGGGGTGACCTCGCCGCGCAAGGCGGCGCGCGCAGTTCCGGGGCCTGCGTCTCGTCCATGCCACGATGCCAGGAGTGTGGACGACAGAAGTCATCCGGGCTGCAAGTGCGCCTGCGCGGTCCATTTTTCCGCCGATTCTTGACCCATAGAACCACTATGGGCCTGCGAATCGTCGAAAAACTGTCCTCGCGCAGTCACGCTTTCGCCTCGAATGCTTCTGCCGCCCAGACTCCTCGCTTGATTTTGGCCGACGGCAACGCCACGCTGGGCAATCCTCTGGAGCGCTTATGTCCACCGTCAATCCCTTGCTCAGCGACGCGCCACTGCCGGTGTTCTCGAAAATCCGCGCGGCCGATGTGGTACCGGCGATCGACGCCATCCTTGCAGATAGTCAGGCCGGCATCGACGCCATCACCGGGTCCGCTGCGCCGCGTGGTTTCGACCACGTGATGCTGGATTCCGAACGCCTCGACCAGCGCCTCGCGCGGGCCTGGGCGCCGGTCTCGCATCTGCACGCCGTGGCGGACAGCAAAGAACTGCGCGCCGCCTATGACGAGGCGCTGGACAAGATCACCGATTTCGAGACCGCGCTTGGCCAGAACCGCGGCCTGTACGCCGCGGTGCAAGCGGTTGCCGATGCGCCGGACTTCAGCTCGCGCACGCGTCCGCAACGCGCCCTGGTCGAGCACGCGCTGCGCGATTTCAGGTTGTCGGGCGTGGCGCTGGACGAACCCGCGCGTTCGCGCTTTCGCGTGATCGCCAACGAACTTGCCAAACTGACGACCGCCTTCTCGAACGCCGTGCTGGATGCCAGCGATGCCTGGCACGAACACATCGAGGACGAACGCGATCTTGCGGGCATCCCGGTTTCGGGTCGCGCGGTGCTGCGCGAATATGCCGCCGAACGCGACCTCGCCGGTTGGCTGGTCACGCTGAAACAGCCTTCGGTGCAGGCGGTACTGACCTACGCCGACAATCGCAGTCTGCGCGAGCGGGTGTACTGGGCGTACCAGACCCGGGCGTCCGAGCAGGGGCCTGATGCCGGCAAGTTCGACAATTCAGGGCGCATCGAGAAAATCATGGCGCTGCGCCATGAAGCCGCGCAGTTGCTGGGTTTTGCCAATGCCGCCGAAGAATCGCTTGCCACCAAGATGGCCGGATCGACCAGCGAAGTGCTGTCCTTCCTGCGCGACCTCGTTGCGCGAGCCAAGCCGGTTGCCCAACGTGAGCTTGAGGAGTTGCGCGAGTTCGCGCGCAACGAGCTGGGCTTGCAGACGCTGGAAGCGTGGGACGTCGGGTACGCCTCGGAAAAGCTGCGGCTGGCGCGTTACGCGCTGGACGAGGAACAACTGAAAGCCTACTTCCCGTTGCCGTCCGTGTTGAATGGATTGTTCGGGGTGGTGGGCAAGCTTTACGGCGTTACGGTGGAACCCTCGCGCGAACGCGTCGACGTCTGGCATCCCGACGTGCGCTACTGCGAAGTTCGCGACGCGGACGGGCAATTGATTGCGGGCGTGTATCTCGATCTGTACGCGCGCAGCGGCAAGCGTGGCGGCGCGTGGATGGATGTGTGCCGCGCGCGCTTCCGCGATGGCGATTCCATGCAGTTGCCGGTCGCTTTCCTCACCTGCAATTTTGCACCACCGGCAGGCGGGCATCCATCCTTGCTGACGCACGACGACGTACAAACGATGTTCCACGAATTCGGCCACGGCCTGCATCACATGCTGACCCGCATCGACGTGCCCTCGATCGGCGGCATCGACGGCGTGGAGTGGGATGCGGTGGAGTTGCCCAGCCAGTTCATGGAAAACTTCTGTTGGAACCGGCAGGCGCTGGACCTGTTTGCGAAGCACTGGTCGAGTGGCGCACGCCTGCCGGACGAATTGTTCGACAAGATGCTTGCCGCGCGGCATTTTCAGGCCGGCATGTTCTTGTGCCGGCAACTGGAATTCGGGCTGTTCGATTTCCTGCTGCACGTCGACTATGACCCGGCGCGCGGTGCGCGCGTCATGCAGACGCTGGAAGCTGCCCGCCACGAAGCCGCGGTGCTGCATCCGCCGGCGTGGCAGCGTTTCCCGCACGCCTTCACCCACATCTTCGGCGGCGGTTACGCGGCCGGTTACTACAGTTACTTGTGGGCCGAAGTCTTGTCCGCCGACGTGTTCAGCGCGTTCGAGGAACAGGCCTGCCAGAATGGGGCGGGCGCGGGCGGGGAAGTCGTCGACGCCGCCACCGGCGCGCGTTTTCGCGACGAGGTGTTGGCAGTAGGCGCCAGTCGTCCGGCGCTGGAAAGCTTCATCGCGTTCCGTGGACGCGCACCACAACCCGATGCGCTGCTGCGATCCTACGGGCTGGCGACATGAAGATTGCCTCGTGGAACGTCAACTCGCTGAAGGTCCGGCTGCCGCACCTCGAGCAGTGGTGCCGCGAGGTGCAGCCGGACGTGCTGGCGCTGCAGGAAACCAAGATCGAGGACGCCAGATTTCCCCGGACGGAGATCGAAGCGCTTGGCTATCACGTTGCGTTTTCGGGCCAGAAAACCTACAACGGTGTGGCGATCCTCGCGCGCGAGCCGCCGGCCGACGTGGTCGCAGGCGTGCCGGGTTTCGACGATCCGCAACGGCGCGTGTTGGCTGCGACTGTCGGCGGCGTGCGCATCGTCGATGTGTACGTGGTCAACGGTCAGAGTGTTGGCAGCGAGAAGTACGCGTGGAAGCTCGAATGGCTGCGCGCGGTCACGGCGTACCTGCGGGCCGAACTGCAACGTCACGACAAGCTCATTGTGCTGGGTGATTTCAACATCGCGCCCGACGACCGCGACGTGCACGATCCCGACGCGTGGCGTGACCAGATCCTGTGCTCGGAACCCGAGCGCGCGGCGCTGCGCGGCATCCTCGAACTCGGTTTCGTCGATTCCTTCCGCGCCTTCGTCGAAGATGGCGGCCACTTCAGCTGGTGGGATTACCGCCAGGGCGCATTCCGCCGCAACATCGGTTTGCGCATCGATCTGATCCTTGCCAGCGACACTTTGCGCGCGCGGATGACGGCGTCCGCGATTGATCGCACCCCGCGCACCTGGGAACGTCCATCCGATCACACCCCGGTGGTGCTGACGCTTGCCAACTGAATCGGGTGCCCCCAACATTCGCACATGGACGCCGCCCCCGTTGCCCGCGAAATCATTGACGACACCGAACTCGAAGTGCTCGACCGGTATTTGCGTGGGCATGCCCACGATTCCGACGAGACCATGTTGCTGGACGGTGTGCATGGCCTGTTGACCGCGCTCGCGATCGGGCCCGATCCGGCGCTGCCGGAGGAATGGCTGCCGGAGATCTTGCACGCGCCGTTCGCAGACGCCGAACAGGGCGAGGCGGTGTTGGGTTTGTTGGCCAAGCTCAATGATTCGATCCCGGCCGAGCTCGAAGGCGAGATGTACGAGCCGGTGTTGGGCGAAGTTGGCGCCGACATCAAGGTCGAAGCCGAAGCGGTGCTGCACAGCGACTTGACCGCAGCAGGTTGGTGCGAGGGCTTCAGCCGCGGCATCGACTTGCGTGCTTCGATCTGGGAGTCGCGCCTCGCCGAAGATGGTGAACTTCTCGAGATGCTTTCCCCGATCATGGCGCTGGCCGTCGACGAGGGCGTGCTCGCCGCCGACGTGCCGATCGAAAAGCTCGACGACAACGAATACGAATCCTGCCTCGCGCAAATTCCGGATGCCGTGGAAGCCGTCGCGCACTACTGGCGCGTGCGGCCACCGACCGAACGCGAACGCACTGCCGGTGGCGGCGCCTCCACCAACGCGTTCGGAAGCCTGCCGGCCAGGCGTGGCGGGCGCTGGGTGCACTGAGGACTCGCGCGAACGCAGCGTTCACGCCGCGGGTATTGTTTCCCGCGCCTCACGGGCGCATCTTGGGTGCATCGAACCCACCGGAGTGTGCCATGGCTTCCCGCACCATTACCCGCCGCGTGCGCGGCATCCCCACGTCCGACGGCGCTGGCGTCAAGCTGACCCGCGTGATCGGCCAGCCGACGCTGGACTCGCTGGATCCGTTCCTGCTGCTGGACGAATTCGGTTCGGATTCGGCCAACGATTACATTGCCGGTTTTCCCGATCACCCGCATCGCGGCTTCGAGACCGTCACCTACATGCTCGACGGCCGCATGCGGCACCGCGACAACCACGGCAACTCGGGTTTGCTCGAATCGGGCAGTGTGCAGTGGATGACCGCGGGCCGCGGCATCGTGCATTCGGAAATGCCGGAGCAGGAACACGGCCTGATGCGCGGCTTCCAGTTGTGGGTGAATCTCGCCGCCAAGGACAAGATGATCGCACCGCGTTATCAGGACATCGCGCCCGGCGAGATTCCGTCGGTGGAGCCCGTGCCGGGCGTCACCGTGCGCGTGGTCGCGGGCGAGCAGTTTGGCGTGACGGGGCCCGTCAGTGGCATCGCGATCGAGCCGGTTTATCTCGACCTCGCGCTGCAACCCGGGGCGTCCATTTCGGTGGCGTTGCCGGAAGGCCACAGCGCCTTCGCGTATGTCTTCGAGGGCGATACGGTACACGTGGGCGCCGAGCTGCTCGGCCTGCGCGAGCTCGCTGTATTGTCGAACGGAGATGCCATCGAACTGGCGGTGCCGGACGCTGCGCCCGCCGCGCGCGTGTTGCTGGTCGCGGGCCGCCCGCTCAACGAGCAGGTCGCCCGCTACGGTCCGTTCGTGATGAACACGCCCGAGCAAATCGTGCAGGCGATGCAGGACTATCAGGCGGGGCGGTTCTGACGCATGGAACACCCCTTCCAACGGAAGGGGGTCGCGCCTTAGGCGCGGGGGGATGCCATCGCGCGAACGAGCAAAAGCCATCCCCCTCGTTCCCCCTTCCGTTGGAAGGGGGAAGAAAAACCGCCCCCTTCGCTTGGAAGGTCAAAGACGAGCGATCGCTGCGTCGAAGCTGCAATCAGCGACGATCACAAAGTCAACCACAAAAAAACCGGACGACTTGCATCGTCCGGTTGGAGTAGCGCCACAGGAGGGAGGGGGGTCTCCGCGGCGCATACTTTCTTGCGCTACCTGACGAGGTGTCAGCGCGCCTTCTTGGCGGGCGCGGCGGCGGCGTCGTTCGCCGCCTTGAGGTTGCTGCGGGTCATCTCGCCAAGCTGCTCGGCGGACTTCTGCGCGACGCCCAGGATCTCCTGGCCGGTGGCATAGGCCGCTTCGACGCTGTCACGCGCGAAGTCGAGGCCCTTCGGCCACAGTGCGCTGACGTCCTGGATTTCGCGGGCTTCCAGCGAATCGGCGACGAACGCGAGATTCGACTTGGCCTGCGCTTCCAGCGCCTTGACCTGCAGGGTCTGGATTTCGGAAAGGCTCTTCAGCGTGGCGACCTGAGCCTTGTAGGCTTGTTCGGCGAACTGCTTGCCGAAGTCGAGCGTCTGCTTCTGGATCTGGCTGTACATGGTGTGCTCCCTCTTTGCAGGAGTGGTTGGGACTGGTGACTATCCTAGCGCAAGCTATGTTGCAATGCAACATAAATGTTTGCGAGTTCAGAAAATATTTAGATATATGTATATAAAACAATATTTTGAGCAAGCATAACGCTTTGACTGCGAATGCTGTGGCGCAGCGAGCGTAGCTCGAAGCGGCGACCGAAGCGGTTCCGGGGATGGCGGTGCGGGGGTTGCCGAACGGCGCCGCACACTGCGTGGAGCGGTCAGCCAGTCGCAGCCGCGGTGCGCGTCACGCAGCGTCCGCAGGCAGCGCGCCGCCCGCATGCCAGCCGTTGCTCGCGAGCGCGTCGAGCAGGGCCGCCACGCGCGGGCGGCTGTACTTGCCGTGCACCGGCAACACCAGCGTGTCGCCCGCACGCGCCCATGCCAGCAGGTTCCGCAGCGCCTGCCATTCGTCGAGCTCGATGCTGATGTGGGCGGCGTCGACACCGCGCTTGCGCAATTGGTCGCGCAGGATCGATGGCACCTCGCCATCGGTACGCCCGCGCAGGTAGCCGGGCAGATCCTTCAACACAACGAAGTCGGGGCGATCGGAGGCGACAACATCGGCCAGCGCGCGTACCTCTGCATTGTCGCGATCGCCGGCCTGACCGAGCAGCAGCCCGAGCCGGCCACGGCGTACGCGCGCCGCAGCAGCCAGCAGCGAGCGCATGCCGTCGGGATTGTGGGCGTAGTCGACAAGGATTTCGACGCCGCCCACGAGGAAGTGCTCAAGGCGGCCCGGGTTGTCGCCGTGGTGGGATCCAAACGCTGCCAACACCGCGCGCACGCTGTCGGCGTCAACGCTCAATGCATCGGCCGCCAACACCGCGGCCGCGATATTGGCGATGTTGTAGCGCGCCGCGCCGCCGAAGCTCAGCGGCATCGTGTCGATCGCGCCAAGGTCGTGTGAGTCGTCCTTGCGTTCCAGCAGCAGATGTCCTGCGCGCACGCCGCAGGTGCTGCCACCGCGGGCGCGCAGCTCGATCAGCGCGGGCGCATCGGCGTCCGGCGCGAACAGGGCAAGCCGTGCGTGCACGCTCGCTGCACGCGCGAGCAACAAGGGATCGTCGGCATTCAGCACCAGGGTGCCGTGCGCGCCCAGCGGCCGCGCCACCGTCAACTTGACGTCGGCAAGATCGTCGAGATTGTCGACGCCGTACTCGCCGAAGTGGTCGTCACTGATGTTGGTGACGATGGCCACATCGGCGCGGGTTGAAGCGATGCCGCGGCGCAGGATGCCACCGCGCGCGGTTTCCAGCACCGCCGCGTCGATATCTGCCTGCCGCAGCGCGAGCCGCGCGCCGGCAGGGCCGGAATAGTCGCCGGCCTCGATCGCGGTGGTGCCGGCGAACACGCCATCGGTGCAGGTGTGCGCCGTGCGCCAACCATGCGCGCGCAGCATGGCGGCAACGAGGCGCGTGGTCGTGGTCTTGCCGTTGGAGCCGGTGACCAGGGTGATCGGCAGGTCGGACAAGACATCCCAGTCGAGCGCCGCCACCTCGGGCAAGGCAGCGCGTGGCCAGCTGCGGCCGCCGCGACCACTGCCGATCGTCACGGCATCATCATCGACCAGCATGTTGAGGTGGCGTCTCGCCGCGGCGGCGGCGAGTGCGCGCAAGGCCGGTGCGTGTTCCGCGCGGGCCATGGCGGACAGCGTTGCGAGCGCCTCGGCTGCATCCCAGGCCGCTGGATCGCCGGGCGCATGGGGTTGCGGACCGGCATCGATCGCACACACATGCAACGCCGCCCACAACGCCCACTCGTTCACCTCGGTGGCGGTGAACAACTGGTCGAGCGGCGCGGCGAGCGCCAGCGATACACCATGCGCATGCGGGCGTGCCATGATCGCCTCGGCAGGCCAGCCCAGTGCGCCGAGCGCGTGCGTGACGCGCGCGCGCCACGCATCCACGACGCCCGCTGCGCACGCGGCCATGCCCGCGCCGAGCACCGCACCGGGGCCATCGAAGAACAGGTTGCAACCGGTCAGCCGTCGTGAATCGTCAAACGGTGGTGCGGCGTCGGGCGACCTCAATCGGACTCCTCCCGCGAGAGGTAAATGCCGCGCTCATCTCGCATCACGTCGCCGAGATCGGCGAGCGTGGCTTCCTCGAGCTCAGGTTCGGTCGCTGCCGCGACCGTGACCGGCGCTGCGCGGGTCGTCGCCGCGGCGGGCATGCCTTCGGGCCGGAAGTGGATGATCTGCTTCCACGAGCGCACCAGTGCATCGGCGAACACCAGCAGCAGGTCACCGGGTCTGGCCATGTGCAAGGCGGCGTCGATGGCTTGTTGCTCGTCCGGGATGGCAGCAACCGCGGACTCGGGCACCCCGGCGGCGTACAGCGCCCTGGCGATGATGCGCGGCACTTCGTCACCGTCGCGGCCGCGCAGGCTGTCGTCGCGCCGGCAAATGTAATGATCGAACTTGCCGGCCACCGCGTTGGCGATCGCTATCAGGTCTTCGTCGCGACGATCGCCGGGTCCGGCCAACACCACGATGCGGTGGCCCGTCACGTCGAGGCGCTGCGCAAGGCCGGCCATCGCCGCCACCGCGTGCGCGTTGTGGCCGTAGTCAAACAAGACCTTGAACGGGTGTTCGTTGAACACGTTCATCCGGCCGGGCGCCTGGAAGAACGTGGTATCGAAGGTGCGCAGGCCCTGCCGGATCGCATCCAGCTTGATGCCGAGCGAAAACGCCATCGCCGCGGCGAACATCGCGTTCTGCACGTTGTGGATCGCGCGGCCCTCCAGCGTCGCCGGGATCAGGTGCGTCCACAACAGCGGAATGTGGCTGCCCTTGTCGTACAAGGTGATCATCTGGCCGTTGACGCCGGCTTCAAGCGCACAGGCGCGCCCGCCGGCGCGCACATGCTCGCGCACCAGCGGATGCGCGGCGGTCAGGGTGACGTAGCAGATGACTTTCGCATCGGTGTAACCGGACATCTTCAGCACGTTCGGATCGTCGGCGTTCAAGACCGCGCAATCTTTCGCCACTTCCACCACGATGCGCTTGACTTCGGCCAGTTGCTCGACGGTGTCGATGCCCTTCATGCCAAGGTGATCGGATTGCACGTTCAGCACCGCGCCGACGTTCACTTCGGGTACGCCCATGCCGGCGCGCAACAGTCCGCCGCGTGCGGTTTCCAGCACCGCGAGGTCGATCTGCGGATCCGCCAGTACCATGCGCGCCGACACCGGCCCGGTCATGTCACCCTCGACCGTGCGCTGGCCGTCGATGTAGACACCGTCGGTGGTGGTCAGGCCGGGCGTATAGCCCGCCATCTTGACGATATGCGCGAGCATGCGCGCCGTGGTGGTCTTGCCGTTGGTGCCGGTGATGGCGGCAATCGGCACGCGCGCGGGCGTGCCCGGTGGAAACAGCATGTCGATGACGGGCCCGGCGACATCGCGCGGGGTGCCTTCGCTGGGCGCCACGTGCATCCGGAAACCGGGCGCGGCGTTGACTTCGCAGATGCCGCCGCCAATCTTCTTGTAGCTCTGTGCGATGTCGGCGATGAGGAAATCCACGCCGCCGACGTCCAGCCCGATCGCACGGATCGCGCGCACCGCCATGTCGCGGTTGTCGGGATGGATCACGTCGGTGACATCGGTCGCGGTGCCGCCGGTCGAGAGGTTCGCGGTCGAGCGCAGGAACACTTCCTGGCCATTGGCGGGCACCGATGCGGGCGTCAGTTGCACGCGCTCGAGCATCATGTGTGCTTCGCGATCGAGTTCCAGTCGGGTCAGCACTTTCTCGTGGCCGACGCCGCGGAGCGGATCGGCGTTCACGATCTCGACGAGCTCGGCAATCGTGTGCTTGCCATCGCCAACCACGTGCCCGGGTGTGCGCCGGGTCGCCGCGACCAGTTCGCCGTTGACCACGAGCAAACGATGGTCGGCGCCGCTGAGGTAAGTCTCGACGATCACCGAGCGCGAGTGTTCCTTGGCCGCTTCGAATCCGGCGCTGACTTCGTCATCGCAGGTCAGGTGGATCGAGATGCCGCGACCGTGGTTGCCGTTGTAGGGCTTGGTCACGACCGGGTAGCCGCTGCGCCGCGCCGCGCGCACCGCGGCTTCCGCGCTGCGCACCAATTCCTGCTTGGGTACGGGCAGGCCGAGCGCGCCGAGGATCTTGTTGGTTTCTTCCTTGTCGCTGGCCAGTTCCACCGCGATGTGCGGCGTGCGGCCGGTGATGGTCGCCTGAATGCGCTGCTGGTACTTGCCGTGGCCAAGCTGCACCAACGATTGTTCGTTCAGGCGCAGCCATGGGATGCCGCGCTGTTCGGCGGCCTTCACCAGCGCGGCGGTGGATGGCCCCAAGGCGCGCCGCTGCGCGTAACGGATGAATTCATCACGCGCGGTTTCCCATTGCCAATCTTCCGGCAGGCTGCCGGGCGTGCGCAGTTCGGCGGGCAACAAGGATTCGAGCAACTTCAGCGCCAGCTCGCCGGCGGCGATGCCTTCCTCGCGCTGCTCGTATTCGTAGACGACCGTGTACACGCCGGGTTCGTCCGCGCTGCGGGTCTTGCCGAAGGTGACTTTCTCGCCAGCGATGTTCTGCAGTTCGATCGCGGTGTGCTCGAGCACGTGGCCGAGCCAGGTGCCTTCGCCCTCGCGCATGCGGCGGATGAAACCGCCGGGCTCGCGATACGAGCAACCGTGTTCGGCGAGGCCCGGCAGCGCCGCGAGCAAGCCATCGATGAAGGCATCGCCGAGCTTGGCGGTGGGCCACGCCTCCAGCTTGCCGAGATCCAGCTGCAGCCGGATCACCGGAAAGTGGGCGTACAGCGATGGGCCAACGAACACGGAGCGATCGAGTATGCGCATCGCGGAGCCTCCCTCGTGCATGGCGTGGCGGCGTATGGCCGCCCGCGGTCAATTCATTTGCTTTGATTCCGCCAGCTTGCCCGCCGAGGCCTGGCGCGTACCCAAATTGAAGGTCGCGCCGGCCGTGAGAATGTGCACCTTGAGTCCGAGCAGGCAGACCGGCTCGTCATTGCCGACTTGTGCCATCGATGAAAACTGCAACTCGCTGGCATCGACCACGGTGACGCCGCCCGAGCCTTCCACCTCCAGCGTATTGTCGGGGCCGATAAAGGCGGCGGTGTCCTCGTCGAGCCCGATGCCGATTTCGAACGGGTTGTAGGCAAGGGCGGCGAGCAGGCGACCGAGGCGATCGCGCTGGCGAAAGTGCTGGTCGATCACGAAACGGTTGGTAAGGCCCAGCCCCGGCGCCAGACGCACGCTGTCGGCGCTCGGCGAGCCGCCTTCCTTGCCCGACACGATCATGTGGTCGGAAAGAATGCTGGCGCCGGCGCTGGTACCGCCCACGGGCACGCCGAGCGCGTTGCGCTCGCGCACCAGTTTCGCAATCGGCGTGCCGCCAAGCGTGGTTGCAATGCGCAACTGGTTGCCGCCGGTGAAGAAGATGCCACTGGCCCGGCGCAGGCGATCCAGCCGGCCCGGCTCGGAGGCGTCACGGCGCGTATCGAAATCGAGCGTCGTCACCTTGGCCGCGCCAAGGCCCGAGAAGATGCTCTCGTAGTTCTGGCCGGTATCGGCCAGCCGGCTGGCGGTCGGAATCACCACGATGTCGGCGGCGCTCGCGCCGCACAGTTCGACGAAGCGGGCGAGGATACGGCGATCACCTTCCTTTTCTTCAGCGCCACCGATCGGCACGATCCAGCCGCGCTGTGTCCCCGCCAGAACCCTTGATGGCATTGCAGCCCGACCCTTGATCAAAACGCAACGCCAGAATGTACACGCGCACGGCGAAACCGCACAATCACCGCGAACGGATCCCTGGTCGGCAGACTGCATCCCGGATTGCGATTTCGGAGCTTCGGTTGTGCGAGCAATGCCCGAGCGCTGCCACAAAAAAGCCCGCGCAGGTGGCAGGCTGTCCTGGTGGGATGGCAGCGTCAGCGCGAGTGTTTGGCGGGCGAGGAACGTTTGCGGTACTACACCTCGCAGTTCCCGCTGGTCGAGGTTGATTCGAGTTACTACGCTTTGCCGTCCTCGCGCAACGCCGAACTCGGGGTAGAGCACGCCCCCGAGGCGTTCCGCGTCTTCACCGGCCACCAGCCGCCGGCGCAAGCCTTGTCAAGGGACATGCAGCGACGCTGCGCAAGCTGCTGGAAAAGGGTCGAACGCCACGCACGGCTGCCAGTGTTGCCATCGTGCAACCCACGCCGATCAGTGCACCGGTGATTATCGACAGCACCAGCCACTGCAGCACGGTTGCCGGCATCCCCACCGGTTCGGCCAGAATGAAGCGGCGCATGGAAAAGTTCGAACACTGCGTGGCCGGATGGGCCTGTGGTATATCGGCCACCGGAGCGGCCCCAGCGGCGCGCTTGACAGCGATCGTGCATTCGCTAGACTGGTCGGCTTTCTCACGAACCATGTGCCTCCGCGCGGCGCCCGCCGGGCATGGTTCACAGCTTGTACAATGCGCGGTTCCGGCTACGTAGCTCAGCTGGTTGGAGCACGGCACTCATAAGGCTTGGGTCACAGCCTGTACAATGCACCGTTTCGGCTACGTAGCTCAGCTGGTTAGAGCACGGCACTCATAATGCCGGGGTCGGTGGTTCGAGCCCACCCGTAGCCACCATCGAACCCGAACAAGCTCATGTTTGCATGGGCTTTTTTGTTGCCAGCAGATTTCCGGTCGTCGCCGATTTCTGTGACAACCGGGTGGCGGTCGCGCTTGCCGACCGCGTTCCAGCCCTCGGAGCGAGCGCGGCCTTGAAGGCTGCCAAAATTCCCGTGTGACAGTTTCTGTGGCAGGTAAATGTGTCACAGAACTGAACCAAACGCCCGCAACGACCCAGGCACTATAAGGGCGCGCTGCCTGACGCTGCACTACCTGTCACACGCCTTGACCAGGTCCTTCAAAATTCGGTACGGGTTGCGCGGCCGAAACCCCCAAGCGGGTACTGGCGCGGGTGCAGGCATATCACCAGCAGCAGGTTGAAACAGGAAAACTCGCCTCGTTTCCGCGCGAAAAATCGAACCGAGCCAAATAGTCAGCCACTGGAATACAGTCGACGATTTGACCGTCCCGCATGGTTGCCACCTCATCCACCATGTCCGCCAGACCGCCGAGACGGTGGGTGATCAACAGGACGCTGCGTCCGACCATCGCGGCACGAAGTGCCGCGTACAGATCGGCCACGGTGCCGGCATCGAGCCCTTCGGCAGGCTCGTCCAGCAGCAGGATCGGCGGGTCGGCCAGCAACGCGCGAGCAATCGCGATGCGCCGCGCCTCGCCGCCGGATACGCGGATGCCATCTTCGCCCACCCAAGTACGCAGACCCTGCGGCAGGCCAGTGACGTAGTCGCTCAACTGCGCCTGCTCGATCACGTGATCGAGCTGCTCAGCGGTGGCATCCGGTCGCGCCAGCCGCAGGTTGTCGCGCAGGCTGGCGTCGAACAGATAGGGGCGTTGTTCAACCACGCCGATCCGCGCGCGCAGGTCGTCGCCATGCCAGGCATCGAGGGCACTGCCACCCAGCGTGACCGAACCTTCGCTGGGATACAGTCGGGTCAGCGCACCGATCAGGCTGCTCTTGCCCGCGCCGGAGGCACCGACCAAGGCGATATGGCGACCCTGCGGCAGGTCGAGGTCCACGCCATCGAGTACCCATGGGCCATTCGCGCCGTAGCGCAGACGCAGGCCACGCAGGCTGAGATCATGTTGCCGGATCGATGGCGATGGCGATGGCTGGCTGGGTTCGGGCACCGGCACCGGCGTATCGGCCAGCGCAAACACACGGCGCGCCGACACCAGGGTGGACGCCAGTTGCGTCCAGGCTTCGGGCAAGGGCGCGATAGCCTCGAAGGCCGCCGGCACCAGCAGGGCCAGCATCACCAGATCCGGCCCGCCCAGCAGGCCACCACGCAACGCCGACAATCCGAGCAACAGCGCGGACACGGCCGCCAGCTGGGCCGACAGCATCACCCCGGCACTACCCAGTGCTTGCAGTCGATCGATTCGTCGCTGGGCGCGGCGCTGGCGCGCCACCACGGCGGCTAAGCGGTCGGCATGCGCTTTTTCGGCGCCGTAAAGCGCCAGTTCGGCGCGACCACGCAGACCGTCGGCAGCCAGCGCCAGCAGGGTTTCGTTGCAGGCCACCACGGTCGCGCCGGGCACCCTGCCCTGGCGCAACGCCCAGGCGGGCAGCAAGCCGCCGCCGAAAAGAAACAGCAGCAACAGCGGCAGCGCCAGCCACGGCAGGTAGATCAGGCTCACCACCACCACCACCACCATCACCACCGTGGCCACCAGCATGGGAATCAGCACGCCAAGATAGGCGTGCTCCAGCGCGTCCACATCCGCGCGCAGGCGCGAGAACAGCTCGGCGCTGCGCAGTTCGCCTAAGGCTGCGGGCGCCAGTGGCACCAGCCGCGCAAACAGCCAGACGCGCAGGCGTGCCAGCATGCGCAAGGTAGCCTCATGGGTCACCAGTCGCTCGCCGTAGCGCCCACCGGTACGCAGGATCGCAAACAGGCGGATCAGTGCCGAAGGCGTGTAGTAATTGATCGCCGCACCACCGGCACCGACCAGGGCCATGCTGGTGATGAAGTAACCGGAGACCGCCAGCAGGCCGATGCCGGACAAGGTGCTGAGCACCGCCAGCGCTGCACCGAAGACCATCCAGCCGCGCTGTTCGCGCATCAGGCCATGCAGGCGACGCAGTACGGCGAAGCTGCCCTCGGTGGAGGATGCCTGGATGCTCATGCGGCGCAATCCGTTGCCAGCAGGCGGGCAAAGGCACCATGCAGGGCGCGCAGTTCGCCGACCAGGCCTTGTTCGACAATACGCCCATCGGCCAGCACCGCCACCCGCGCGTCATCGGCCAGGTTGTCCAGCCGATGGGCGATGCGAATGACCGTGCGTCCTTCCGCCAGCGCATCGATGGCAACATCGATGGCTGCTGCGGTGACGGCATCCAGATGCTGCACCGGCTCGTCCAGCAGCAGCAGGGGCGCGTCACGCAGCCAAGCGCGAGCCAGTGCCAGGCGCTGGCGTTCGCCACCGGACAGCCCATGCCCGTGCTCACCCAGCGGCGTATCCAGCCCTTGCGGCAGTCGCGCCACCACGGACCGCAGCGAAGCGGCCTTCAAGGCACGTTGTAAGCGGGTCTCGTCAGCGGTCGGTGCGGCGATCAGCAGGTTGTCGCGCAAGCTGCCGTGAAAGACGTGGGCGCGCTGCGATACCCAGCCGATGTGCTGGCGCCATGAATTCATCTCGAGCGAGGCCAGGTCCTGCCCGTTGGCGCGGATGCAGCCGCGTTGCGGCGAGGCAAAGCCCATCAGCAGGTTGAACAGTGTGCTCTTGCCACTGCCGCTGCTGCCGACCAGGGTGAGGACCGTACCCGCTGCAACCTCGAGCTCGACATCGCACAGCACGATGCGTTCGGGCTCGTAGCCAAAATCCACCTGCTCGAAAGCCAACGCAATCTGCCGCGCCGCAAAAATCACCGGCGCAGTCACCGCCCCTTCGACCGACGTCGTCCCGTCGGGTACAGCCAGCAACGCCACCAGATCCTCGGCGGCGGCCGCGGCCTCCATCCGTCGATGCCGTTGCGTACCCAGGGCGCGCAATGGCAGGAACAGCTCCGGCGCCAGCAGCAGCACGAACAGTCCCTGCTCGAAGCCCAGCGTGCCCCACATCAGGCGAAAGCCGATCAGCACCGCCAGCACCGCGATGCTCACCGTCGCAAAGAATTCCAGCACCAGCGCCGAAAGAAAGGCGATGCGCAGCACCGCCATGGTTTCCTGCCGGTAGGCCTCACCGCTGGCGGCCAGCAGCGCCTCCTCGCGGGCGGTAGCGCGACACAGCCGCAACGTGGTCAGGCCGGAGAGGGCATCCATGAAGCGCGCGCCCATGCGCCGAAGCCGCGACCAGCGGCGCTGGCTGGCGCGTTCGGCGGTATCGCCAATCAGCACCATGAACAGCGGAATCAGCGGCGCCGTCAGCAACAGGATCAGCGCCGACCAGGGGTCGGCAGGCAAAACGGCCAGCAGGATCAGCAGCGGAATCAGGGCGGTAAGCGCCACCTGCGGCAGGTAGCCGGCGTAATACGGCACCAGCGCCTGTACGCCATCGACACAGCGGGTCACGATATCGCCGCTGGATTGCTGCACGGCCCAGCGCGGACCGAGCTGTCGCATACGCTGTTCCAGCGCGTTGCGCACGTTGTCGCTCACCTGGGCGCCCGCATCGAACGTGGCGCGCCGCTGCCACAGGCTTAGCCCAAACCGGGCCAGCGCGATCAACACCAGCGCGGCCACGAAGGGCCAAAGGCGAGTCAGGCCACCTCCAGCCAGAACGGCCCGATCGAGCACATGTGCCACCAGCCATGCGCCGACACAAACGAGTACAGCCTGTACTCCGCCCGAAGCAATCCCGGCAACCAGCAAACGCCGTACTGGACGGACCTGCTCACGCAACCAGGTCGTAGTCGAAACGGTCATCGGGTATTCCAGAATGCGGGACCGGCACAAGGCCGGCCCCATTCAGCAACTCCGTGTACAGCGAGCTTCAGGCGCGCTTGCTTCCGGCCCGTGTATTCGCCGCCAAGGCGGCATGCTCTTCCTGGGTATCGAGCATGACGCCACCGGCAGCGGTGATCAGCACAATCATGCTGGTACCGACCAGCCAAGCGAAATACCACGCCCCCGAATCCCCCAGCACGATCGCCAGCACGATCACGATCAACGCGATCAGCA
Source organism: Rhodanobacter sp. (assembly GCA_022730295.1). GTDB lineage: Bacteria > Pseudomonadota > Gammaproteobacteria > Xanthomonadales > Rhodanobacteraceae > 66-474. Next base: position 6,965 of record DZCM01000030.1, on the reverse strand, counting down.
TGAAGAGAACAAACAGCAAAAACGTTTTCATGGATAGTCCTCAGTAGCTGTGTTCGTCGGCGGCGACATGCTCGGCGCTGACCTTGCCGCGCATCACGTAAAAGGCCCAGCTGGTGTACCACACGATCAGCGGCACGAAGACCAACGCAAAGCCGACCATCCAGGTCAAGGTCAGCTGGCTGGAGCTGGAATTCCACACTGTGAGGCTCTGCGCAGGCACGCTGCTGGAAGGCAGCAGGAACGGAAACAGCGCCACGCCGGCGGTGCCGATCACGCCGATCCACGCCAGCGCGCCGAGCCACCACGCCATATGGGAGCGACGTGCGCCGGTGGCCAGCAGGCCGAGCAACATGCCCGCAAAACCCAGCGCCGGCAACAGCCAAAGCAGGCCATGGGCGTGGAAATTGGCAAACCAGGCACCATCGGTCAGGGTCACGACCTGCTGCATCGGAGTCTGCGGCACGCCGGCACCGGGGCCGTTGGTGAGCACATAACCCTGCATGCTGTGCACCCAGAAACCACCGGCGGCGAACAACACCATCGCCAGCACCGAGGAGACGCGAGCCAGCGTGCGGCTGCGCTCATAGATCACGCCTTCGCCACCGTTCATTACCGCTACCGAACCCATGAACACCGACAGCGAGGCCGACAGCAGGCCACACAAGATGGCGAACGAATTGAGCAGGCCCAGGAACGAACCGGTATAGGTCGAAGTGAGATTCCAGCTGAAGTGGAACGGCACGCCTTCGAACAGGTTGCCGAACGCTGCACCGAACACCACCATCGGCACCAGGCCACTGACGAACAGGGCCCAGTCCCACGTGCTGCGCCAGGCCGCCGAAGGCAGCTTGCTGCGGTACTCGAAGCCAAGCGGACGCAGGATCATGCTCCACAGCAACAGCAGCATCACCACGTAGAAACCGGAGAACGCGGTGGCGTAGATCAGCGGAAACGCCGCGAATACAGCGCCACCGCCAAGCACGAACCACACCTGATTGCCCTCCCAGTGCGGACCAATGATGTTGAGCGCCACGCGGCGCTCGAGATCGGTGCGGCCAACATAGCGCAGGATGGTTCCCACGCCCATGTCCATGCCCACCATCACCGCCAGCCCGACCAGCAGCACACCGAGCAGCAACCACCAGATCACCTGAAAAACGCCATAGATTTCCATCGATCAACCCTCCGCCTGGCCGGTCACGCTGTTGCCGAGCACGGGACCGCTATCCCAATCGCTGTCGCCAGCATGCGGCGGTTCCGGACCCTTGCGGATCGCGCGCACCATCAAATACATCTCGGCGATGATGAACATCGTGTACAGACCAACGAAGCCCGCCAGCGAGAAGATCATGTAGCCGACGCTGTGCGTGGATGCGGACATCCAGGTGGGCAGCAACTGGTACACGGTCCATGGCTGACGTCCGAGCTCGGCCACCAGCCAGCCAGCCTCGGAGGCCAGGAACGGTACCGGAATCATCAATACCGAGAATTTCAGGAACCAGCGTTTGCGCTCGATGCGGTTGCGCAAGCTGTAGATCACCCCGAGTACGAAGAACGCCAGCATCGCCAGCCCCATCGCAACCATTGCGCGGAACGACCAGAAGATCGGCGCGACCTGCGGGATGGTGTCCCGTGCCGCCTTGCTGATCTCCGCGTCGGTCGCCTTGCTCACGTCCTCTGAGTAGCGCTGCACCAGGAAGCCGAAGCCGAGGTCCTTTTCGTGCGCACGGAACTGCGCCAGCGCATCGGCATCACCCGGCTTGCTCGAAAGCGTCTGCAAGGCCTCGACCGCCGGAATGCCATTCCTGATGCGCTCGACCGCCTGCTGCTCAAGCTTGTCAAACCCGGGCACGGTGCCATCCATGGAATGGGTCACCAGCAACGACAGCGCATACGGCACCTGCACATCGGCGTGGTTCACCTGATCCTTCTGCGACGGGAAAGCCACCAAGTTGAATGGCATCGGTGCGGGCTCGCTCTTCCACAGCCCTTCCATCGCGGCGAGCTTGGTCGGCTGCGCCTGGCCACCGACGAAGCCCAGCGCGTCGCCCAGCGTGATCACGCCTGCCGTGGACAGCACGCCGAACAGCACCGCCATGCGGAACGAACGGCGCGCCAGCTCCGTGTGGCGATTCCTGAGCATGTACCAGGCACTGATGCCGGCCACGAAGATCGCGCCGGTCACATAGCCGGCGATGCTGGTATGCACGAACTTGGCCTGAGCGTCATGGCTGAAGATCAGTTGACTGAAACTGCTCAGCTCCATGCGCATGGTGACCGGGTTGAAGTGCGCGCCCTCGGGGGCCTGCATGAAGCTGTTGGCAATCAGGATCCACAGCGCCGACAGGTTCGAGCCGAACGCCACCATGTAGGTGACCGCCAGATGCTGGCCGCGCCGCATGCGATCCCAGCCAAACACCATCAGGCCGACGAAGGTGGCTTCGAGGAAAAACGCCATCAGGCCTTCGATCGCCAGTGGCGCACCGAAGATGTCGCCGACGAAGCTGGAATAGAACGACCAGTTGGTGCCGAACTCGAACTCCATGGTGAGGCCGGTAGCCACGCCGAGTGCGAAATTGATCAGGAACAGCTTGCCCCAGAACTGCGCCATGTCCCGGTAGATCTGTTTGCCGGTGGTGACGTAGACGGTCTCCATCGCCGCCAGCATGAACGACAGTCCAAGCGTCAGCGGCACGAACAGGAAGTGATATAGCGCAGTGGTTGCGAACTGCCACCGTGACAGATCGACGACGGTAATGTCATGCATGATCAAAGCTTCCCGACGGTGATGGGGACTGGTTGGCGGATGAATTTCTGCAGTTGGTGGAACTCATCATGTTTGTTTCCATAGGCCGACGCTGCGGTACGCGGGCAGCGTGCGGGCGATGACCGCGGCCGGCACATCCGAGGCGCCTGCCGATCCTGCGTGAGTCTGTCAGGTTATACTGCTCCGATAGTTGTCTGGTCAATATCAGGCAATTTCGATAATGCACCGCGCTTGTGCCACACCGGTTCGCACCAAGGCGCGCCGCCCTTGACGGCGAGCACGCCGTGGTACCGTGACGAAACAATGCAAGACCGCCCCAACACGGCTCCGGCAAGCGGAGCGCGCAGGCCTGCCAAGGGCAGGATGCGGCAACACGCGGATTAGCCGGCCGTAGCGTCCATCGGGGCGCCACACGCGCATCATGCGGTTGGTCAGTTGGCGTGATCGAGCAAGGGCGTGACCAGTTGCCGCAGCCGTGCGGACGTCCATGCCGGCTGCTTGTCCTTCCAGCCGTTGTCGAGCAGCCGGCCGTCGCGACCGATCACGAAACTCACCGGCAGGTGCCAGATGCGGCCGTAGCCGGGTACGTGCGGGTCGCCCAGCAGGCCGACCGGGAAGCTCAGCGTGTCTGCCACGCTGCGCACCTTGGCCATGTCATCGGGCGGGTCGAGGCTGAAGCCGAGCACCACCAGGCCTTGCGACTTGTGCTCGCTGGCGTAGCGCGAGAGCAGCGGCAGTTCCTCGCGGCAGGGCTCGCACCAGGTGGCCCAGAACGTCACGATGACCAGCTTGCCGCGCAGGTCGGCGGTGTTGATTCGCTGGCCGTCGAGTGTGGTCAGGGTAATCGGCGGCGCGAGCTTGCCGACCACGAGGCTGCTGGCGCGCGCCGCGGGTGCCGCCAGCAGCAAGACCGCTGCAGCAAGGACATGCCAGCGGCGCGTGACATCCAGCAGCGAGAGCACCATCACAGCGCCATGCTGAGACCGACGGTGCCGGTCCAGTGCGGGAACAACTGGTAGCCCGACAAGTGGCTGTACACCGGCACCTGCACGAAGGCATAGACTTGGAGGTGCTTCGCCAGCGTCGCGCTGATGCCCGGGCTGAGGTAGGCCACGGTACCGGCCGTATCCGTCACATCGGCCAGCGCCCCCTGGTCGGCACTCTTGTGCTGCAGGTTGAGCTGCAACTGCGGCACCCAGTTCGCGTGTGCCTCGTAGCGCAGGCCGACGCTCATGCTGGCCAGATTGCCCGGGCGGAAATCCGCACCCGTGGCATGCAGGCGCTGCGCCACGGCGGCCTGGAACTGGCCGTTGACGAAGGCATCGAAATTCTGACTTACCGGCTGGTAGTAATAGCCACCCACGATCAAGTCGGTGCTGCCGGTGCCCGCCTGCAGGCTGGTGTCGAGTGCTTCACCCCGCGCCGGCCCGGAACGGAACAAGGCCGGATGCCCGATCACGACGCCATCCTCCGTCTCGCCACCGTAGTCGCCGGTGGGCAGCTTGACGCCAAACTGCAGGCCGAGGTTGTGGGTGGGCAGGAAGCCCTGATAGCTGGCCAACAACTTCATGTCACCGAGGCCGGACACGCGGGTGCCGCTGACCTGGCCGGGCGCCGTCTGAGCTGGCACGTAGGGTTGGTCCTGGTCGCCGTAGGTCGTGTGATTGCGCAGCACATAGGGCAGCAGCATGCTGAAGCCCCAGTCTGCATTGAGGCGATAGGCCACGTTCAAATTGATGTACCGGTTGAACGTGCCCTTCTCGATCTCGCCGCCAGCGGCCGCCGGATCGGATGGCTGATCGACCACTTGCTGCGGCGTGGCCTTGCGGCTGCCATGGCGCAACTGGCTCTGGTCGATGAAGGTGTCGTCCAGATTGATGCGCCAGCCCGACGCGGTCGAGTAGCCGGTGGCCGCGTCCGTGCTCAGGCTGCAACCACAGGTGGCACAGGCGCTGGCGCCCAACGGCAACGCGGCCAGTGCGAGTCCGCCGAGCATCGTGGCAAGAGGCTTTCCGTGCATGAGGCGGGGTTCCGAAGTGTGAGAAACGCGGAGTATGCGCCAAACCCTTGACCAACGTCCAGAGTTTGTCGCTGCGGCAAAAAAACACGGCGTGCGGCGACCGCGGGCCTGGTGGCTGGACGCAGGATCTTGCGTGCAGCAGGCCATTGCGCGAGGCATTCGGAGGGCAGGGTGCGTTACGCGCTCAAGTCACCGTGTGAAACGGCACCACACATGTGGAACTCGAGCCGGTGGACTTGATGGTGCACATCCCTGTGCGCCACCCTGCGGGCGACCTGCGGTCGTCCAAATCGGCAAACTGACGGCACTGCAACGTCGAACTTCCACTTGAGGACGTCCGGTCCGAGCCCAATGCGCTGCGTGCACGACCGCCGATTACCCGGCAGACTGCCCGAAAAGGGCGTTTGAATTTCCTGTACTCATGGACGGCTGAACGGTCATGACAGCTCGTCTCAAAGCTGCCCGATGACCAGTTGCACCAGCAGGCTGCTGACCGACACCGCCACCCATACCCCCAACCCCAGCAGGATCGGGCGAACGCCGGTGGAAGCCATCTTGCGCAGGTTGGCTGACAAGCCGATGGCGGTGAGCGCCACGATGATCAGGAACTCCGCGGCGGTGTGGATGGCCGGCTGGATCGCGGCGGGGATCAGGCCCACAGTGCGCACCGCCGAGGCCACCAGAAACCACAGGATGAACCAGGGAAAGATCGCCGCCAGACTGAACGTGCCGGCACCGCCATCCTGCTTCAACTTGCGCTTTTCGCGCGCGGCGACGACGAAGGCGATCAGCAGGCAGATCGGGATGATCAGGGTGGCGCGGGTCAGCTTGACGATGGTGGCGTAATCACCGGCGGCCTTGCTGAAGCTGTAACCGGCGGCGACCACCGAGGAGGTGTCGTTGATGGCGGTGCCGGCCCACAGGCCAAAGCCCCGGTCGGTCATGTGCATCAGGTGGCCGAGCAGGGGAAACAGCAGCACGGCGACCAGGTTGAACAGGAAGATGGTGGAAATCGCGAAGGCGGTGTCGTGATCGTCCGGGCGGATGATCGGGGTGACGGCGGCAATCGCCGAGCCGCCGCAGATGGCGGTGCCCACGCCGATCAGGATCTGCAGTTTGTCGTGCACGCCAAGCCAGCGACCGAGCGCCCAGGCGGCGAGGAAGGCCACGGTCATCGTCACCATCGTCACTGACAGCGAATGCAGCCCGGTTCCGACGACCTGGCTGAGGCTGAGTCCGAAACCCAGCGCGATGATCGACCACTGCAGCACATACTTGCCGGCAAACGCGATGCCGCTGCCGAAGCGCTCGTGTGGAGACAGCAGGTTGCGTACCATGATGCCCAGCACGATGCCGATCACCGGTCCACCGACCAGCGGCAGGTAGCGGCCCAGCACCAGCGCCAGCAGGCCGATGGCGACCGCCAGCAGCAAGCCTGGCAGCAGTGGCTGATTGCGGGTGGGGAGCAGGGCGGTTGCGGGTGCGTTCATGGGCAATGGCCTGGTGGGATGGGACATTGTCCGCGCATGCAGGAATCAGTAGAACTTGGAATAAATGATTCATCGTATAAGATCTACTGATGGTAAATATCAGCCCGCGCCAGCTGGATGTGTTCGTGCAGATTGCCCAGCACGGCAGCGTGCGCGCCGCCGCCGAACGGCTGCACTTGTCGCAGCCCGCGGCCAGCATGGCGCTGGCGGAAATGGAGCGGCAACTGGATGCACCGGTATTTGCCCGTGAACGCGGCCGGCTGCGCCTGAATACGCGGGGTCGCGAGCTGCTGCCACTGGCGCGCGAGTTGCTGGAACGTCACGCCGAATTCGCCCGATGCGGGGCGGCGGGCCCCGCCACGCTGGCCGGCGAGCTGCGTATCGGCACCAGCAATACGGTCGGCAATTATCGCGTCGGCGAATTGCTGGGCGCGTTTGTGCGGGCGCAGCCCAACGTGGCGATACGCCTGCGCGTGAGCAACACGCGGGCAATTGCCGAGGCGATGCTCGATCACCAGCTCGACCTGGGTTGTGTCGAGGGGCCAATCATCCATCCGCTGCTGGAGATGCGACCCTGGCGCGAGGATCTTCTGGTGGTGTGCGCGCCCACCGATCATCCGCTGGCCCGTCGAAAGCGGCTCAAGCCGGCGGACTTCGCCGGCGCCGGCTGGATTCTGCGCGAACCCGG
>DZCM01000029.1 GCA_022730295.1 Rhodanobacter sp. | reverse complement strand
CTGTTGCACTTTCCGTCGGCTCGCGCCGCCCAGGCGTTACCTGGCACCTTGCCCTGTGGAGCCCGGACTTTCCTCGGCGTTCTTGCGAACGACGCGACTGTCCGGCCGACTCCGCAAGCAATTGTAGCGCGACCAGACAATGGCTGACCTTGCGTTGGAACCATCCATGCCGAGCGCTGCCGGTGAGGCCATCCATGGCTGCCCGTTCGAAGCGGTGCGCAATGCCCCCAGCATTGCGCAGACGCCGCTTCTCACCCTTCGTACAGCAGTTTCCGCGGCGCGCCACTGATGGCCGCGGCGAGTTTCGCGGCGCGGGCCGGCGGCAGCTCGTCGCGCAGGATCGCGAACACGCGGCGGCCTTCGGCGAGTTTGGCATCTGCATCTACGCCGCAACCTGCGACCACCAGCACGAATTCACCGAGGCGCTGTTCGCGGTCGGCGGCGACCCGTGCGGCAATTTCACCCAGGTTTGCACCGAGATGGGTTTCGTGCAGTTTGGTGAGTTCCCGCAACAACGCCGCTTCGCGTTCCGCGCCGAAAGTCGCGACGAGATCAGCGCAACATTCCTCGACGCGATGCGACGACTCGTAGATCACCAGGCTGCGCGGCTCGTTCGCCAGCTCGCGCAGTCGCGCGCGCCGCGCGGATGATCTTGCCGGCAGGAACCCCTCGAACACGAAACGGTCGCTGGGCAGTCCGGCCACGGACAGTGCCGCGATCGCGGCGCTGGCACCGGGCACCGGCGACACCCTGATGCCGGCGGCACGCGCGGCCCGCACCAGTCGAAAGCCCGGGTCGCTCACCAGCGGCGTGCCGGCATCGGAAATCAGCGCGATGTCATCACCGGCGCGCAAGCGATCCAGCAACGGTGCCAGCGCGGTATCCTCGTTGTGCTCGTGCAGCGCGGTCAACGGCGTCGCGATGCCGAAATGCTGCAGCAACGGGCGGCTGTGGCGGGTGTCTTCGGCGGCAACCAGCGCCGCATCACGCAGTACCTGTTGCGCGCGCGCCGAGAGGTCGCCGAGGTTGCCAATCGGCGTGGCGACGATCCACAGGGTTCCGGCTTGGGCCGTGCTCACGCGGCGACTCCTGACGTTTTGGCTCGATCCGCTATCATCACCGAAATGCCCGTGCTCGAACACGGCCGGAGTATGTATGCCGAGGATGCGGTTCTGCACCCAAGTCGCCACGTTTTCCGCGTTGCTGTTGCTGCTGGGCGGCTGTGCCGCCTTCGCCCCTCGACCGCAACCACTCGCACCGCAAGCGCAGGCTGGCGTTGATCACGCCGAGTCGCTGTACCGGTCGGGCGATTTCCACGGCGCGGCCAGCGCCTATCTCGCGCTCGCCAATACCCATCCCGAGGTACGGGATCGCGCGCTGCTGGGCGCGGCGGCCAGCGATCGTTCGCAGGGCCGGTTCGGTCAGGCTGCGGCCCTGCTGCAACAAGTGGATCGCCAGCGCCTCGACCCCAACGACGACGCTCGCTACCGCGTGCTTTCGGCGGAAGTTGCCTTGCATCGCGACCAGCCTGCAACCGCCCTGCAATGGTTGGAGCACCTGCCATCGACATTGCCCGCCGGCATCGAGCGCCACGCGCTCGATGTCGAAGCGCGCGCGCAGCTGTCAAGCGACAACCGCCTTGCCGCCGCGCGGGCGCTCGTGCAGCGCTTGCCGCTGTTGGCGCCGGCCGCCGTGCCGGCCGAGCAGCAACGCATCATCGCGATCCTGGCAGGAATGGGCAAGACCCAGCTGACCCCGTTGTCCGGATCACTCGCGGATGCGGATCCGGTCAAGCCTTTCGTCCAGCAGGCGCTCGCACAATCAGGCGCGGGCATGCCGCAGGTCCTGCCGCAATTGAACCAGCCGGTCGGTACGCTCGACGCGGGCGCACCGGCACCGCTGGGTTACGTGATGCCCGCACGGGTCGCCGTGTTGCTGCCGGCCACCGGACCGGTCGCCGTCGCCGGCGCAGCGGTGCGCGATGGCTTCTTCACGGCGTACTTCCACACACCAAGCGGTCAGCAACCACGGCCATCCGTGCGCGTGTACGACACCGGCGGCACGCCGGATGGCGCACTGGCGGCGTACCGGCAGGCGGTCACCGATGGCGCGACGCTGGTGGTTGGCCCGCTCGGGCGCGCGGGGGTCGGCGCAGTGTTCTCGCAACCGTCACTGCCGGTGCCGGTATTGGCACTCAATCATCCGCAGGGTGATGCGTCCGCACCAATCGGCAGCGCCGAATTCGCGCTGCTGCCGGAAGCCGAAGGCGCGCAGTTGGCTGCCCACATGGTGCAACAAGGCCTGCACGCCGCGATCGTGTTCCGCGAAGACAGCCCCACCGCCACCCGCACGTTCAATGCCTTCAAGGCACAATTCACCAGCCTTGGCGGCCAGATTGCCAACGACATCGTGCTGCCGAAAAACGCGGTGGACTTCGAGCCCCAGGTCCAGGCCGTGCTCGCCGGTTCGGGTTCCGACACCGGCATCGTCGCGCTGCTGCGGCCATTGCAGGCGCGCTTGCTGTTGCCGCAACTCAAGCTGGCGCGCTCGACGCTACCGGTGCTGGCGACCTCGATGGTGTACGCGGGTACGCCAAACTCCGTGGCTGATGGTGATCTCGACGGCGTGCAGTTTTGTGACGAACCGTGGCTGTACGACGCCCAGGCAGGACTGCCGGACCCGGTGACGATGGCGTCGCTGTTGCAGACGGCCAGCGGCCCCGCCGCGCGCCTGTTCGCCTTCGGGATGGATGCCTACAACCTGGTGCCCTACCTTGGCTGGATGCGCACGCATCCGGGCAGTTACCTGCCGGGCGCCACCGGGCAACTGACGATGGATGCCTCCGGCGAAGTGCTGCGCGAACCAATCTGGCTGCAATTCCATGGCGGCATCGCGAGGCCGGCTGCGGCTAGCCTCCAGGACGTGCCGCCCGCGCCGGCAACATCCACCGGTCCATGACAGCAGCCGCAACCGGCGCGCATTTCGAGCAGGCGGCCCTGCAACGGCTGGAACAAGCAGACCTGAAATTGGTCGAACGCAACTGGCGATCCCGTTTCGGCGAGCTGGACCTGGTGATGCGCGAAGGTGACACGCTGGTGTTTGTCGAAGTCCGCTACCGCCGCCACGCGGGTTTTGGCGGTGGCGCGGCGTCGGTGGGACCAGCCAAGCGCGAGAAACTCACCCGCGCCGCGCAAGGTTTCCTGCAGGCGCATCCAAAGCTCGCAAAGCTGCCGTGCAGGTTCGATGTGATAGCGTTCGATGGAATCGCGGATGCACCAAGTTGCGATTGGCAGCGCGGGGCGTTCGACATTTACTGACACTTCGAGGCAACCATGCGCAAGTCGATTCCCCTGATCATCCTGAGCTTGCTGCTGTGCGCACTGGCTGCGTGCAGCGCCGTCTCGCCACGCCGCGGATTCAACCGCGCGATGATTGATCGCAACATCCAGATCACCGCGCAGCACGCGCTTGACACCGACCCGCAGCTGCAGGGCCGCGTGCACATCGGCACCACCGTCTACAACGGCGTGCTGCTGTTGATCGGCGAAGCCAGCACCGAAGCCGACAAGGCGCGCGCCGGCGCCGATGTCACCGGCTACGAGAGCGTGCGCAAAGTCGTGAACCTGATCGACGTGATGCCCCCGGCATCGGTGCCGCGCAATGCGCTGGACGCGGCGTTGACGGTCAGCGTCAAGACCGCGCTGCTGGGGGTGAGCTTGCCGGGCTTCGATCCCGGCCGGGTGAAAGTCAGCACCGCCCACGGCAACGTCTACCTGATGGGCCTGCTGAGCCACGCGGAAGCGGCGGCGGTCACCGCACACGTCAGCCATGTCGCGGGCGTGCAGAAAGTGGTGCCGGTGTTCGAGTACACCGATTGAGCTGCGTGTCGATCCGGCGCAAACGCGCATAGTCCGCGAATAAACGCGAATAAGAGCGCAGAGCGATTATTCACGACTCCAGCGCGGCATTGGCAATGCACCGGAGCGAACTGGACGATCGGGGGCGAGCGCGCTAGCGGGTCTTGAACGTGCTCTGACGAGTGTTGCTTGGCTCATTCGCGTTTATTCGCGTTGATTCGCGGACAAAGCTCCTGGCTGTTGACCTGACGCCGAGAACCCGTGCGCACGAATAGCGTATGCTGGCGCGATGAACCTGCCTGTTGCGTTCGTCGATCAACTGCGCGAAATCTTTCCCGGCGACATGCTGGCGCTGGATGACGCCACCCGCGCTGCCTACAGCTACGACAATTCGCGCCGCGAGGCCTTGCCCGATGCCGTGGTGTTCCCGCCTGCGCATGAACAGGTGGTCGCACTGGTTGCACTGTGCAAACAGCACCGCGTGCCGCTCACCGCGCGCGGGCGCGGCACCAACACCACCGGCGCAACGGTGCCGCTCGCGGGTGGCGTGGTCGCAAGCTTCGAGCGCATGAACCGGATCGTGCAGATCGAGCCCGGCGATCGCCTCGCGATCGTCGAACCGGGCGTATTGAACGCCGACCTGCAGGCCGCGCTGTCAGCGCACGGCTTGTTCTGGCCGCCCGACCCCAGTTCGGCACCGTTCTGCACCATCGGGGGCAATCTCGCGTGCAACGCCGGTGGTCCGCACGCCGTGAAGTACGGCGCCAGCCGCGACAACGTGCTCGGCCTGCGCGCGGTGGCCGGCAACGGCACCGCATTCCGTTCCGGCACGCATACCACCAAGGGTTCGACCGGCTACGACCTCACCCGCATCATCGTCGGATCGGAAGGCACGCTGGCGCTGATCACCGAAGCCACACTGAAACTCACCCCCAAACCAAGCGCCGTGCGCACCCTGCGTGCCGCCTACACTGACATGCAGGCAGCGGCCGACGCCGTGGCGCGGATCATGGCGCAACCGGTCACACCCTGCGCGCTGGAATTCATGGATGCGGCGGCGCTGGATCTGATACGCCAGCAAGGCGCGGACGCGCCCGCTGACGCCGGTGCCTTGCTGCTGATCGAGGTCGATGGCGAGGCTGAAACGCTGGATGCCGCGCAAGCCGCGATTGAACATGCAGCGCACGGTGACGGCCTCATCGAACTGCGCAGTGCGCCCGACGCCGCGGAAGCCACGGCCCTGTGGGCTGCACGCAAAGCCTTGTCGCCCGCGTTGCGCACGATTTCCGAAGACAAGATCAACGAGGACGTGGTGGTACCGGTCAGCCGGATTCCGACCCTGGTCGCCTACCTCGGCGAACTCGCAAAGGAATTTCGCATCCCCATCGTGACCTTCGGCCACGCCGGCAACGGCAACCTGCACGTAAACCTGCTGCCGCGCAATCCCGGCGAACGTGAACGCGCAGAACAAGCCCTGCCGTTGGTGTTCAAACGCGTCATCGAGCTCGCAGGCACGCTCTCGGGCGAACACGGCATCGGCATCGCCAAGCGCGATTTCATGCCCGAGGCCGTCGGCGCCGGCGCGCTGGCGATGATGCGCGACCTGAAGGACATGTTTGATCCGGCCGGAATATTGAATCCGGGGAAACTGTTGCCTGAAGCATCGGGACTCGGGACCCGGAATTCGGGACCCGCCTCGCGGCCCGGGCCATCCGAGGTGCGAGGGCCGGGGCTCATCGTGCACGGACACGGCAAGGCATGACCACGAAGTCTGCCGAACACAAAATCCGAGGGGGCTTCGCACAACGCAGGAAACGCACGGTCCTGCTGCTGCGGGTCCCGGGTCCCGGATCGCCGGCCCCGGCTTTGACGTTTTGCTGTCCCGCATCCACGCCTGCCAGGTGTGTGCCGCGCACCTGCCACATGGCTGCCGGCCGGTGCTGCATGCACACCCCGACGCGCACCTGTTGATCGTCAGCCAGGCGCCGGGGCGCAAGGTGCACGACTCGGGCATCCCGTTCAACGACAAGAGCGGCGACAAACTACGCGATTGGCTCGGCATCGACAAGGAAACATTTTATGACGCGCATCGCGTCGCGATCGTGCCGATGGGTTTTTGTTATCCCGGCAAGGGCCCGTCCGGCGACCTGCCGCCACGCCCCGAATGCGCGCCGCTGTGGCATCCGCAACTGCTGCCGCGACTTGTGAATGTCCGGCTGACCCTTGCGATCGGCGGGTATGCGATCCGCGGCATGCTCGGCAACGCGCGCAAGGCTACGCTCACTGAAACCTGCGCGGCGTGGCACGAATATCTCGGCGCCGGCAAGCTGCCGTTGCCGCATCCAAGTCCGCGCAACACCGCATGGCTCCAGCGTCACCCGTGGTTCGAGGACGAGGTCGTTCCCGCAATGCGCCAATGTGTGCGGCAACTGTTGAGTTCGTAGACAGGGAAGCACTTCGCGCCAGAGTGTCAGGATCGCGACATGCCCATCGAAAACCCCCCGCCCCGCCTCGAAGTCATGCAACGTACGCGGCGAAAAGGCCGACGCGTCGATGCGACGCACCAGCGGATCGACCTGTTGCAGTCCACCGAAAAGGTGCGTTACGACAGCTCGAACACGTTCCAGGCGCGCGCCAATATCAGCAATGCGACATACGCATACGCGCCGGCAATGACGTCATCCAGCATCACGCCCAGCCCGCCGTGAACGCGGCGGTCGGCGACGCGCACCGGCCACGGTTTCCAGATGTCGAACAGCCGGAACAACGCGAAGCCAACCAGCATCCACCACCAACCGGCCGGTGCTGCGATCAACGTGATCCACATGCCGATCACTTCGTCCCACACCAGCGCGCCGTGATCGTGCACGCCAAGCCGTTTGCCGGCCACGCCACACGCCCACACGCCCAGCGCGAAACCAGCGGCCAGCACCAGCGCATACCAGCCAGGTGGCAAGCCGCGCAAGCCGAACCACCACGGCAGCAATGCGACCAGCGAACCCGCGGTGCCGGGCGCCGTGGGTGCAAGGCCGGCACCCAAGGCCGTCGCGATCCAGCCGGCTGGATGGGTCAGCAGCGCGCGGCGTTGCGTGGCGGTGAGGGGCGGGCTCATCGCGCGAAGTGCTCCCAACCAGCATGCGGCGGTGTATCAAGCACGTTGCCTTGCGCATCCAGCACACGCACGCCGCTGCCAGCGACGATGCGGCCGATCCGCGTCACGCGCAACCCAAGCCCGGCGAACACTTGCGCAACGGCATGCGCGCGCGCGTCTGGTGCCGTAAAGCACAACTCATAATCATCGCCGCCCGCCAACGCGAATTGGCGGCAAACACGCGAATCGAATGCCTCACGCAACGCTTTCGAAGCCGGCAATGCGTCCGCAGCAATTTCCGCACCGACGCCACTGCTCGCGCATACGTGCCCAAGATCCGCCAGCAGACCATCGGACACGTCGATGCAAGCGTTCGCGATGCCACGCAGCGCCACGCCCGCCGCGGCGCGTGGGCGCGGACGCTCGAGTCTGGCACGCAATTTCGCCCATCCGGCTGCGGCACCTTCCCCAACAGGTGGAGAAACGGAAAGGCGCAACGCCCCCGCTGCAGCGCGGCGCCCCCCTTCCTGCAGAAGGGGGCGAGGTTCTTCTTCCCCCTTCCGCAGGAAGGGGGATTGAGGGGGATGGCTTTCCCCCAAACTCCGCGACAAACGCAACGCCCCCGCCGCATCGCCGAGCGTGCCCGTCACGAACACCGCATCGCCGACACGGGCGCCCGCGCGTTTCAGCGCGGCGTCGTGGGGAACAAAACCCAGCGCGGTCGCCGTCATCGCCAACGGACCCTGCGTGGTATCACCGCCGACCAGCGCCACGCCGTGCATGCCTGCAAGTTCGCCGAAGCCTTCGGCAAAGCGTTCCACGAACTCCGCACCACCATCTGGTAGCGTCAGGGCCAGCAATGCCCACGCGGGCTCGGCGCCCATCGCGGCAAGGTCGGAGAGATTCACCGCCAGTGCCTTCCAGCCAAGGTCCGCAGGCGCGGTACCACGCAGGAAGTGCACGCCTTCGACCATGCTGTCGGTGCAGGCGACCAGGCGCATGCCTGCCGGGACGTCGAGCAATGCGGCGTCATCACCGATCCCGAGCGCCACATCACCGCGCCCGGACGCGACGCGCTGACGGATCAAATCGATCAGCGCGAACTCGCTCAACGCGACGCAGCCTCGTATTCGGTCGCGCGCCATGCGCGCGCGAGCTTGTCGAGCACGCCGTTGACGTAGGTGTGGCCCTGTTCCGCACCGAAGCGCTTGGCCACCTCCACGGCCTCGTTCAAGACCACCCGGTAGGGCACGTCGAGGCGGTACTTGAGCTCGTAGCCGGCCAGCCGCAACACCGCGCGCTCGATCGGGTCGACCCTCTCGACCTCGCGGTCGAGCAATGGCACCAGGCCTTCGTCGAGTTCCTTGCGATGTTCCGCAACGCCATTCAGCAGATCCTCGAAGTACTCGATGTCGGCGATCTGCATGTCCTGCTCATGACGGAAATCCTCGATCACGCGGCCCATTGGATTGCCGCCGAGTTCCCACGCATACAAGGCCTGGGCCGCACGGCGACGCGCGCGCGAACGGGCGACCGGATCGACACCACCGGCATGTTTGGTCATTGCTGCAATTCCTTCATCAATACCGCCATTTCGATGGCCGACAACGCGACGTCCGCGCCCTTGTTGCCGCGCGCACCACCGGCACGCGCCCAGGCATCGGCCTCGTCCTCGACTGCGAGCACGCCGTTCAACACCGGCACGCCCGAATCCAATGCGACGCGCATCAAGCCGCGCGCGCATTCATCGGCGACGTGTTCGTAGTGACGGGTTTCGCCGCGCACCACGCAACCCAATGCAACGATCGCCGCATAGCGCTTGGTCGCTGCGAGACGGCCAGCCAGTACCGGCAGTTCCCAGGCACCCGGCACACGCAGAACTTCGAGCGCGTCGCCGGCCACGCCGCGCATGGCGAACGCCTTGCGCGCGCCGTCAATCAGCGCGTCTACGATCTCGCCATTCCAGCGGCTGGCGATCACGGCGTAGCGCGCGCCGGGCGGCGAACGCAGTTCAGGATTGGAGTTTGCGGGTTGGTCAGACATATTTCACTTTCAGGGATTCAAACTTCGGGAAGCATAGTTGCGATCACCCCCTTCCACCGGAAGGGGGTCGCGCCGCAGGCGCGGGGGGATGCCGATTCGCGCAGAACGGCCATCCCCCTCAATCCCCCTTCGTACCGAAGGGGGAAGCCAAGCTGGCGAACTGAGGTTGACGGCCACCGAGGTCCGGCTCTTCGACATATTCGACCACTTCAAGATCGAAACCGGACAGGCCGACCAGCTTGCGCGGCACGCCCAGCACGCGCAGGCGGCGCACGCCAAGGTCGGCGAGGATCTGTGCGCCGAGACCCAGCTGGCGCCACTCGCGCTGCGCGCCGGCGCGCGTGGTCGCGGCGGCGGGATCCGTGGCGCGATTGAGGCGCGCCAGCAGCGCGTCGGCATCGTCATTGCCGGCCAGCACCACCACCACGCCACGGCCTTCGGCGGCGACGCAGCGCAGCGCCGCGGTCATGGTGAGGCCCAGATCGTCGCGCTTCAGATGCAGCACGCCCGAAAGAATGTTGCGTACATGCACGCGCGTCAGCACCGGCTCGCCGTCATCGACCACGCCGCGCACCATCGCAAAATGCAGGTCGCCCTGCAGCAGGTCGCGCCAGGCGACCAGCCGGAACGCGCCGAACTCGGTATCGACCTCGCCATCGAACTCGCGCTTGATGGTTTTTTCCGTCGCCAGACGATGGCGAATCAAATCGGCGATGCTGCCGATCTTGAGACCGTGTTTTTGCGCGAACACTTCGAGATCGGGACGGCGTGCCATCGAACCATCTTCGCGCAGGATCTCGACCAGCACGCCGGCGCCGGCACCACCCGCCAGCGTGGCCAGATCCACCGTGGCTTCGGTGTGGCCGGCGCGGGTCAACACGCCACCCGGCTGCGCGAGCAGCGGGAAAATGTGGCCGGGCTGCACGAGATCGGACGGCTTGGCATCCGCCGCCACCGCCACCTGGATGGTACGCGCGCGATCGTGCGCGGAAATGCCGGTGGTGACGCCGCTCGCGGCCTCGATCGAAACCGTGAAGTTGGTGTGGTAGGCGGAAGCGTTGTCGCGCACCATCGGTTGCAGGCCAAGCTGGCGGCCGCGCGCGGGATCGAGCGCGAGGCAGATCAGGCCGCGGCCTTCGCGCGCCATGAAATTGATGTCCTCGGCCCGCACCTTGCCGGCGGCCATGATCAGGTCGCCCTCGTTCTCGCGGTCCTCGTCATCCACCATCACCACCATGCGGCCGGCGGCGATTTCCTCGAGCAGTTCGGGAATACTTGCAAAGGGCATGCGTCAACGCTCCGTATGTTGCAGCAGGCGCTCGAGGTAACGCGCCAGCAAGTCGACTTCGAGATTGACGCGATCGCCGACACGGCGATCGCGGAACGTGGTCACCGCGACCGTGTGCGGAATCAGGTTGACCTCGAAGCGTGCGCCATCGACGGCATTCACCGTGAGACTGACGCCGTCGACGCAGATCGAGCCCTTGGCGGCGATGTAGCGCGCGAGCGCTTGCTGGGCTTCGATGACCCAGCGCTGCGAACGAGCGTCCGGCTCAATCGCAACGAGCGTGCCCATGCCATCGACGTGGCCGGACACGAGGTGCCCGCCGAGGCGGCCGGCGAGGCACAACGCCGCTTCGAGATTCACCGCGTCGCCGGCGCGCAGGCCGCCCAGCGTAGTGACCGACAAAGATTCGTTGGAGACGTCGAATGCGAGCGTGCCGTTTTCGATTGCCACCACGGTCAGGCAGCAGCCCGACACGCTGATGCTGTCGCCGGGCACGACGTCGGCAAGATCGAGCGCCGGCGCGGCGATCACAAGGCGCAGGTCGCCGCCGCGCGCCTCGGAGCGCGCCAGCGTGCCGGTCGCCACGACGATGCCGGTGAACATCAGCGCGCCTTCCGATTGGGGGCGAGCACGAATCCGGAAGTGTTGAAAATCATGCAACGTTCTCCGCAGCGGCGACGAGAACGCTCCAAGGCATGGGCCGACGCACCGCAGGCGCGGGCATCGGACCGTCTTCTTGCATCCGGACTATCACCGTCGGCCCCGGCATTCGACCGGATCTGCTGACCTTGCGATGCTGCCGCAAGCGCTCGCGGGCTCGTGCGGCATCACATACGACGCCGGACCTACCGCCGGTGGGGACTTGCACCCCGCCCTGAAGACATTCGCCGGACCAGCCGGCGCGCCCATTCTAGCACTGGCGCCACGTGCACTCAGTTCGCGGCTGCGCCAGGACCCACGACGCTGAACTCAACCGGGCCAAGCTGCGTGGCCGCGACGGCGCCATCCACCCACACCTTGGCCGTCACCCGATGCGACCCCGGCACCAGCACCCAACTGGTCGTGTCCTCGCCCGACGCCGGCAACGGTTTGCCATCCACCTGCCACTCGACGCGCTGGATGGTGCGACCGTTGGCATCGAGCGTGAACCGGAATTGTTGCGAGGACACGGGCAGGCGCGGGTCGATTGCCAGCATTTCGCCCGGCAGGGGTTGCGCGATCTGCGGCGAGGATGTTTCGGAAGCCTTGGTACGCGCCGCGAGCGTGGCTTGCGGCGGCAGGTACCACTCCTGCCGCTGCACGCACGGCGGCGGGCCGATCCATTCGCAGGTTGCGACTGCGCGCAATCCGGGGCTGTGCCAGAGCCCCGCGTACGGCGCAGTGCCGCGCAGGCGGGCGAAGATCTGGCGCAACACCGGGGCCGGGCCAAGCGAGCCGGTCAACTGATCGGTCGGCGCGCCACCGAGATTGCCCATCCACACGCCGACGGTGTAGCGGTTGTCGAAACCCAGCGTCCAGATGTCGTGATAATCGCTGGAGGTGCCGGTCTTCACCGCAGTCGGCAGCGGCAGGTCGAGCACACTGTCTGCACCGAACTCGGCGGCACGCGCATCCGGGTCCGAAAGAATGCTGGCCAGCAATGACGTCACGTCCGCGGGCAGCACGCGCACCGGATCGGGCTGCGGCACGCCTTCGAGCACGTGCAGCGGCAGGAACTCGCCGTGGCGGGCGAGACTCGCATAGCCCTGCACCATGTCGTGCAATGTCACCGCGCCATCGCCGAGCACGATCGCCGGACCGTAGAAATCCGCGCCCCTTTTGAAAGTGCTGAAGCCGAAGTGCTGCAATTCATCGATGATCGGCGGCACGCCCACCGCCTGTGCGACACGCACCGCCGGAATGTTGAGCGAGTTGGCCAGTGCGTAGCGCAGGCTGACCTTCCCGTAATGCTTGCCGCTGTAATTGCGGTAGCGATGTACGCCCTTGTCGACGCGCTCCGCGAGCGGGGTGTCTTCGAGCACGTGGTCGGCCTGCCAGCCGAGCCGCGCGAGCGCGAGGCCATACACGAAGGGTTTCAGGGCAGACCCTGGCTGGCGCGGCGTCACCACCGGATCGATGGCGAACGGATCATCCCCGGGCGCGACCGCCCACGCCAGCACCGCGCCGGTCTGGTTGTCGACCACCAAGGCCGCGCCGTCGTGCACGCCGCGCTGCGCCAGTTCCTGCACGCGCTTGCGCAACACCTGTTGCACGAACCGCTGCAGCGACGCGTCGAGGGTGGTGCGCAGTACCGGCGCATCGAGGCCGCGTGCCTTGGCCTGCCGGGTGGCGTAGAGCACGAACGGCCCGGCCTTGAGTTCGAGCTGCTGGCGGCCGGGCTGGATCGGCGCGCGCCGGATCGCCTCGGCTTCGGTCGCACTGATCGTCTTGTCGGCCAGCATGCGCCCGGCCAACTGGTCGACCGCGCGCCGCACGGCGCGGGGATGTATGCGCGGATCGTAGCCTTGCGGCGAGCGCACCAGTACCACCAGCGCCAGCTGCTCGGCAGGATCGAGCACTCCGGCATCGCGCCCGAAGTAGTAGCGCGCGGCCTGCTCGACACCGCGCCGCTGCGCGCCGTAGGGCACCTGGTTCAAATAGAACTCGAGCACCCTGGCGTGTCCGAAGCGGCGCAACAGCCGCCCCGCATCGAAGCCCGCGATCCAGTGGCTCCAGTAGGTGCGCGGACGGGCTTGGAGAATCCGCGCGACCTGCTCGCCGATGGTGCTGGCGCCGCGTTCGATGTGACCGGCGCGGAAGTTGCCCCACAACGCGGCGAAGCGCGCGGTCCAGTCGACGCCGCCGTGTTGCCAGTAGCGCTGATCCTCGGACGCAACGAAACCATCACGCAACAGCTTCGGGATGCTCGCTGCCGGAAGCACGTTGGCACGATTGAAGCGGCCGCTAAAACTGAGGTTGAGCGGCGTACCATCGGCGGCCACGAAATGCGTGTCGCTGGCGCCGGTAGCCGGCGCCTGCACACCCAGCGATGCCGGCATCGGCATCAACGCGTGCCAGGTGGCGATCGCCAATACGATCGCCGCCGCCGCACCCACGGCAGCGGCGATCGCAAGCCAACGGCGCCAGCGCTGCCGCATCTCAGTGCCCCGGCATCGCCACGTCGACGTGCGTATCCACACCACGCCCGAACACGTCGGGCTGGTAGATCTCCTTGATGACGGGCGCCGGCGCGGTGAACGAGCCCGGCGCGATCACCTGCGCTGCATACACCACGCGGTAATGCCCGGCCGGCAGGTCTTCAGCGAAGAAACGCACCGCATCGAAGTGGGTTTCGCGGTGGTAGAAACCGCCCTCGACGATCGACATGTTGGGCCACGCGCCGCCATCAAACATCAGCACCGACACGTTAGGTTGCGCGGCTGGTGTCACCTTGGCCGAGGTCGCAAGCAAGCGGTTCACGGCCTCGAACGCGCCCGGCAACGGGTCGGTCAACACCACGTGGTGGCGTTCGGTGGGCGCATCGACGATCAGGTCCACGCGTACGATCTCGCCGCGTTGCAGCACCACGCCGGGCTTCACCGCCACCCACTTGTTGTCGCGCAATACGTGGTACTCGCGCGACAAGGTCATGCCGGCGTCGGCCGCCGGCAGGAAGCCCGGCGGCATCATATAGTGCACTTGCACGCCGTAGTACAAGCGGCCCTGCCCGCTGCGGCCGAGCTGCACCTCGAACTGCTGGCCGGGCGCGGCGGCTGGGCCCGCGAGCTTCACGGCCGGAGTCGCTCGCGAAGCGAACGCCGCGGACTGTGGCTTCTGCCCTGGCAGGCTCAACACGCCAACCAGCGACTTCACTGGAACCTCGTAGGCATCGGCGTAGTGCGTGGTCGCGGTGGTGCAGAACACGTTCTCCTGACTGTTCGGCCAGCCGCCGGCGTTGCGGCGTTGTCCGCCCACCCAGCGCATCGCCTTCTGCGGCACGCTGCCGAGCAGGTTCTCGTCGCCGTACGCTGTGTGGTAACGCGAGAGCGCATCCAGGATCGCGCAATTGGAACGCAACGGCGTTGCCAGGATGTCGAGGTACACACCTTCCTCGCGCTCGTTGAACGAGATCTCGCCGGCCGATTCCTCGGCGTAGGACAACAACGACCTGGTGATCGCATCCGCGCTCGCGCGGTCGTGGCTGGCGATCGCCGCATCCAGCAGCAGGGCCTGCCCGAACAGCCGCAGCTTGTGCAGTTTCGGGATCATCCCGGCCACCGCACCGTCAGGCAGATGGCCGTCCTTCGACATCGCCAACGCGGCCATCGCGCCCGCGCGCAACACCGGCGCGGCCGGTTGGTCACCGGACTTGTCCAGGATCTGCTTGTGCAGGAAGCCCCAGAGTTTCTGCCGCACCTGTTCCGGCGGCTGGTGGCCGGCATCCTGCAGCCAGTCGAAAGCCAGCGCGGTGTACACGCTGAGGTAATCACTGACGAAGCCATTGCTCGGAATCCAGAACGACATGCCACCATTCGGAGCCTGGAAATCGGCCGCCGAACCCAGCATCCAGTCGATGGAGTGCGGCGCGTCCTTCCATTCCACCGAGTTGCCCAAGACCGGTTTCAGGCGCAGGTAATCGGAGGCCAGCACGCCGCGCGACAGCCTCACTTCCCAAGTCTGGAGCGGATCGTCGCGCATCACCGCGAAGGCGCCGTTGAGGCCACCGATCAAGGTCGGCGCAAAGCGCACCGTGACCTTGGCGCTACCCGGTATCGCCTTGGGCGGTACCTTCACCGGCACCTGCGCGCCTGCCGTGGTGGTGCTGCCGTATTCGGCTGCGACCACGGTGGTACCGGCCGGCGTCACCGGGATGTGTGCCTGAACCGCATCGCCAAGCTTGCCCGACTTCGCCGTCGCGGTCAGCGTGATGTCGCCCGCTTGCACGGCCTCGAGATTCAGCCAGCTGAGGTCGTGTGCGAACGAGGCAAGCTCGAGCGTGCCGTTCGATTTCGCCGTACCGCCAGCGATCACGCCACTCGCCACGATGCTGGTCGCCACCTGCAGCGGATCGGTGGTGCGGTTGGTGACGTTGAACGCCGCGCCGAACTTGTCGCCCACGCGCATCTGGTTCGGCAACGCGGGCTCGATCTGCAACGGCAGGTTCACGCGCACCGAGCCATCGCCGAGACCCATGGCATCGCCCGGGCTCATCGCGATCACGAGAATCCGCCAGCGCGTGAGGTTGTCCGGCAACTTGAAGCTGAAATGCGCGCGGCCGGACTTGTCGGTCACCAATTCCGGATTCCAGTACGCGGCATAGGCGAACTGGCTGCGCACGTTCGGCCCGCTGCTCCCGCCGCCGTCACCGCCCGGATTTTCGCCCTTGCCCGCCTTCGGCTGCAGCCGCGTCAGCAACTGGTTGGCGAGGCTGTAGTTGACGACGTCGGGGCCGTTCGGCGGCGCGTAGAAAGTCTCACGCGGGTCGTAATACTTGGTGCCCTTCGCGAGCAGGTCGAGCACGCCCTGGTCGACCACGGCAACCACGAGGCGCGTCTTGCCGGGCACCTTGCCAGCATGCGTCTTGATCGCGACATTCACCTCGACCGTCTGGCGCGGTTTGTATTCGGCCTTGGCCGGCGTGACCTTGATGTCGAGCGAGCTGCCCTTGCCGGTAATCTTCAAGGCCTGATAGCCGATCGCCACTTCCGGGCGCCCGAGGTCAGGATCGGCCGGCGGCGCGACCCGCGGCGAGAAGATCGCAACCGACAAATACGCACCCGGGAAGCACTCCGGTCCGATCGGCACATCGATCACCGGTGCCGAACCCTTCAGCGTGACGAGCTTCTTCCACAGCACGCCGTAGCGTTCGATGGTGACGAGCGCACGCGCACCCGGATACGGGTTCTGCACCAGCACATGGGCGACGTCGCCGACGTGGTAGCTCGACTTGTCGGGCACCAGCGTCACGCCCTTGCCCGACGTGGACCACACCACCTCGCCTTCGCCGGTCACCCAGGTGCCGAGCATGCTGCTTTGCTTGCGGCCCTTGCTGTCGGTGACGGTCGCGAGCACTTGATAGTCGCCGGCCTGCGGCGGCGTGAGATCACAACTTCCGGGCGCCGGCGTGGACACGGACGCACACTTGTCAACCGTGACCCACTTCGAGTGTTCCTCTTCGGAGAAATTGCCCGCGCCGTTCTTCACCCGCACGCGCGTGATCTCCTGCCGTTGCAGTTGCAGTTCGAGCTTGCTGCCGGCCGCAGGATTACCCGACGGGTCCACCACCAGATACTGCACCTTGAATGGTTTGGCCGCCGCCTGCATCCAGTTGTCGATACGCAGGCCGATGAAGCGATCGCGCGCCGAGAACGGCACGCTCGCGTCGTTGGCGACCCAGGTCGAGCGCGCCGATTCCACCGAAGCTTCCACCTGCACTTCGCCATACACGATGTCGCTCTTGGCGGGCAGCGTGACTTCGGTGTGCGCATAACCGGTGTGATCGAGCTGGCCGTCGCTGACGGCCAGCGTCTGCGCGTTCGGCGTTGTCTCGCTGTAGTTGTAGAACGAAAATTGCGCGGCGACCGGCGTATCCGGACTGAAAAACTGCGGCACCAGCATCGTGGTGAACTTCACCTTGGCGTCGGTGTAGGGGCCGCCCGCGTGCAGGGTCGCATTTACGCGGATGCCGACCTTGTCACCCGGCTCGAAATGCGTGCCGAGCACCTGGGTGCGCACCTTGAAGGTCGCCGGCACGAAATCGGTAACCATGAAGCGCCCGGCAGCGCGGCTCGCTGTCCCGGTGGTCGTCGGCCAGCTGATCGTGATGTCGTACCAACCCATCGGCGCGGTCTTGGCGATGTGCAACGTCCCGTTCACGCCGCCGAACGGCGACAACTTCACGTGCTCGCGTTTGAGCACCTGGTTGCCTTCGGGGTCGGTGATGGTGAGCGTGTAATCGAGCGCCGGCGGCGCTTCCAGACTGATCTTGCCTTCGGCGCGCACGAACGCCGCGTATTTCACCTCACTGCCCGGCTTGTAGATGCCCTGTTCGGTGACCGCCCACGCGCGCATGTGTCCATTCGGTGGTGCGGTGTCGCTGTACAACACGTAGTTGCTGGCGTCACCGACCGAACGCTGGAAGGTGCCATCCAGCGGCAGCAGCGCGAGCTCATCATTGCGCGCCGTGCCGATGTAGAAATTCGAGAGACTGTTCCAACGGGTGAACCACGACGCCGGGAATGCCACGGTTCCGGGCAACTGCGCCAAACCGGATTCATCGGTGCTGACGGTCTTGCCGATCGGCGACAACGGGTCGAGGTTGCCGTCGTGGCCGAGCAGCAACTTCACCTTGGCACCCGCGACCGGCTTGCCGGAATCCCAGCGGTTGATCCACACCAGGGTGTCGTAATGGCCAACCTTGGCCAGCACCTGCCACGGCGTCACCTCGCCCATGAACCGATACGGGCGGTACGGGCCGTTCGGACTCCAGTCCAGCGTGCCCCAGACCACGCCAGGCTTGCCACCCAGCACAGCGCGAATACCGAGCTTGCCCTTGACGATCGTGTCGACCGGCGCGGCAAGATCCGGGCGTTGCAGCAAATTGATGGAACCCGAGTTGGCGTTCTCGCCGGTGACGGCTTGATCGGCCGGCTGGGTTTCCGAAAACGGCCCTGGCGTGTTGCCGCGCCACGGCGCAAAGTGCGCACCGGCACCCGCACTCGAGCTTGCGGCCGGCGCGGCCTTCGCGTGCGGGTCGATGCCGGGGAACAGGTCGTTCGGCGACAGCCTCTGCCAATTGAAGTTGAAGCTGTCGAGGTTGGTGAAACGCAGCGGCACGATGGTTTTCTGGTCGGTCTCCAGCACCGCCTCGCCGGGCGGCGGATCGAGGAACGGCGCGCGGTGGCCGGTCAGGAAGGTCAGTGTGACCGGCTTGGGCAACTTGCGGCCGAAGCGATCCTTGACGCCGGCCGGGACGGTGATCGTCCAGCCGCTCATGGGCTTCAGCACGAAATACAACGGATACGCGTCGTCGCCATCCGCATCGTAGGCATAATTGCGATCGCGCAGGAACCATTCGGGATAGTCGCGCCAGGCGATGGCAAGCTTGTCCTTCGGCAACGGCAGCGGCTGCCACTTGATCGCCGCCAGCGTCGCGCGCGGTACCGGCACGCTGAACAGCAGGCTGACGCTCGCAGGCTCGCACGGCGTGGGGTTGGCCTCGCCCACCAGCACTCTGATGTTGTCATTGCAGGCAATGCCGCGCAGCGTGAACGCGCCGTAGGTGGTCAGGCCATCGACGTCTTCGTCCTGGTTCCCTGGCAGTGCGCCCAGCGGCGAGCGCATGCCGGGTTTCACGTGCAACTTGTAACCACTCGCCGCGTGCAGTGGCTGCACCGGCAGCACTTGCCACACCCGCCGTCCCGCGGCGGCGGACGCGTTCACATCGAGCGGCTTGTTGGGCTGCGGGTTGGCGATTGCGATCACCGCACCGGGCAAGCCCGGCATCGGCAGGAACACCGGGCCTCCCCGCTCCTTGGTGAAGGGTTCGATCTTCGCCGCCACCCAGCCGCCGCTGGCATCGGCAAAACCGATGTGGCGTGCCAATTGCGCGGCCGTCACCGGCATGTTCAGGCGCACCATGAAGACCGGCGTCGTCGGCCCGCGCCATGTCTGGAAATCGCTGCGATCCACCTTCGGCCGCCAGGTGGTGAAGGTCTCGACGTCGGCCGCATCCAGGTGCGTGCCGTCGAGCGCCTTCAGCGCGGTGCCGACGGTGACGGTGTATTCGGTGGCCGGTGCGAAACGCACTTCCTTGGCCAGCCGACAGGCCAGCTCGCTGGTGTTGAGCCAGCGCCACTGGCAACCCGGGTCGGGCTTGATGCTGACGGGAATCTCGGAACGCTTGCGGCCCATGTGACCGAGCGGAACCATCGCCCGATCGAACTGGATCACTGCTTCCTGGCCGGGCTGCACGTCTACGCCGGATGGCGAGATACGCCGCACCTGCAGGGGTCCGTCTTGCGCCAGCGCCGATCCCGTCCACAGGATCGCAGCGGCCAATACCAGCGCCAGCGCAATCCACCGTACCCCGAACGACTGCATCCTCTGCATCATGTCGCTATCCCCGTAAATGAATGGCGTGAAGCAAAAATAAACACGAAGTTATGAAATTGTTATGACGAAACCCGGCCGCTGGCGGGAACAGCGCGCGCCGCTTAGCTGCGCTTCAGGAAAAATTGATGGCCCGCACCGCCGGTCAAATCCCCACCGGTGTGGCGCGACGAAACAAGTACCGCCAATCGGCGCCGATCCTTCTTTGCTCGATCACCCGCAGCTCCCAACGACCGGCCATGTCGGTCAACTCCGGCAAGGCCAGCAGCGGCCGCGCGGCATCACCCAGCAGCACAGGCGCCACGTACACCAACAGTTCGTCGACCAGGCCGCGTTCGAACAGCGCCCCGCACAGCACCGCACCGGCCTCGACCTGCAACTCGTTGACGCCGCGCGCGGCGAGCAACTGCAACACTGCATCGAGATCGAACCTGCCGTGCGTGTCGCCGGCGACCGCGGCAAGTTCGACACGCGCATAGCGAGCATTGGGCGACACGGCGTCCGGCGCGTGCAATACCAGCGTCGGCGCACCGCCGTCGAGCAGGTGTGCACCCGGTGGCAAGGCATCAAGGCGCGCGTCGAGTACGACGCGCAGCGGTGGATGAAAACCATCGCCTTGCGACCACCGCACCGTCAGTCGCGGATTGTCCGCGCGTGCGGTACCGGCGCCGGTGAGTATCGCCGAACTGCGCGCGCGCCAGCGCTGCACGTCGGCGCGGGCGGCTTCACCGGTGATCCATTTGGATTCGCCATGGGCGAGCGCGGTGCGGCCATCGAGGCTCATCGCGAGTTTCACGCGCACCCATGGGCGCCCCGATTCGAAGCGTGAAAAGAATCCACGATTGAGTTCGCGCGCCGCCTCGCGCATCAAACCGGTCTCGACGACCACGCCTGCTTGGCGCAAACGTTGCACCCCCGCTCCGCCGACCTTCGGGTTCGGATCGTCCGTCGCCACCACCACGCGCGTGATGCCTGCTTCAATCAGGGCGTCCGCGCACGGCGGGGTGCGGCCCTGGTGCGAACAGGGTTCCAGCGTGACGTAAGCGGTTGCGCCATGCGCGCGTTCGCCCGCTGCACGCAACGCAAACACTTCCGCATGCGGTTCGCCCGCGCGCTGGTGCCAGCCCTCACCGACAAAGTCCTCGCCGTGTGCAATCAGGCAACCGACCCGCGGATTCGGTTGCGTGGTGTAGAGGCCGCGCGCGGCGAGGCGCAGGGCGCGCGCCATCAAGGCGTGGTCGGCGGCGGAAAAACTTGAGCCGGAGTCGACTTTCACGGATACCGTCGCCGTCGTCCAAGACCTGGCTGGAAGTCGAGCCTGACCCCGGTTTTCGCAATCTTGTGTCGCATCAAGGCTTCTTGTGCTTGTCGATCGACACCACATCACCGCCGCCGATCAGCGGCAACTGGCTGTCACCGGGCGGCAGGTCGTGTTCGAGACGATCAAGTTCCTCGCGAAAATCGGCGACGTCCTCGAATGATCGATAGACCGACGCATAGCGTACGTAGCCGACATGGTCGAGTTTGCGCAATTCAGTCATCACCAGCTC
This sequence comes from Rhodanobacter sp., assembly GCA_022730295.1. Taxonomy (GTDB): domain Bacteria; phylum Pseudomonadota; class Gammaproteobacteria; order Xanthomonadales; family Rhodanobacteraceae; genus 66-474. Next base: position 5,375 of record DZCM01000029.1, on the reverse strand, counting down.
ACCAATCCGGCGCGACGGCAACTCGCGTTCGGTACTGACACGCAACTGCCGCACCACCGCGCGCACCGCCGCTTCGATGCGTTCTTCGGCCACCGGCCGCTTGTGCAATGCGCGATCGAAACCGTTGCGCAATTTGCGCGCGTCGAACGCTTCGCGGCGGCCATCACCCTTGATGATCGCCGGCAGCTTCAACTCCACTGTTTCCACCGTCGAGAAACGCTCGCCGCAGGACGGACACTCGCGGCGCCGGCGGATGGTCGAGCCTTCCTCGGAAACGCGTGAGTCGATCACGCGGGTGTCGATGTTCTGGCAAAACGGACAGTGCATCGGCGGCGCCTGGACGTGCGATCAACCGTAAACCGGAAACTTCGCGCATTGCGCGTTCACCAGCCCGCGCACGTTCTCGATCACCTTCTCGTCATTCGGTGCATCCAGCACGTCGGCGACCCAACCGGCCAGCTCGATGCAATCGGCTTCCTGGTAGCCGCGCGTGGTCACGGCCGGGGTGCCAATGCGCAAACCGGAAGTGACGAACGGTTTCTGCGGATCGTTCGGCACCGCGTTCTTGTTGACGGTGATGTGCGCGCGCCCCAATGCCGCTTCCGCATCCTTGCCGGTGAGTGGCTTGCCGATCAGGTCGACCAGCATCAGATGGTCCTCGGTACCGCCGGAAACGATCTTGTAGCCGCGCTCCATCAGCGTCTTCGCCATCGCCTTGGCGTTCTTCACCACTTGTTGCTGGTACGCCTTGAACGACGGTTCCAGCGCTTCCTTGAACGCGACAGCTTTCGCCGCAATCACGTGCATCAGCGGGCCGCCTTGCAGGCCGGGGAACACGATCGACTGCAATTTCTTCTCGATCTCCTCCGCCTGCCCGCCCATCGCCGAATGCTTCGCCACGATCAGGCCGCCGCGCGGGCCGCGCAGGGTCTTGTGGGTGGTGGACGTGACCACGTGTGCGTGCGGCAGCGGCGACGGATACACGCCGGCCGCCACCAGCCCGGCGATGTGCGCCATGTCCACGAACAGATACGCGCCGACCTTGTCGGCAATCGCGCGAAAGCGCGCCCAGTCCATGATCTGCGAATACGCGGAAAAGCCGGCCACGACCATCCTCGGCTTGTGTTCGAGCGCCAGCCGCTCGACTTCGTCGTAATCGACCAGACCCTGATCGTTCACGCCGTACTGCACCGCGTGCAGGATCTTGCCGGAAATGTTGGGCTTGGCACCGTGGGTCAAATGTCCGCCGTGCGCGAGGCTCATGCCGAGGATGGTGTCGCCCGGTTGCAGCAGCGCGAAGTACACGGCCTGGTTGGCCTGCGAACCCGAATGCGGCTGCACGTTGGCATAGTCGCAATCGAACAATTCTTGCAGACGCTCGATCGCCAATTGTTCCGCCACGTCCACGTACTGGCAGCCGCCGTAATAGCGCTTGCCCGGATAGCCTTCCGCGTATTTGTTGGTGAGCACCGAGCCCTGCGCTTCGAGCACCCGCGGGCTGGCGTAGTTCTCCGAAGCAATCAGCTCGACGTGATCCTCCTGCCGCTGGCGTTCCTCGCGGATGGCGGTGGCCAATTCGTCGTCGTAACCGGCAATCCGCATTTCGTGGCTGTACATCGCATTCCTCGTGGTGGGACGTGGCAAACCCCGATTCTAGCCTCTTTCGGGCGGCCGGACGGCGGCCGCTGGCGCGCGCGCGGGCGACCGGCGATAATGGCCGATTGTGAAGTGACATCCATGTCTTTTTCCGCGCCGTCCAACGGCGCGGGTCCCTTTTTGGCATTGCCCAAAAAGGGACGAAAAAGGCTAGGCGCCGGGGACGGTGGTCTCGACAACATCGTGTTGTCGCGACTGCCCTGCGCTTCTCGCGCCAAGCGGGCCGGCGCGAACTCGCACATCCCTGTGCTCGAACATGCGCGCCTTGCTCCCGCTTGGCGCTGCGATGCTCGGCACCGTCCACGGCGCCGTTTTGCGCTTCGATGACGGCCATCCATGGCCTCCACTGTCGCGAGACCTGTCCTCGCGGCACCACGTGCAGGAATCCGCTCCATGCAGTACATCTACACCATGATCGGCGTGTCCAAGATCGTCCCGCCCAAGCGCGAGATCATCAAGGACATTTCGCTGTCGTTCTTCCCCGGCGCCAAGATCGGCCTGCTGGGTGTGAACGGTGCGGGCAAATCGACCGTGCTGCGCATCATGGCGGGCGTCGATACCGAGTATCAGGGCGAGTCGCGGCCTGCCGCCGGCATCAACATCGGCTACCTCGCGCAGGAACCCGAGCTCGACGACAACAAGACCGTGCGCGAATCGGTCGAGGAAGGCATGGCGCACATTCTCGACGCGCAAACCCGGCTGGATGAAATCTACGCCGCCTACGCCGAGGAAGGCGCGGATTTCGATGCACTCGCCGCCGAGCAGCAGAAGCTCGAGAACATTCTGGCCGCTGGCGATGCACACACCCTGGAACGGCAATTGGAAATCGCGGCCGACGCGCTGCGGCTGCCGCCATGGGACGTGAAGATTGCGGCATTGTCGGGTGGCGAAAAGCGCCGTGTCGCACTCTGCCGCCTGCTGCTGTCCAAGCCCGACATGCTGCTGCTGGATGAGCCCACCAACCATTTGGACGCCGAATCCGTCGATTGGCTGGAACAGTTCCTGCACGATTACCCCGGCACCGTGGTGGCGGTGACGCATGATCGTTACTTCCTCGACAACGCCGCCGAATGGATCCTCGAACTCGACCGCGGCCGCGGGATTCCGTGGAAGGGCAATTATTCCTCGTGGCTGGAGCAAAAGGACGCGCGCCTGAAGCAGGAGTCCTCGAGCGAGAAGGCCCGCCAGAAAGCAATCCAGAAAGAACTGGAATGGGTGCGCTCAGCGGCCAAGGGCCGCCAGTCCAAGGGCAAGGCGCGCTTGAACCGCTTCGAGGAATTGAATTCGCTCGATTACCAGCGCCGCAACGAGACCAATGAAATCTTCATCCCGCCGGGCGAGCGTCTCGGCAATGAAGTGATCGAATTCAAGCACGTTTCGAAATCATTCGGCGACCGCTGCCTGATCGACGACTTGTCGTTCAAGATTCCGCCCGGCGCCATCATCGGCGTGATTGGGCCGAACGGTGCCGGCAAGTCCACTTTCATGAAGATGATCATGGACAAGGAGCAGCCGGACGCCGGCGAAATCGTGCATGGCAAGACCACGAAGCTCGCCTATGTCGACCAGTCACGCGACATGCTCAACGACAAGAACAACGTGTGGCAGGAAATCTCCGATGGCCTGGACATCCTGAAGATCGGCAACTTCGAGATCCAGTCGCGCGCCTACATCGGGCGTTTCAACTTCAAGGGCAGCGACCAGCAGAAGATCGTCGGGCAACTGTCCGGCGGCGAACGCGGACGCCTGCACCTTGCCAAAACCTTGCTCGAAGGCGGCAACGTGTTGCTGCTCGATGAGCCCTCCAACGATCTCGACGTGGAAACCCTGCGCGCGCTGGAAGAAGCGCTGCTGGAATTCCCCGGCTGCGCGATCGTGATCTCGCACGACCGCTGGTTCCTCGACCGCATCGCCACCCACATCATCGCCTTCGAGGGCGACTCGCACGTCGAATTCTTCCCCGGCAACTACAACGAGTACGAAGCCGACAAGAAGCGCCGCCTCGGCGAGGAAGCCGCGCGGCCGCACAGGGTCAAGTACAAGAAGCTCGCGTGAGAGCCTGGACCCGGCTCTCGGGATTCGGGACTCGGAGCACCAGTAACTTGCCGTCGTTCCGGGGCCGCCACAGGCGGAACCCGGAATCCATCTTGACCTTTGCGGCAAGGAAAAATGGATAGACAAGCCGCTCCTGCGGCTTGCCCTTCGGACCATCGGCTTCGCGATGTTCGCTCCGGCGTCCCGCCTCCGCGTGCGGCGTTCGCCGGAAAGCCAATCAAGCCGGTTCGGTGGATCACCCCCTCGCTATGGCCGCTCCGCCGCCAGCAACTCCATCGCCATCACGATCGCATCCTCGCGGCCGCGCCGCGCCGGGTAGTAACCGGGCCTGCGGCCGATCTCGTTGAAACCGGCGCGCTCGTACATCGCTTGCGCGAGTTTGTTGCTCGGGCGCACTTCCAGGAACACGCGCCGCGCGCGGTGCCAGCGCGCAAGATCCAGCATGCACCTGAGCAGGTCCGCGCCGTGCCTGCGGTCCTGATGCAGCGGTGCGACGCATACGTTGAGGATGTGCGCCTCGCCCGCAGCGGTCGAAAGAATGCCGTAACCGATGATGGTGCCGGCTTCTTCCAGCACCCGGCAATGATGGCCGTTGTCGAGGCAACTGCGGAAAATCCCGCGCGACCACGGAAACTCGTAAGCCGCGGCCTCGATGTTGGCGACCGCGGACAGGTCGGCGTGCGTCATCGGGCGCAAGCTCGCTTCGAGCGGCGCCACCGCGGCCATCTCAGCCGCTCCCGTCGCGACTGAGCGCCTGCATCCGTTCCCAAAGCAGGCGCTTGCGCGCGCGGTCGGCGTGCAGTTCCGCGAGCGGATCCGCCCGCAGCACGCGCTGCGCCGGCACCCCGTCCGGCAACGTCGCCGCGCCGAACACCACCACCGCCGCCGCAGGATCGTCCGCCACGTCGCACACCCGCACCGACTGCAACCCGGCCTTGCCCACCGCTTCGGTCAGGGCGATGTACATCCTGTAGAGCGCAGGGTCGCGCAACTCTGCCGGATCGGGGTGCAGCGCAAGACGCGCAATGCGCGGTGGCGCATCCGCGACAGGCACGGCGGGCGTTGGCGCCATCGCCGCGGCGACGGCCGCCGGCTTCCCGACGGAAGCGCGCCCACGCAGCCGCAGCGGTTCGACGTCCAGCGCGCACAAACGGCGCCGGCGCAACGCGGGCAGCACCGCCGTCATCGAGGCGTCTCCGGCGGATGCGTCGCTGCCGCCGCATGACGGACAGTATTCGCCCAGCGAGACGAGTGCCCCCGCACGAATCAGCAGGCCGGTTTCCTCGTGCACTTCCTGCGCGGCTTTGCCGCAGAAGTCACCGTGGTCGTCCATCATGCCGGCCGGGATTTCAACGGACTCGAACTCGCCGCTGGGAAAGCGCGGCTGGGCGGTGAGCACGACCCAGTCGCGGTCGCCGGCGTGCAGCACGATCAGGACGGCGACCGCATCGCCGCGCAGAAAGACGGCACCAGGCACGCAGCGGCCCTGGTCATCCGTGACGTCGGCCAGCAGCTTGGCAAAGAGCAGGCCGCCATCACTGCGGCGATCGAGTGCCTGCAGCGTGATGCGCTGAATGCGGAAGCGCGGATCGAGCCGGTCAAGCCCTTGGGTGAACTGGCGCGCGGCGGCCAGCAGTTGCGTATCCGCCGGCGGGCCAAGCAGG
>DZCM01000028.1 GCA_022730295.1 Rhodanobacter sp. | reverse complement strand
TCTTGCGTGGCCAAGAGAAAGTCACCAAAGAGAAGGCCACCCCGCGGACGCGCCCTTCGCGCATCCATGCGCTACGGGTTCGCTCGCGGATTCCGGGGGGGGCCGATTGCGCGCATCGTGCGCGCAGTGTCCACGAAGCAAATTGCAGCGTCTTGCTCCGGCCGAGGCCACGGATGGCCGGCAACGAAGCAGAGCTCCCAGGCGCCGTTGGCGGTGCCGAGAAGCGCAGCCGAATGTCGGGGAAAGCGCCGACTGTTTGAGCACACGGACGTGCGACTAAATCGGCAGGATTGCCGATTTGAACGCCGCAGGCGGCCCGTAGGGCGAGCCACAGGGATGTGGCGAGTAGTTCGGCGCGGCCGTCATTCGGCGAGCATCGCAGGGCAGTCGAACGAACACGACGTTCGTTCGACCACCGCCACAGGCGCCATGGTCTTTGGCCACTTTCTGCCGAAACAGAAAGTGGCTCGCTCGCCGCCGAGGCGAGCGAAACCCAACGCTGAGTCCGCGCAGCACGTGTTAGGAATGTGGTGCCTTGAAGACCCATGCGAGTTCCCGTCAGGCGCGCAACGCGCGCCTACTCCTCCACCGGATGCGGGTTCGGATTGAACGCCGGTTGCACCTTGTTGTTGATGCTCACGGGCGTGTCGTTCTTCAATTTCAATTGACCGCTGGTGACCACGACATCGCCTTGATGGACGCCGGACAGGATCGCAACCTGGTCGCCACGCGTCGCACCGACCTTGACGACCACTTGCGTGACGTAATGGGGCGAACCGGATTCGCCCGGCTTCGACGCGGGCGCTGGCGCCGAGGTCTTGACCGGCTTGCCATCGGCATCCAGCGCCGGCGGTTCGCCGGCGTGCACGACGAAGACGGTGTCGCCGTAGGGCGCGTAGGAGATCGCCGTTTGCGGCAAGGTCAGGTAACGCACCGCGCCACCGCTCGCCACATCGACCCTGGTGAACATGCCCGGCATCAGGCGTTTTTGCGGATTCGCGACTGTGGCTTCCACGCCGACATTGCGGGTGGCGAGATTGACCTTCGGATCAATCGCGGTGACCTTGCCCTTGAACAACTGGCCCGCGAATGCATCAGCGTGGACGTCCACCGCCCCACCTACCGCGAACTGCTGCAGCAGTGATTGTGGCAAAGTGAAATCGACATACACCGGGTCGAGTTGTTGCAGGGTCACCACGCTGGTGCCTGCGGCCAGGTATTGACCAGGACTGACCGTGATGATGCCGACGCGCCCGGCAAATGGCGCGCGCAGGGTTTTCTTTTCCACCAGCGCCTGTTGCACCGCGACGTTCGCTTGCGCACTCTTCAGGCTGGCCATGTCCGCGTCGTACTGGGCGCGGCTGATCGCCTGTACTTTGAGCTGTTTGGCGGATCGCTCAGCCGTCAGCTTCGCGAGCTGCTCGGAGGCCTGCGCGGACGCGAGCGCGGCACGGTCCTGCGCCTGCACCAGGCTGACCAGCAACTGGCCCTTCTTGACGTCGACACCTGACTGCACGTCCACGCTGTCGACCAGGCCCGCAACTTCGAAGGCCAGATCGCTACCGTGCACCGCGCGCACGTTGCCGACAGCCTGCACGTTGGGCTGCCAATCCTGGTACGCCGCGGTCATGGTACTGACCGTCTGCGGCGGGTTGGCCATGGACATCATGAATTTGCCCACCATGATGCCCTTGAAGGTGTTGAACCCGAACAGCAGCGCGAACAGGATCACCACTGCGACGATCACGATGATCAGGCGCTTGCGCAGCTTGGGCCGGGCGGAAGTTGCGTATTCGTTCATGGAGTCATCTCGTTTGCGCTGGTCGCCCATCGTGGCGACCAGCAAGCATGTCGTTGGCCAGAGTTACTTTCGAGAGGTCGACCCGGGCTGGCCATTGGCAGCCTGGTCCTGGTCGTTGCCGTGCCAGCCACCGCCGAGCGCGGCGTACAGTGCGGCGGTGTCAGTCAGACGCGCGGTACGTGACTTGATCAGGGCGACGCGGGCGGCCTGGTACGCCTGCTCGGCGGTCAGCAGGTTCACGTAGCCGACCGCGCCGATGCGGTATTGGGCGCGGGTCAAATCCAGCAGCTTCGACGCGTCGTGTTCGGCGGTCGCCACGGCCTTGAGCGAGGCGGCGTCGTAGTCGAGCGCCTGCAGCGAGTCGGCCACGTTCTGGAACGCGGTCAGCACCACCTGTTGCCAATTGGCCAGCGCCGCGTCCATGCCAGCCTGCGCGGCGCGCTTCTGGTGCAACAGCTGGCCGCCGTGGAACAGCGGCTGCAGGATGTTGAATCCGATCGACCACGCACCGGTACCCGCCTTGAACAGGCCGCTGCTGTGCAGGGCTTGCGAGCCGGCACTGCCGGACAGCGTGAGCTTCGGCAGCATGTCGGCAGTGGCGACCCCGACGGCCGCAGTGGCGGCGTGCAACTGTGCGGCGGCGGCGCGGATGTCCGGGCGCTGTGCGACGACGGTCGACGGCAAGCTCACCGGGATGGTGGCCGGCAACGTCACCTGATCGAGCGTGATCGGATGGATGTCGAGTTGCGCCGGCGTCACGCCGAGGTAGGTTGCGAGCTGGTTCTGCGTCGCTGCGAGCTGTTGGCGCAAACCCGGCAAGGCCACCGCGGCGGTCGCCAGCTCGGTGCGCACTGCCAGCGTGTCGGAAAAGGATTTGCTGCCAATCGCCTGCTGTTTTTTGGCAATCGCGAGTTCCTTGGTCAGGTCGTCGACGACTTTCGCGGCCGACGCCACTTGCTCACGCAAGGAGGCTTCCTGAAGGGACGCCGTCACCACATTTGCGGCCAGCGTCAGGTACGTCGCATCGAGTTTCGCGCGCTGCACCTCCGCTGCGGCGTTCTGCGCCTCGATCCCGCGGCGTACGCCGCCAAACACGTCAAACACGTAGCCAACACTGACACCCGCGTTGAACACGTTGAACGGCTTCGACCCGGAGAAGTTGCCACCGAAACCCGCAAACTGCGCACCCGATTGCTGCTGGCGCACAGCCCCGGCGCTTCCATCCAGCGCCGGGAACAACCCGCCGCGCGCAGCCTTGACGGTTTCCTCGGCCTGCCGCAACGCAGCTTGCGCACCGGCGACCGTGGGGCTGTGCGCAAGGGCCTGCTGCACGCGGCGATCCAGCTCGGCATTGCCGAACGCGGTCCACCATTGTTGCGGCACGCTTTGGCCGGCGAGAAAGCGCTGCGCGTCGCCACCCGTGGTGCCGGCGCTGGTGGTTGCCTGCGGCAACGGCTTCACGGTGTAGCGGTCGACCGCAGGCGCAGCCGGTTCGCGATAATTCGGTCCGACGGCGCAGCCAGCCAGCGCCAGGAAGGCCACCGCCACCGCCACCGCGACCCGCCCTGAAGCAGGGATCAACTTGGTCATTGGGTGATTCATTCAGGCTGGGAACGGTCTGAAGAGCTGGGAACCGCGACCGCATACGGTTCATATAATTGAACCGCGCAGTATTGTAAATTTACACACGTTAGTGTGCAAGCGCCGGGGGCTCTGGGTAAGGGCCGAACGTCACGGCTTGACGACTGACAAATGTCCCGGCGGTGCCATATGGCGAACGAGCCAAGCTGGTTTCGACGGCGCGAGACGCGTACGGCGACGTTCAGCCCATCGCGTGCTCGCGGTGGGCTTCGGCCAGGTACTCGCGGCTTTGCATTTCGATCAGCCGGCTGGCCGTGCGCGCGAACTCGCCGCGCAGGCGTTGGCCGTCATACAACTCCACCGCCGGTACCTGCGCGGTGACGGCGAGCTTCACCCGGCGGTCGTACAACTCGTCGATCAAATGCACGAAACGCTGAGCCGCGTCTTCGCTGTACGGGGTGAACTGCGGCAGGCCGGAAATCAGGATGGCGGGATAGGTGCGCGCGAGCTCGATGTAGTCAGCCGAGCCGAACGGCCCATCGCACAAGGCGGCAAAATCGAACCAGGCGGCCTGCGCGCACACGCCGCGGGCGTGAAAATCCCGCTCATTGATGCGTAGCCCGGCATCGTGCCGCACGTCGCCTTGCGCCAGTTCGCCGAACAGGCGCGCCAGCGCGGCCTCGGCATGCGCGTCGAGCGGCGTCAAATACACCGGGGCACGGGTCAGCACGCGCAGCCGCCAATCATGCGGCGACGCCAGTTCCAGCACCTCGCAGTGCGCTTCGATCAGGGCGATCGCGGGCAGGAAGCGCGCGCGTTGCAGGCCATCGCGATACAGCGCGGACGGCGGCGTGTTGGAAGTCGTGACCAGGGCCACGCCGTGCTCGAACAAGGCTCGCAGCAACCCATCCAGGATCATCGCGTCGACGATGTCCGTGACCATGAACTCATCAAGGCACAACACGCGTGCGCGCTCGGCGACGCGCGCGGCAACCTGCGGCAACGGCTCGCGCACCTCGCCGAGCTCGCGCAGTTGCGCGTGCACGTCCAGCATGAACCGGTGGAAGTGCACGCGCAGCGCCACCCCAGCGGGCAACGCTGCGACGAATTCGTCCATCAGCATGGTCTTGCCGCGCCCGACTTCGCCCCACAGATAAATTCCGCGCAGCGCCGCGGGATCCCCGACGCGCGCCCGCAAGCGCGCGAGCCAGCCCGCCGGTGGTGCGCACACGGCCGCATGCAAGCGATCAAACGCCGGCAACGCCGCCCGTTGCGCGGGATCGTCCTGCCATGCACCGGCTGCCACGCCGCGCGCGTAACGCGTGCTTGGAAGCACTCCAGATTCCGCGACCGCAGCGTCCACCCGTTCAGCCACCCGGCTTCGGCACCGGCAACCATCCGCGCACCGCGTTCTTCACGGCTCCGCGCAGATCCATCAACCGGCGGTGGAAGAAGTGTCCGGTATCGGGCATGCGGACCAACACAGGCTTCGGATCGAGCGTTTCGATCCACTCGAACACGCCTTGCGGATCGACCACTTCATCGGCTTCGCCCTGCACCACCAACCAAGGGCAGCCCGGCATCGCCAGTTCACCAAACTCATAAAGGCCGACCGGCGGTGCAACCGTGACGAGGGCGTCTGCCGCCAGCGAACGCGCGCTACGCAGCGCAATGTAGCTGCCAAACGAGAATCCGGCCAACCACAGGGCGTCCTGCGGGCGAGCCTTGCGCAGCCACTGCGCAACGGCCACCAAATCACCGGTTTCACCATCGCCATTGTCGAAGGCACCCGTCGAGGCACCGATCCCGCGGAAGTTGAAGCGCACCGTGGCCAGGCCCGACTCGCGCAGGCTGCGCTCGAGCATCGTGATCACCTTGTTGCGCATAGTGCCGCCCTGCGCGGGATTCGGATGACAAATCACCACGCTGCCGGCGCGGGCGCAATCGGCCTCCGGCACCGCGGTGGCCACCTCCAGCACACCGGCCGGGCCGGGCAACAGGAAAGTCGCGGGAGTATCGGGAAACCCGGCGGGTGCCGGCGGCAGATTATCTGGCATGGGCGCATCATATAGGAATGAACCACTTGGCCCACGCCCTGCTCGCCGATACCGGTGGCGCCGAATTCGCGCTCGGCAGTGCGCTGGGTGATTTCTGGCATGGCCATCCCGACCCTGCGTGGCCACCCGCCCGCCAGGCGGGCGTGCGCTTCCATCGCGCGATCGACCGCTACACCGATGCCCACCCCGAAGTCGTGGCCGCCCGCAATACCTTCCAGCCACCCTTGCGCCGCTACGCCGGCATCCTGCTGGACGTCTGGTTCGATCACCTGTTGGTGCGCGACTGGGCACGCTACTGCGACGAGCCAGTGGCAGCGTTCTGCGCGCGCTGGCTGGCGTTCCTGGACGCACGCGCGGCGGAAGTGCCACCGGAACTCGGGCGTTTCATCGGCTGGATGCACGGCCACGGCTTGCCGCTTGCGTACGGCGACGCGCCGACCATTGCTGCGGTCCTGCACGGACTGGCGTCGCGGTTGTCGCGGCCCTCGCCAATCGCGACGGCCTTGCCCGAACTGCAGCGGCGTGCGCAAATCCTGCAAGCGCGCTTCGATGCGTTTTTCCCTGAGCTGCTGGAGCACTCGCGCAAGACACGTGAGGCGCTGCTCGGGCAGTCCGGTGCGGAGCGATTGTCGTGAATTTCAGGCCACGGAGCTCGTGGCCGCGGATGGTGGCTTTGATGGCCGTACTGGTGTTCGCAGGATTCTGAAACTCACGCTTGCGGGCAGGCCCGGCGAAGCTGCGATCACGAACGATCACTCAACAGTGGCGGCAGCGGACACCCGAGCACCGCGCACACTACTCGCAGCAATTCCGATTCGGCCACGCTGACCTTGCCGTCGGCCGCGATCGCACGGGTCAAAGCCTGGACGGTGAGTTGCTTGCCTTCCGGCGCGAGCTGCTGCAGCGCAGCCAACGAACGGTCGAGTGCGGCCTGCCAGTCATCGGGGACGGCGTACATCAGCTGCGCATTCGGCAATGCCTCGGCGAGCGCGGTCTGGAAGGCGCGTTGGGCATCGTCATCGTCGTCATTGCCGAAATGCGCGACCAGCGCGGCGAGATCACGCAGGTCATCCTGCAAATCGACAAGCTTGCGCGCCCCCGCTTTGAAATTCGCCGCCGGATCCAGCGCCGCAACGACCTGCGCCTGCACCAGCTTGGAAAGGCAGTACTCGTCCAGATCCACCTGGCCGTCTGCATGCACCAGACCGTCGAGCGCCTTCACGAAAGCCATCACATCGGGTCGCGGCCGCCGCTTCAGCGTCGGGAACGCAAGTTGCGCCAAGGGCAGGCGCAGCATCGGATGCAGGTCGGCGATCTGCGCGGCAAGGCTGGACACCGCCCCGGCCAGTGCGGCGTCGAAGGCCTGCGTCACGGTCTGCAATTGCTTCGCCATCAGCTCCGGATGATCGGACGCGGCCAGCGCCAGCACCACCGCCAGCGCGCCGCGCGGATCGCGTGCCGCCGCCGCCAGCGCGGGCGGAATCTGCGCATGCAGCTGCGTGGCCGCGTGGTAATCATCGCTGCCGGGCGTGCCGACCTGCGCAGCCACCGCGGCTGCGGTGATCGCAAGTTCGGCACCGGCCGTGGGGATCACGCCACCGATGGGTTTGGCGCCACCGGCCTGCATCGACGGGAACCCCGGCAGCGCACCACCCACGTTCAAGTCGCCGTCGGCCACCGCAGCCTCGTGCAGGCCCTGTTGCCACGGCGACGGCTCGGCGTGCAGGTCAATCGAGTTCGGATCACCGCCCCTGGCCAGCCATTGCTTGACGTAGGCGTCGAGCTCCTCGGGTTTGAATCCCGGTTCCAGCGCCTGGATGCGCTGGATGATCGGCGGATGCGTCGCGAACATCGAACTCATCTCGGCATCACCGAACAGCATGTGCCGCACTTCATCTCGGCGCGGCGACTGCAATTGCGAACCTTGCTCGAACGCCGCAATCTTCTTCAGTGCGCCGGCGATCCCGGAAGTCTGGCGGGTGAATTGCACGGCCGAAGCGTCGGCCAGCGATTCGCGCGAGCGCGCCACCGCAGCCTGGATCATCTTGCCGAAGAACAGGCCGATGCCGCCGACGATGAGCAGCGCCAGCCCCGCCAGCGCCACGTTGCCACCATCGCGACGGCTGCGCCCGGAGCCGCCGTAGATCATGAAACGCCCGATCACGCCAATCGCCATGATCCCGAACAGCAAGCCGATCAGGCGAATGTTGAGGCGCATGTCGCCGTTCAGCACGTGGCTGAACTCGTGCGCGATCACGCCCTGCAATTCATCGCGGTCCAGCTGGTCGAGGCAGCCCTGGGTCACACACACCACCGCGTCCGCTGGCGTGTAGCCCGCCGCGAACGCGTTGATCGCGGTTTCGTCCTGCATCACGTAGATGTCCGGCACCGGCACGCCGGAGGCTATCGCGACCTCTTCGATCACATTGCGCAGGCGCTGCCACTGCGGGTTGGTGGTATCGGCGGGCACCTCCACCGCGTGCATGCCTTGCGCCACCGCGCTGCCGCCGCCGGCCAGGCTCGCCACGCGATACGCCGTGCACAGGCCGATCACCGCCAGCACCGCGGCCGACACGCCGAGCAGCGGCAGCGGGCGCAGCCCCACGCCAAGCAGGAACGCGCAGATCAGGTCCACCGCAATGACGATGCTCAGCACCGCCGTGATGAACAGCAGCACCAGGGTGCGGCTGGAACGGCGGACCTTGGCCTGTTGTGCGAAGAAATCCATACGGATGCCCCAGGTCAGCAGCGACGACAGGCGGCGCTACGCCGCCGTTGCAGAATCGTGGCGAACGAAGGCAGGTGGCGCAACGCCGGAGCGCAGGCACCGGAGTGTACACGCCGGCTCATGGGGATGCCGAGCACCGCCGGCGCGCGAGCTGCCGAGCGCAGCAGATTATTCAAAGGCGATCAGGCAAAGCTGACCTTGGGCGCTTCCCGCTTGGCCGGATCGTCGATCTCCAGAGGTTGCGCGGCACTGAAGCCGAACGGCCCGGCGATCAGGGTCGAGGGGAACACCTGGACCTTGTTGTTGTAGTTCATTACCGAGTCGTTGTAGGCCTGGCGCGAGAATGCGACGCGGTTTTCGGTGGAGGTGAGCTCCTCCGACAACTGCATCATGTTCTGGTTGGCCTTGAGATCCGGATACGCCTCGCTGACCGCAAACAGCCGGCCGAGCGCCTGGGTCAGCTGGTTCTCGCTGCCCGACAACTGCTTCATCGCGTCCGGATCGCCCGGCTGCGCCTTTGCGGCGGCCAGCCCGTTGACGGCGGCGGTGCGGGCCTGGGTGACCGCTTCGAGGGTCCCGCGTTCGTGCGCAAGGTATCCTTTGGCGGTCTCGACCAGGTTCGGAATCAGGTCGTGGCGGCGGGTCAATTGGACGTCGATTTGCGCGAAGGCGTTTTTGTACGCATTGCGCGAGGTGACCAAACCGTTGTAGATCGCGATCAGGTAAATCACAATGATGGCGATGATGATCAGGAAAATGATCAGACCTGTCATTGTCGTCTCCTTCGTTGGAATGTATGGCCAAGGCGGCTGTTGTCGAACGTCAGGCCACGGATAGCCAAATTCAAGGCCAGGGCCGTCGCAACCGCCACACGGTTTGATGGTTGGCGCCAGTCGGCCAATCCGCCATTGCAGCGATCAGGATGATCGCACAACAATTCGAGCATAGCATGCGTGTATCCGCTTTCTGCGCAGGCCTGGCCTGCGTATTGTCCACCGGCGCGGCAATCGCCGCGCCTGGTCACCAGGCCGATGCCGCAGTGACCGAGGCGCATCCCGCGGCCGCACGCGCCGCCACGCCATCGCAGCTGCCGGCGGCGCGAGTCACCGCCGCGCTCAAGGACTACAACCGCTGGCTGGACCAACTGGCCGCGCAGAACCGCACGGCCGGGTTGGCGACGGCCGTGATCGTCGACGACAAAGTGCGCTACGAGCGCACGCTTGGCTATGCCGACACCGCGACCGGTGAAAGGGTCAAACCCGACACGGTGTTCCGGATGGCCTCGCTGTCGAAGGCATTCGCCACTGCCCTGACTGGCATCCTCGTACGCCAGAACGTGATGGCGTGGGACACGCGACTCGCCAGCGTGCTGCCGTTCTTCAAGCTGCAGAGTGCCAACGCCTCGCAATCCGCCACGGTGCATGACATCCTCAGCCAGACCAGCGGCTTGCCCTATCACGCCTTTGACAACCTGCTTGCCGACGGCGTGCCGTACCGCGAGCTGGAGCGCAAGCTCGATACCGTGCCACTGCGCTGCGCCCCGGGCGTCTGTTACGGCTACCAGAATGTCGCGTTCTCGCTGATCAGCGCCGTGATCTACGCCAAAACCGGGCAGTTCTTCATCAGACTGGTCGACCGCTATCTGTTCGTCCCGCTCGGCATGACCACGGCAAGTTACGGCCGCGACGGCCTGGAGTCCAGCCGCAGCTGGGCGCGCCCGCACTACCAGCATGGCGGCCACTGGGTCGCCTACCAGCCCAACGACAACTTCTACGTGTCGCCGGCCGCTGGCGTCAACGCCAGCATTCGCGACATGGAGCAGTGGCTGATCGCACAGATGGGCGGCCACCCGGCGGTGCTGCCGCATGAGCTGCTGAAGGTGTTGCATGCGCCGGTCATCGATACCCCCGGCGAACGTTTCGTGTCGAACTGGCGGCGCGTGCGCGTGAGCCGGGCGTCGTACGCGCTAGGTTGGCGAATCTACGATTACGCCGGGCACACCCTCGTCTTCCACGCCGGTGCCGTCAAGGGCTATCGCGCGATGATCGGATTCTTTCCCGAGTACCACGCCGGTGCGGTGGTGATGTGGAATTGCGAAGACGGCGCCCCGGCCGGCCTGATGCCGATGCTGTTCGACGCGTTGCTCGGCCTGCCGCACCAGGACTGGTCCGGCCTCGACAACTACAAGCGCGCTGATTCGCACAAGCCCACTCGCCGCCACGCACGGCCCGCGCATCGGCGCAAAAACTGAACGCGGGTAGCGGCGGCCACCAAGCGGGTGTTGAAAAACGATCGGCTGATCGGACGGCGCGTGAACGGCGGACATTGACGCGTCATTCGAGCGGCCTCCGCGCCGCGCCGGACGCACCCGGACAATGCCTTGCACATTGTCCGGGTTGCGGTACGCAATGCTGGCGGCATCGCGCACCGCAACAGCCTAACCTCAAAGCTTGAATTCGATCTTGCGTTCCACCACCGCCGACACTGCCTGACCATCCTTCATGGCCGGCGCGAACTTCGAATGTTCGACGGCGTCGATGGCAGCCCGGTCGAACACACGCCGCGGCGACGAATCGACGACATGCACGTTGGTCACCGTACCTTCGGCCGTCACCGTGAACTCGACGGTCGCGTAGCCACCGGAAATCTGGTTGCGCGCGGCTTGCATCGGATACTGCGCTGCGGCCGCCTTGATGACCTTGACGCCATGGCTTTCGCCTGACGCTGCCGGCGCAGGTTTCGGTGCAGCCGCAACCGGCCGCGGAGCCGGACGGCTGGCTGCCGCCACCCTCGCAGCTTCTGCAGCCGCAGCCGCAGCCTTCGCGTCAGCAGCTTCCTGCGCGGCCTTGGCAGCGGCAGCCACCCTGGCGGCTGCCTGTTGCGCGACTTGCTGCTGCTGTTGTTGCTGCTGGCGAGCCTGCAGCTTCTTTTGCGCATCCAGCTTGGAACGCAGCAGGGTCAAGGTGTAATTGGTCGGATCGGCCTTGCCCAGCAGGTCGATTTCGCGATTGGCTTCATCGAAGTTGCTCTGCGAAATGGCGGATTCGACATCCGGAACGCCGAACGGGAAACTTTCGCGCAAGGCATCCTTGGCCACCTGGTTGTTGGGATCCTTGGCCAGCACCGCTTCGTAGTACTCCATGGCGTTGTCGCCCGCCGGTGCCACCACGCGGTGCTGGCTGTAGGCATCGCGCGCGGCAGTCAACAGAGCGGAAACACTCATCGACGCCAACTTGGCCTTGGCTGCGGCCGCCTGCTTGGCTGCCAGCAACGCCGTTTGCGCAGCGGGATTGGAAGCACTCGCCGCCGATGCCGGTGCCGGCGCCGCGGCCGGCAATGCCGCCGGTGCCGAGGCTTTGGGAGCGGCCGAAGTTGCCCGCGGGGCGCTGCCCGGAGCGGTTGTTGCTGGCGTCTGCTGGCCCTTGCCGCAGCCGGCAAGCAACAGCACCATGCCCGTCACCAGCAACGCGCCACGCAGGGCGGAGGACACCCCCGACGGCGCCGGAACAGAATGTTTGGATGCAATAGTGATCATGCGCCACCTGTGTGCAAAAGTGATGGATTTCCCCCGTTCATTGTCATGCACAAACCGTTCCACAACACGCTTTCCGTGCGAACGTTACAAAAATTCGCGGTAGCGGTATCGGCCGGGATGTGACGGACTCGCCATTCCAGCCGGAAAGCGGCGATGAACCAGCGCGCGATCGGGCTCCAGCAGTGTGCACCGCAGGGTGCGGAGAGACACCCGGCCAGCGCGGTCCAGGAACGACCCGCGCGACCGGGGTGATTTTCAACACCCTGATAGACAGGCAAGTTGTTAAAACGGAAAGCCCCGGGGTCACCGGGGCCAACGTCTGAACCTTTTGCCCACGAACTCCTCGCGCTGGGCACCGCGAGGAGGGCAGGCTTTTCGTTATTGAATGTGTTGAAGCGAACAGCCGTACAACTCGTACTTACTTCTTCGCCTTGGTCTTGCTGGCGCTTGCAGTCTTGGCCATCACGGCCTTCTTCGCGGTGCGCTTGCGCGCAGTCTTCTTGGCCGCCGGCTTGCGGGCCGGTTTCTTCTTGGCCGCGGCCTTGCGGGCCGGCTTCTTCGCAGCAGTCTTGCGGGCCGTCGCGGTCTTCGCCTTGGCGGACTTGCGGACGGTTTTCTTGGCCGCCTTCTTGGCGGGTTTCTTTGCAGCCTTCTTCGCAGCTTTCTTGATAGCCATGGTTCGTCTCAGCTCCTCATCAGTTGGCAGTGGTTGCCCAGTGAACGCATGCAGAAACGCCTCGCACAACAAATCGCTGTTTGTGGCGTGCCGCAAGTTGGACACTTGACGACGTGTACGCTCGTCGGAAAGCAGCCGAAGTACATGGACTGGAATCGAGACGGTGATCTTCCGAACTCTCTCGGATTTGTGACCGTGGTCGATGTACGGTTTTATGTACCTGGCAGTCGGCATGTTTCCCGTCGTGTTACATGTCGTCGGGCGGAACGCTAGCCCCGCGCAATCGTGGTGTCAACGAGTTTTTTGCAGCAGTTGCAATCGTCGTGCATGACTTGCCCCGTCCCTGCGGCACACGTCCGACGTCAGGCGCCACCCCCATACCGCATCGCAGCGTGGACGTATAGACGTCCATATCAAGCATGCCGCCAATTTCCACGACCGATCCGAAGCCCGCATGAATACTTGGGTTCACGTCAACGCCGCGACGCCGAAGCGCAATCACGCCACGCCGAGAATGATCCGCCGCGAACACGCACAGGGAAGTACCTCGGCGAGCGCCCGAGCCGGCTGAACCCGCGACAAACCGGAGCGAAAAATATTTGTGCACGACGGGCACCTGGCGCGCATCGCGACATCCGAATCGCGTTCGAACGTCGCATCACCGCACCCACGCGCAGCGGACCCGTGTGTCTTCAGTGCTCGTCGTTCTCGGCCAGTTCGGCGTACTCGTCCGCACTGAGCAACGCATCGAACTCGCCGGCATTGTCGATCTTCACGAGCAACAACCAACCATCACCGAATGCATCCTCGTTGATGGTTTCTGGTTTGTCGGCGAGCGCTTCGTTCACCCCCAGCACTTCGCCGCTGATCGGCGCATAGACATCGGACGCGGCCTTCACCGATTCGACCACGGCGCAGCTGCTGCCAGCCTCGATGCGATCACCCACCTTGGGCAATTCCACGTACACCAGATCGCCCAGCAATTCCTGTGCATGGTCGGAAATACCGATCCGCGCCTTGCCGTCGTCTTCGATGCGCACCCACTCATGGGTTTTCTGGAATTTGAGATCGCCGGGTATTTCGCTCATGACAGGGATCCTTGGCTGCTCGGAGAAGGGAGAATTCTAGCGACAACATTGGCCAATGCACGAGGCCCGGAAAGGCCAGTCCGGTCGCGCCGGTTCCGCACGCGGGCTCGGGCTTCGGGCCACCTACATGCCGTCGCATGCTTTGCCGTCGCGGACGAACGGGTACTTCACCACACGCAAAGGCAGCTCGCGTCCACGAATATCCACGCGCAGGCCGTCGTGCGCAGCAGCCGGCACCCGCGCAAAACCGATTGCCTTGCCCAGGGTGGGGGAAAAAATGCCGGAAAGAATCTCGCCATCGCCGGCCGGTGTCAGTACCCGCTGGCCATGCCGCAGCACACCCTTGTCGTCCAGTACAACACCGGTCAGTTGACGTGGAACGCCTGCGTTCTTCTGCGCGTCCAGGGCCGCGCGTCCGATGAAATCGCGTCCCGCATCCAGCGACACTGTCCAGGCGAGACCCGCCTCCCAGGGCGTGATCTCTTCGGTCATGTCCTGACCGTAAAGGTTCATCCCGGCTTCGAGGCGCAACGTGTCGCGCGCGCCGAGACCCGCCGGATGCACACCCGCCGCGGCCAGCGCGTTCCACAACGCGATCGCGTGCGGCTCGGGAACGATGATTTCGAAACCGTCCTCGCCGGTGTAACCCGTACGCGCCACGAACAGTGGCATGTCGTTGGGCCCACGAACTTCCGCCGCGACGAACTTGCCAAGCCGGTCCGCTGTCGCGCGGTCCTCATCATGCAGCAGGCCCAGGACCTTCACGCGCGCGTGCGGACCCTGCACCGCAATCATCGCCAGCTCGGCGCGTTCCTTCACCCGGACAGCGAACGTCGCGGCCTGCTTTTCGATCCACGCCATGTCCTTGTCGTGCGTGGCAGCGTTGACCACCATCCGGAAATCATCTTCGGCAAGGTAATAGCTGATCAAATCGTCGATCACCCCGCCGCGCTCGTTGAGCATGCACGAGTACAGCGCCTTGCCCGGCTGCTTCAGCTTGTCGATGTTGTTGGCGAGCAGGTGGCGCAGGAATTCGCGGCAGCGTGCACCATGCAGGTCAACCACGGTCATGTGCGAAACGTCGAACATGCCGGCGTCACGGCGCACCGCGTGGTGTTCCTCGATCTGCGAACCGTAGTGCAACGGCATGTCCCAGCCGCCGAAGTCGACCATCTTCGCGCCCGCGGCGCGGTGCGTGGCATTGAGTACGGTCTGTTTGGTCATGACGATATCCGCAGGATTGCAATCGGCCATTATCGCCGCGCGGGCGCCGCACTGCGAGCGCAGCCGGCGCGGCGCTGGTAAATTGCGCAAATGGAGCACGCCGCAAGCACACCCGGCCTGGTGCAATGGCTGCCGCTGCCGGACACCGGAGAAAATGTGTTGCGCTTCACTGGCGACTGGACGCTGGTGCATTTCTCGGCGCTGGAAGCACAACTGGATGCGCTGAAGCCCCACTTGCCGGACGTCCCCGATGTCGACTTCAACGACGTCGGACGCATCGATACTGCAGGCGCCGGTCTGATTGCGGTGGCGCTTGGCCCGAAGTGCCTGCAATGGCTGGCCGAGCACGACAAGGACTTGCCGCAGCAACTGCGTGCCCTGCTGGATACCGTCAGTGAGGCGGTCGCCGAGATCTATGCGCACCGCCCGCCGCCACGACCCAATTTCGGATTCCGGGACCTGCTGGCCGACGTCGGTGCCAGTGTCGTCAACATTGCCGAACTCGGATTCAGGTTGCTCGGCTTCATCGGCGTCACCCTGGAAACCCTGGCGCACAACCTCTGGCGCCCGCGGCGCTGGCGGATCACGTCGCTGGTCGCACACATGGAACAGACCGGCCTGCACGCGGTACCGATCGTGATGCTGCTGTCGTTCCTGATCGGCGCCGTGATTGCCTTTCTCGGCGCCACCGCACTGCAACAATATGGTGCCACCCTGTTCACGGTCGATCTGGTGTCCTACTCGTTCCTGCGCGAACTGGGCGTGCTGCTGACCGCCATCATCCTGGCCGGTCGCACCGCCAGCGCATTCACCGCGCAAATCGGATCGATGAAGATCGGCGAAGAAGTCGACGCGATGCGCACCATGGGCCTGGACCCGATCGAACTGCTGGTGTTGCCGCGCGTTTTGGCATTGATCGTCGTGACGCCCCTGCTGACTTTCCTGGCAATGCTGGCCGGCATCTTGGGCGGCTTGCTGGTGTGCTGGTTCGCGCTCGACATCTCGCCTGCGATGTTCGTGTCGGTGTTCCAGACCGACACCCCCCTGCATTATCTATGGCTGGGGCTTGCCAAGGCGCCGATCTTCGCGTTCCTGATTGCAATGATCGGCTGCCTGGAAGGCTTCAAGGTCCAGGGCAGCGCGCAGTCGGTGGGTGAACGCACCACCACGAGCGTGGTGCAATCGATCTTCCTGGTGATCGTGGTGGACGCGCTGGCCGCGCTGTTCTACATGGAGATGGGCTGGTGAATCCGACCGGCCCCGACGCGCCACGCGAAGCACTGGTCCAGGTGCGCGGACTGCGCAGCCAGTTCGGCACGCACGTGGTGCACGAGAACCTCGACCTCGACGTCTACCGCGGCGAAATCATCGGCGTGGTCGGCGGGTCCGGTTCGGGCAAGTCGGTGTTGTTGCGCAGCATCCTTGGCCTGCGCCGACCCGATGCCGGGCGCGTGCTGCTGTTCGGAGAGAGCCTGCATGAGCTGCCCGAGACGAAGCGCGTTGCGATCGAGCGTCGTTGCGGCGTGCTGTTCCAGGACGGCGCGCTGTTTTCCTCTCTCACCGTGAGCGAAAACGTGTGCGTACCGTTACTGGAACACACCGAACTTTCGCTGCACGATGCGCTGCGCGTAGCCGCGCTGAAGATTGCGTTGGCCGACCTTTCGCCCGGCGTGCGCCACAAATATCCATCGGAGCTATCCGGCGGCATGAAAAAGCGCGCCGCGCTGGCGCGCGCACTGGCGCTTGATCCGGACATAGTGTTCCTCGACGAACCAACCTCGGGACTCGATCCGATCGCCGCCGCCTCGTTCGACCAGTTGATCCGCACCCTGCGCGACGCGCTGGGCTTGACCGTGTTCATGATCACCCACGATCTCGACTCGCTGCACGCCATCTGCGACCGGGTGGCGGTACTCGCCCACAAGCGGGTGATCGTGGCCGATACGCTCGCCAAGGTGCAACGCTTCGACGACCCTTGGATCCGCGACTATTTCAAGGGACCACGTGGACGCGCGGCAGAAGCGATCCACGCCCTGACCTGAGGTAACGCCATGGAAACCAAGGCCCATCACGTTCTGATCGGCGCTTTCACCCTGGTGGTGTTGATACTGGGGCTACTGTTTGCACTCTGGCTGGGCAAGTCCAGCCTGAGCAAGCAACACCACTACTACGACGTCGTCTTCACCGAAGCCGTGACCGGCCTGTCCACGGGCAGCCCCGTGCAATACAACGGCATCCAGGTGGGACAGGTCAGCCAGCTGAAGCTGGACCCGAAGGATGCCCGCAAGGTGATCGCGCGTATCCAGGTGGCTGCTGATACCCCCATCAAGACCGACACCCGCGCCAAGCTCGGCCTGTTGGGCTTGACCGGCTCCGCTTTCGTGCAACTTACCGGCGGTGCGCCGGACAGCGCACTGCTGATGCCTACTACCGCCAATCCGGTGCCGATCATCAAATCCGAGAATTCGGCCCTGACCAAGTTGCTGGCCTCCGGCAGCGACGTGGTCACCAACCTCAACGGCATCCTCGATCGGCTCGGCAAGCTCGTGTCGCAGGACAACGTCGACCACATCAACCGTACGCTCAAGCACATCGACCAGACCACCACCGCACTCGCCGCCGAACGCGACGACTTGCGCACGCTGATCACGCAGGCCGCGCAAGCATCGAAGCAGCTCAATGAAGCGCTGACGGGCGCGAACCAGTTGGTCAACGGCCCTGGGCGTGAGACCCTGGAGCGCGCGGCCAAGGCGATGGCGTCGTTGCAGCAGGCCACGCAGACGCTCAACACGTTGCTCGCGGACAACCAGGAATCGCTGCAGTCCGGCATGCGCGGCGTGGGCCAGATCGCACCTGCCCTGCGCGAATTGCATGGGGCCTTGCGCGACATCCATCAGATCACCAACCAGCTGCAGGCCAATCCCGCCGCCTATTTGCTGGGTCGCGAGCACCCCACCGAGTTCACGCCGAAACATTGAGGACGCTCCGCATGTACGAGTCCAGCCGATTCCTCCCATGCCTGCGCGCGTTGTCGCTCGCACTCTTCGCCGCTGCCGTGGGCGCGTGTTCGATCCTGCCCAAGAACGAGCCGGTGCAAATCTGGCAGCCGCCGGAAGGCCCCGCGGTCCCAACAACCGCGTCCGCCACGGGAGACATCAGCCTGCGTGTTGCCACGCCCAACATCAGCGGCGCGCTGGATCAAACCGGGATCGTGGTGATGCCCTCGCCCGGCCAACTCAGCGTCTACAAGGGCGCACGCTGGAGCGAATCGCCGGCGTTGCTGGTGCGTGGACGCTTGGTCGACGCCTTCATGGCCGCGAAACTGTCCGCGGTCACCACCGACGACGACCACTTTTCGTCCGACTACACCTTGAGCGGCGACTTGCGTGCATTCCAGACCGAATACCGCGCCAGCAAGCCGGTCGTCGTGGTCCGCTATGACGCACAGTTGCGCCGCGGCCGGTCGCGCACGCTGCTCGCCACCCACAGTTTTGTGGTCACCGAGCAACCCTCGGGGCCACAAGTCCGGCAAATCGTCACCGCCTTCGGCGCGGCCGACGATGCGCTCGCGGCCGCAGTCGTGTCGTGGTTGCTGGATACTGTGAAAAACGCCCCTGCCGCCACTGATTCCACGCTACCCGCGCCGCGTACGCGCTGACCGGGCGCCCGGCTACCGCGCTCCGCCGCCCCAGTGGAGCGCTGGCCGCCTCAGTGGATCCGGCAAAAACAGTACGCGTATTCGAGTGGCTTGCCCGGCTGCGCTTGTTGCAGCAATTCAAGTTCGGGCGCGAGGCGCGGCAGCGCTCGCAACCACGACTCTGGCAAGCTCACGCCCAGCGCTGCAAGAACTTTCGTCGACGCACTGTTGCTCACGCCGAGGAAAAAGCGCTGGAACGCACTGGTCGGAGGTTGCATGTAACGCACCGCATAGTCGTTGCCGAGCTTGGCTTGCTTGGCGGCGTAAGCGATCGCATCGTTGAGACCGCCCAACTGATCCACCAGTCCGCGATCAAGCGCCTGCGCGCCCGTCCACACCCGGCCCTGCGCGATCGCGTCAATGTCGTCGAAACTCTTGCCGCGTGCCTTGGCGACCTTGCCGACGAAGTCGCGGTAACCCTTGTCGACGGTGCTCTGGATCATCGCGCCCATTGCCGGATCGAGCGGGCGGCGAACGTCGAAGGCCCCGGCCAGCGGTGTGGTGCCCTGCCCCGCGGTATTGATCCCGAGCTTCGCCAGCCCGTCCGAGGCCGTGAAGTACAGGCCGAAGATGCCAATCGAACCGGTAATGGTGTCCGGGCGCGCGAAGATGCGGTCGGCGTCCATCGAAATCCAGTAGCCGCCGCTGGCCGCCACGTCACCCATCGACACCACCACCGGCTTGCCGGCCTCACGCGCCAGCACGACCTCGCGGCGAATCTGCTCGGCGGGAAACACTTCGCCGCCGGGCGAATCGACGCGCAGCACGATCGCGCGCACGTTGGCGTTGGCACGCGCGGAGCGGATCAAGGCCGCGGTGGACTCGCCACCGATCTTGCCCGCGGGCTGCTGGCCGCTGACGATGTCACCTTCGGCGACGATCACCGCCACAGCCGGTTCGCCGAACTTGATGCTGACCGTCTGCGGCAAGTACTGGGCCAGCCCGACGGCGCGAAAACCGGTGCCGTTGTCGGTCGCGACGCCACCCTTTTGCATCATCTTGACCACGTCCTCGCGCGTCGCAAGGCCATCGACCCAGTGGTACTTCAAGGCCATCTGCGCGAGATTGCCCTGCAACGCGGGGATTTCCGCCGGCTGATTGTCGATCTCGCCGGCGAGTGTCGCAGGATCGATGCTGCGCAGCTTGCCAACCTCGTCGAGCCAGGTCGTCCACATGCCGCCCATCCAGTATTTGTCGGCTTCAAGCGACGCCGCCGAAGGCGCATCCAGGATGAACGGTTCGGCCGCCGACTTGAACTGGCCGACCCGGAACAGGTGCGCGGTGACGCCAAGTTTGTCCAGCACGCCCTTGTAGTAACTGCGGTAATCCGACAGTCCGGTGATCGAAACCGCGCCATCCGGGTCAAGCAGGATCTTGTTCGCATGCGCTGCGAGCAAATACTGCATCTGGTCGAAACCTGCGCCCCACGCGACGACTTCCTTGCCGGTGGCGCGGAAGCGGTCGAGCGCCGCACCGACATCCTCCAGCGCCGCCATGCCGCCGAATTGCATCTGCGATGGATCCAGCACGATCCGCGTGATGCGGTCGTCATGTGCGGCGTGGTCGATCGCAGCCACCAGATCACGCACCCGCACCTGCCCAACCGGGCGACCGGACATGCGCGACAGCGCACGCTGGACCGGGTCGATGCTGTATTGCTCAACCAGTGCGCCGTCAGGATTGAGCAGCAGCACGGTCTTGGGTGCCAACGTCGACCTGCCGTGGATCAACAATCCGACGAAAAACATGACGCCGACGAACAGGAGCCCAAAGAACAACAGGTTGATGATGACCAGCCGCGTGATGTTGATCCCGCGCCCGAGCGCGCACATGCACCGCGCGAAGCCATTTCCTGAAGGGTTGCCCATGTCGTCGTGCCGTCGCCGGGAAGTACGCAGCCGCCAGCGTAGCCGAGCCGGTGGATGACGTCATCCCGCCTCGGATGACTCGGGCGCGACCGTGACTGCAAACCGCTGCCAGCCCCCGCCACGCACCTGCGCAAGCCAGCGCGCGAACAGCAGCGCCGCCGCCGCGGTCAGCCCCGCGATCATCCCTACCCACATGCCGGGCGCACCATGGCCAGCACCGAATGCCAGCCAGGCACCGATCGGCATGCCGATCATCCAATATGCCACCGCCGTGATCAGCATCGGCACGCGGGTGTCCTTCAAACCACGCAGCGCGCCACTGGACACGACTTGTATGCCATCGGAGAACTGGAAGATACCGGCCAGAATCAACAGTTGTGCCGCCAGGGCGACCACGCGTGGATCGCCCGAATACATATGCGCGATGGCATGCGGAATCGCGAGCATCAAGGTGGCCGACACGGCTTGCGTCATGAGCGTCATCGCGATCCCCGCGAAGCCCGCCCAGCGCACCGCCTGCACATCACCACGGCCGGCGGCATTGCCCACGCGTACCGTGACCGCCAACGCAATACCCAGCGGTACCATAAAGGTCACCGACGCCGCGTTGAGCGCGATCTGGTGGCCATCGATCGCCACGGTGCCGAGGCGGCTGATCAGAAGAGCCGAGACCACGAACAACCCGGCTTCCATCAACAGCGTCACCGCCATCGGCACGCCGATCCACAACAGGTGGCCGATCGCATCCCAAGCGGGGCGCTCTATCCGCGCAAACAGGTCGAGGGCACGAAAGCGCTTGCCGAATTTCAGGTACGCGGCAAATGCCAGCAATTGCAGCCACAGCGCGATGGCGTTGGCGATGCCGCTGCCTTGCGCGCCCAGCGCGGGCAGTCCGAATCTGCCGTAGATGAAAATCCAGTCCAGCGGCACCAGGACCGCGAGACCGAAGATCCCGAACAGCATGGTCGGGCGGGTCCAACTGGAACCCTCGCACAACCCGCGCATCGCGAAATACCCACACAACCCGGGTGCCCCCCAGCTGAGCGCGTGCAGGAAAGCCTGGGCATCGACGAGTAGCGCCGGGTCGACCCCGAGCACGTGCAACAAGGGCGCGGAATGGCGGGCGCCGAACCACAGCAACACCGACAGCGCCGCCGCCAGCCACAGCGATTGCCGGAATAACGGTCCGATCTCGCCATGTCGGCGGGCACCATCCAGCTGCGCCACGGACGGCGACAGCGCCATCATGACCCCGATTGCGCACACCAGCCCGAGCACCCATACGTTCGCGCCCACTGCGACCGCCGCCAGCGTGTGCGCATTGAAGTGGCCGGCCAGCGCGATATCGACCGCGCTCATGCCGACCGCCGACAACTGGCCGGCGATCAGTGGCAGCGCGAGTCTGGCCGTCGCGCGCAGCTCGCCCGCGAAACGCGCGCGATCCAAGGCTAGAATCTGGGGCATTGCAGGACGATCCGATGCGCGCCGAAATTTCCAAACCACCCGCACCACCTGCGGACGCTGCCACGCCGCCTTCGGCTTGCGACAACTGTGGCGCGCCACTGTACGGCAAATATTGCTACGCCTGCGGCCAGCCGGTGCAGGGACTGGTCCGTCACTTCGGCAGCGTGCTCTCCGACATAACCGACAGCGTGTTCAACATCGATGAACGGCTGTTCCGCAGCATCGGACCATTGTACTTCCGGCCCGGAAAGCTGACGCTGGATTATTTCGAGGGCAAACGTGCGCGCTACGTGACGCCGTTCCGGCTGGTGTTCTTCCTTGCGATCATCGCGTTCTTCTCGCTGCAGTTCGCGTTCCGGATAGCCGCCCACGATGCCCCCGTGATCGCAATCGACAACTCGGGCATCCACGCCGAATCCTTGCCAGCGCTGACGAAGGACCAGGACCAGAACTTTGCCAACGGCCAAGTCCGCATCAACGACAAGGTCTGGTGGGACGTCAACAAGAAACTGCTGCGGGTCGACTGGCTGCCCGGCTTCGCCAATGATTGGCTGAATGGGCTGGTTGCCAATGCCCGCATCAACCTGCACCGCATGAATTCCGGCAACCCCGCGGAAACGATGGCCGAAGCGCGCCAAATGACGACACGGATGTTTTCGGTCGCACCCACGGTGCTGTTCATGCTGCTGCCGTTCTTCGCGCTGCTCCTCAAGATTTTCTACATCTTCAAGAAGCGCCTGTACATGGAACACCTGATCGTGGCCATGCACAGCCACGCCTTCCTGATGTTGTCGGCCCTGGTATTGGCGGCGCTGATGCTGCTGCGCCATGCATTGCGCGTACACCTCGCGTGGCTTGCGATTCCGATCGGGTTGACCGAGGCAGCGGTGTGGATCTGGATCTTCGTGTACCTGTTCGTGATGCAAAAACGCGTGTACCGCCAAGGCTGGTTGATGACTTCAGTGAAGTACTGGTGCGTCGGCTGGTGCTATTCGATCCTCGTGGTGTTCGGGCTGCTTTTCGCTGCCCTTGCCAGCCTGACCAGCACATGATCGTCTACGCCGTCGAGTTGGAAATGGAGTCCGCGCTGCGGGATGAATACCTCGCATGGCTGCGCGAGCACGTCGCCGAAATGATGACACTCCCGGGTTTCCTCGGGGCCGAGATCCTGGAGCGCCGCGAGCCAGCGCCGGCACCCGGTTGCTGGGTGGTGGCGGCACACTATCGGTTGCGTGACCGGGCGGCCTGTGATCGCTACCTGGCCGAGCACGCCCCGCGGATGCGCGCAGCCGGGCTGGCCCGCTTCGGTGATCGCGTGCGGGCGGCGCGGCAGGTGCTTGAGACCGCGTAAAAGCGCGCTCCTATGCGGTTTTGTGCACAGCCGCAGCAGCCAGCGCCAGCCGCACGCAAAAACCCCGCGCCGGGGCTGCTCAGACGCCGTATAAGTTTCGTAACAACTTGAATATACTAAAAATATAAGCGTGATGAAAATTTCACCAACTTGCGCCAAGGCGCGCTCGGACAAGCCCCATGGGCCGCTTTCGCGCCATCTCTCCACAACGTTATCCACAGGAATTGTGGATAAGCGCAAAATTGCCGCGAGAGCATGGACTTGGCACCCATTCCTGCGCTCATCCGCAACAAGTACGCGTAACTGGTGAACGCGATTTCACGCCCCGGCCGCAGCACCATAGGAGTCGTGCGGGTCGCGCTGCCGCTGCCGTTGCCCCAGACTTTCGACTACCTGGCGGATAGCTCCGCAGCAAGGCCCGGATGCCGGGTGCGCGTCCCGTTCGGCCGCTCACACCGCATCGGAATCGTGGTTGGAACAAGCGCCCAGGCAGACGTGGCCGTCGAACGGCTGAAACCCGTCGACGCAGTGCTGGACACTGTCCCCCTGCTCGATTCCGGACTGCTGGCCAACCTGCAACGCGCAGCCGGCTATTGGTGTGGCGCAATCGGCGATGTGTTGTTCGGCGCCCTGCCCCTGGCGCTGCGCGACGGCCGCGCCACCACCGGCTTCGCGGAAGAGTGCTGGCGCAGCAGCCACGCCGGCGCGGCGGCGCACGCGGCGCGCACGCGCCGCGGCAAATCGGCGGAATTGCTCGGCATTCTTGGCGATTCCACGCTCTCGGCCAGCGAGCTCGACACCCTGTTGCCGGGTTGGCGCGCGGCCGCACGGCGGTTGGATGCCACCCACCTGATCGAACGCACGCAACGTTCGCGCGATCCCCCGCAAGCACGCGATGGCGCCGCACCCATCCTCACCGACGAGCAGGCCGACGCGCTGGCCGCGGTCCTGTCCAGCGGCGCCGGCTTCCATACCTTCGTGTTGCACGGCGTGACAGGCAGCGGCAAGACGGAAGTCTATTTGCGTGCGACCGAACGCGTCATCCGCGACGGCAAGCAGGCCCTGTGGCTGGTACCCGAAATTGGACTGGTGCCGCAGGCGCTGCGGCGTCTGCGGACGCGCTTCGACGCACGCATCGCGGTACTGCATTCCAACCTCGCCGACGGCGACCGTGCCCGCGCTTGGCTCGACGCGCGCTCAGGCGATGCCGCGATCGTGCTGGGTACACGCTCGGCAGTGTTCGCGCCGCTTCCGAATGCGGGCCTGATCGTGGTGGACGAGGAACACGATGCCTCGTACAAGCAGCAGGAAGGCTTTCGCTATCACGCGCGTGATTTCGCCCTGCTGCGGGCGCAGTCGCTCGGCGTGCCAATCTTGCTTGGCAGCGCGACGCCCTCGCTGGAGACGCTCGCGAACGTCGAGGCTGGGCGCTACACGCGGCTGCGCCTGCAGCACCGCGTGCACGCACGCACACCATCGCCGGTGCACGTGCTGGACCTGCGTAACCTCAAGCTCGCGCACGGGCTCTCGCCCGCACTGCTGGGCGCGCTGGACGCATGCGTGGCGCGCGGCGAACAGGCCCTGGTGTTCAAGAACCGCCGCGGCTACGCGCCAGTGTTGCTGTGCCACGCATGTGGCTGGCATGCTGCATGCCCGAATTGCGAAAAGCCGTTGACGCTGTATCGCGGCCGCCGGCAACTGTTGTGTCACCACTGCGGGCACAGCCAACGTGCGCCGGACACCTGCCCGAACTGCAGTGCCGCGTCCTTGCTGCCACAGGGCCACGGCACCGAACGGCTGGAAGAGGCACTTGTTGCAAGGTACCCCGGTGTTCCCGTGTTGCGCGTCGATCGCGACAGCACCCGCCGCCGCAATGCCTTCGACCAGCTGCTCGACAAATTGGCCGACGGCAAGCCTGCGATCCTCGTCGGCACCCAGATGCTGGCCAAGGGCCACGATCTTCCGAACCTCACGACGGTCGCAATCGTCGGCGTGGACGAAGGCTTGCGCAGCGTCGATTTCCACGCGGGTGAACGGCTGGCGCAACTGATCGTGCAGGTCGCCGGGCGCGCCGGGCGCGCATCCAAGCCCGGGCAGGTCTGGTTGCAAACCCACGAACCTGACCACCCGTTGTTGACGACGCTGCTGAAGGGTGGCTACGACGCTGCCTCAGCACTGCAACTCGGCGAACGTTTGGCTTCAGGATTCCCGCCATTCGCGCACCTGGCACTGCTGCGCGCCGAATGCCGGCAGCGCGATGCACTTGACGGTTTCATGACTGCTGCGCGCGACGCAATCACTCACCCCCTTCCGCGCAAGGGCGGCTCGAAGGGCCGCGCGCAAAGCGCGGACGCGCAGCATCGAGTGGATGTTGCCGGTCCCGGTCAGGAATTCTCGCTACAAAATGTACCGGTTCGCGTTACCGGACCGCTCGCCGCACCGATGCCGCTGCGTGCCGGCAGGCATCGCGCGCAATTGTTGCTGGAATCCACGCAACGCCCCAGCCTGCGCCAGGCACTTTCAACGTGGCTGCCGCAACTGCATGCGCTGCCGCAACCACGGGGCCTGCGCTGGTCGCTCGACGTCGATCCGGTGGACCTGTATTGAAACAAAACGGCCGCGTAACGCGGCCGTGGTTTCATCATTTTCCACGCGAATGCTGCGATTATGCCGCGAACGCACCCCGCATCTTCTTCATCGCATTCGCTTCGAGCTGGCGGATGCGTTCGGCGGACACGCCATACTGGTCGGCGAGGTCCTGCAAGGTGGCCTTGTCTTCGGCCAGCCAGCGGCGACGGATGATGTCGCGGGTGCGATCATCCAGTTTCGCCATCGCACGCTGCAGGGTCCCGATCTGGTGGTCGTCCTGATCGGCGTCGGCCAACTGCAGATACGGATCGGCGCCTTGGTCTTCGAGGTAGGCGACCGGTGCCGGAGGCGCATTGTCGTCATCTTCGGCCGGCGCATCGAAACCAACGTCACGGCCGGACAGGCGCGACTCCATTTCCAGCACGGTCGCTTCGGGGACATCCAGATCCTTGGCGACGGCGCGGACTTCTTCCATGTTCATCCAGCCGAGGCGCTTCTTGGACTTGCGCAGGTTGAAGAACAACTTGCGCTGGGCCTTGGTGGTGGCCACTTTCACGATGCGCCAGTTCTTCAGGATGAACTCGTGCATCTCGGCGCGGATCCAGTGCACCGCGAAACTGACCAGGCGCACGCCGTGGTCGGGATCGAAGCGCTTGACCGCCTTCATCAGGCCGATGTTGCCTTCCTGGATCAG
>DZCM01000102.1 GCA_022730295.1 Rhodanobacter sp. | reverse complement strand
CTCAAAACATGTGCCGCTCGATCCCGAGGTGGGCCATGATCTTGCTGCCGATTTCCTCGATCGAGGTATGCGTGGTGTTGAGCGAGGGAATCTTTTCGCGCTGGAAGATCTGGTCGGCCAGCACCAGCTCGCGCTTGCAGCGGTCGAGCTTGGCGTAGGCACTGCCCGGACGGCGGGCTTCGCGCACTTGCGCAAGGCGGATCGGTTCGATGGTGAGTCCATACAACCGGCCGCGGCACGGTTCCAGGCGCTTGGGCAGGTGGTCGTGTTCGAGGTCTTCGTCGGTCAACGGATAGTTGGCGGCCTTCACGCCGTAGTGCAGCGCCATGTACAGGCAGGTCGGGGTCTTGCCGACGCGCGAGACACCGACCAGCACCACGTCGGCCTGGGTGTAATCGACATTCACGCCATCGTCGTGCGCGAGCGCGTAATTGGTGGCGTCGATGCGCGCCTCGTACTGGTGGTAATCCACCATGCCGTGCGCGCGGTTGACAGCGCCGGACCGGCGGGTGCCGAGTTCAAGTTCCAGCGTGCCGATGAACGGCGCCATGACGTCGATCATCAAGGCGCCGGACTGCGCGATGATCTCGCACAGCTGCGGGTCGACCACGGTATTGACCACGATCGGCCGTTCGTTGTGCAGGGCGTAGGCGGTCTTGATGCGCAACGACGCGGCCGTGGCCTTTTCAGGGGTATCCACGAAGGCGATGCGATGGCCATCGAATTGCACGCCTTCGAACTGGGCGAGGATCGAATTGCCGATGGTTTCGGCGGTGATGCCGGTGGAATCGGAAACAAAGAAGACCGTCCTGCGCCCATTCATGCGAAGCCTCCTTGAAGGCGCGAAGTTTAGCGGGGCATCAGCGCGCTTGTTTCATGACCCGGCCGCCGCGAAAATGACAGGTTTGCGGGCTTGCGCCCGGATCCATGGAGATCATCGTGACCGAACTCGTGCTGTGGCTGGACAACTTGCGGATGACTGACCTCGCCAAGGTCGGCGGCAAGAACGCTTCGCTGGGCGAGATGATCGGCAATCTGGCCAAGCTTGGCGTGTCGGTGCCGGGCGGATTCGCCACCACCGCGGCGGCGTTCCAGGCCTATCTGGAGAAAAGCGGACTGGCCGATCGAATCCACAAGCGCCTTGCCACGCTGGATGTGGAAGACGTCAATGCGCTGGTTGCCGCGGGCAATGAAATCCGCGGCTGGATCGTGGACACCAAACTGCCGGACGAGCTCGAACAGGCCATCCGCGACGCCTACGAAAAATTGTGTCGATCCGCCGGCGCGGAACACCTCGCCGTGGCCGTCAGGTCTTCAGCTACCGCCGAAGACCTGCCCGACGCGAGCTTCGCCGGCCAGCAGGAAACCTTCCTCAACGTCACCGGCATCGAGGACGTGCTGCACAAGGTGAAGGAAGTCTTCGCATCGCTGTACAACGACCGCGCAATCGCCTATCGAGTGCACCAGGGATTCGCCCACGAAAACGTGTTCCTGTCGGCGGGCGTGCAGCTGATGGTGCGCTCAGACCTTGGCGCCTCGGGCGTGCTGTTCACGCTCGACACCGAATCGGGTTTCCGTGACGTGGTGTTCGTCACCGCCAGCTACGGCCTTGGTGAAATGGTCGTGCAAGGCGCGGTGAATCCCGATGAGTTCTACGTGTTCAAGCCGACCCTGCGCGCGGGCAAGGTCGCGGTGCTGCGCCGCAACCTTGGCGCCAAGCAGCAGCGCATGGTGTATTCAAACCAGCCCGGCGAGCGCGTGCGGATCGAGGCTACACCGGATGAGCTGCGCCGCAAGTTCTGCATGAGCGACGCCGATGTGCAGGAACTGGCCCGGCAAGCCCTGATCATCGAGGAGCATTACCAGCGGCCGATGGACATCGAGTGGGCGAAGGACGGCATCACCGGCAAGCTCTACATCGTGCAGGCGCGCCCGGAAACGGTGAAGTCGCGCGCACACGCCACGCAGCTCGAGCGCTTCCAGTTGCACGAACAGGGCAAGGTGCTTGCGACAGGCCGTTCGATCGGGCAGAAGATCGGCGCCGGTACCGCGCGCGTGGTGCGCTCGCTCGACCAGATGAGCACGTTCAAGGAAGGAGACGTGCTGATTGCCGACATGACCGATCCCGACTGGGAGCCGATCATGAAGCGCGCCGCGGCCATCGTCACCAACCGCGGCGGCCGTACCTGCCACGCGGCGATCATCGCCCGCGAGCTGGGGGTGCCGGCCGTAGTGGGCACCGGCGATGCAATGGAGCGGATCGCCGACGGCCGCGCGGTCACTGTCTCGTGCGCCGAAGGCGACACCGGTTTCATCTACGACGGAAAGCTCAGCTTCGAGCGCATCACCACTGACCTGGGTGACATGCCCAAGGCGCCGCTGAAGATCATGATGAACGTCGCCAACCCCGAGCGCGCGTTCGATTTCGGGATGTTGCCGAATCAGGGCATTGGCCTGGCGCGCCTGGAAATGATCATCGCCAGCCATATCGGCGTGCACCCGAAAGCGTTGCTGGAATACGTCAAACAGGACGCGGAAACCAAGGCCAGGATCGACGCCCGCATTGCAGGTTACGCAGGCCCGGTCGAGTTCTACATCGATCGCCTCGCCGAGGGCATCGCCACCATCGCCGCTTCGGTGTATCCGAAGACCGTGATCGTGCGCATGTCGGATTTCAAATCCAACGAATACGCGAACCTGCTGGGCGGCAGCAAGTACGAGCCGCACGAGGAAAATCCGATGCTCGGGTTCCGTGGTGCCTCGCGCTACGTGGATGCTTCGTTCGCGGAAGCCTTCGGCCTCGAATGCAAGGCGGTGAAAAAGGTGCGTGAGGCAATGGGCCTCGACAACGTATGGGTGATGATCCCGTTCATCCGCACGCTGGACGAAGGCCGCAAGGTGATCGACGTTTTGAAAGCCAACGGCCTCGTGCAGGGTGAAAGTATCGGCGGCAACGCGGCGCTGAAGGTCATCATGATGTGCGAGGTGCCATCCAACGCGTTGCTGGCGGACGAATTCCTCGACATTTTCGACGGCTTCTCGATCGGCTCCAACGACTTGACGCAATTGACGCTGGGCCTGGATCGCGATTCCTCGATCGTGGCCGGGCTGTTCGACGAACGCAATCCGGCAGTCAAGAAACTGTTGAGCATGGCGATCAAGACCGCACGAGCCAAGGGCAAATACGTCGGCATCTGCGGGCAAGGCCCGTCCGATCACGCCGACCTCGCCGAATGGCTGATGGATCAGGGCATCGAATCGGTGTCGTTGAACCCTGATACCGTGGTCGACACTTGGTTGCGCCTCGCCAAACACAAGGGCTGATCATCGCCTCCGCTCAATCACCGAATACAGGGGTAAGGAAACATGCAGACTCACGCGAAAGGACCCGGCGCAGGCTGGTGGTGGCTGATCCGCGGCTGCTCGGTGCTCGGGCGCGATACCGGCAAAATCCTTGGCGCTTCAGCGTTGCTGCTCGTGTGCATGCTGCTGATCACCGCAGCCCAACTGCTGACGCCGGTGCAGGGTCACGCAAAGCTGGCGGTGATGGCAATTACGATAATCGTCGGCGCCGTGCTGTATCCCGTGCTCTACGGCGGATTCATGCGGGTGATCGACGCCAGCCGGAATGGCCGCCCGGTTTCCGCAACCACGTTGTTCGAGCCATTCCGGCCCGGCCAGGGCGGCGCGCATCTCGCGCTGTTCGGCTTGTGCATGCTGGGGATCTATGTCGCCTTCATTATCTTGCTGATGTTGACCGTCGGCCATGACTTCGGGGCTTGGTACGTGAATTTCGTCGTCCACCAGCCACCACTCGGAAGTCCACCCCAAGCCCTGCCCAAGCTGCCCGCCGGTTTCGCCGTGAGCCTTGCATTGGTGACGGTATTTTTCCTGTTCTTCAGCGGCGCAATGGCCGTGGGGGTTGGGCAAGCGTCCCTGCATCGGGAAACCGGCGTCGCCGCCTTCCGGGATGGCATCGCGGGTGCGTTCAAGAACGTGCTGCCACTGGTGGTACTGGCAATCTGCGTGCTGCTTGCGTTTCTCGTACTGGCGGTGTTGCTCGGATTCGTTGGCGCGATCGTGATCGGCCTGGTATTTCTGGCCAGCAAAGTTCTTGGCGTGATCATCGGTGTCGCCGTTTACATCGCTTTCATCCTGTTCATGATGGCGATCATGATGGGTGTGAACTACGCGATGTGGCATGACGTGACGGATGCCGGGCACATCGATCCCGTCAGCCCGCCTGCAGCGACCGTGGAAGAATAGGCACAGGCGCGACGAGGCAAGGCGCACACACGGTGGACATCTGGATTCCCCTCCTGTGGCTGGCAACCGGCATCTGCCTGTTCGCGGGGATTCATTTCCTGCAAGCAGGCCGTGCGCAGGTCAATGCGCAAATGTTCCGCGCGTTCGGCGTAACCAGTCTTGCAGTCGCGGCGTACATCGGCGCGGGCGCGCTGATGCAAACGCCAGCGGCGACTGCGTCGGCCGAATGGATTGAACGTCTGCACGTCTCCGCCGCCTGCCTGGTTTGGCCCATCGCGTTCTGGTTCATCTCGTTGTATTCGAGGCTGCGCGCGTGGCGTGGCTGGGTGATCGCCAGCGCGGTGGTATTCGGCAGCCTGCTGATCATCAACAACACCGGAACGCACAGCCTGCTGATGGCGAACGTGGAGTTCATGGAGCCCATGGTGCTGCCGTGGGGCGAGCGCGTCGCCCAGGTGACAGGCACCTCAGCGCCATGGGCACCGGCGTTCTACCTCGCGACGTTGGTTGCGTTCTGCTGGGGGTTCTGGCGTTGCGTTGCGCTGTGGAGGATGGGTGAGCGGCGGCGTGCGCGTCCGCTCGCGATATACCTCGTCCTGCAACTGATCGCTTCCGGGTACTCCGAGTACTACACGGTGCACCCACAGCCCACGCTGGGCTGGGACGCGCTTCCGTTCCTCGCGCTGGTGTTGTTGCTCAGCCGCGCCTTGAGCCTTGAATTGCGTAGCTACGCTGCCGCGCTGGACACCAGCAACACCGCGTTGCGCGAGGAAATCGGCCTGCGCAGCCAAGCCGATGCCGAGCTACGCTTGATGGCGTACACCGATACCGTCAGCGGGCTGCCCAACCGCCACGCGCTGGCTGACTGGCTGGCGGCCACGCTGACGGCGAAGCCGCCGCGACAAGGCGCCCTGGTCGTCGTCGACCCGCAACGCTTCGCGATCATCAACCACGCGCTCGGCCATCGCACCGGCGATCTGGTGATCCGCGAAATCGGCAAGCGCCTCTCGCACGCGGTTGGCAAGGACGGACTGGTCGCGCGCCTGAGTGGCGACGAGTTCGCGGTCGCCGTGCTGACCCAGGCGTCCGCTCCCGACGCCGCATTGGCGCAGGCAACACCGATCGCCGAAACACTGCGAAAGAAATTGGCGGAACCATTCCAGATTGGCGCGAACACCCTGTCGGTGGCAACGCACATGGGGCTGGCCGCGTTCCAACACGCCCATGGCGACGGCGACGAACTGTTGCGCCAGGCCTACGCCGCATTGCACGAAGCCAGGAAGACCCTGCACCACGGCCCGCTGGTGTTCGTGCAATCCATGCAGACACAGGCCGAACGCAGGCTGCGCCTGGAATTCGACTTGCGCGCAGGCATCGAGAACGGCCAGATGCACCTGGTCTACCAACCCCAAGTCAATCATGACGGCAAGCTGGTCGGCGCCGAGGCTTTGCTGCGCTGGAACCATCCGATTTACGGCGCCGTCGCACCACAGGAGTTCATCGGCATTGCCGAGGACAGCGGGCACATGCCGGCGCTGGGCCGGCACGTCCTGCACATGGCGTGTTCGATGCTGGCCGGGCTGCGGGTGCACGATCCGTTCCGCCTGTCGGTGAACATCAGCCCGTGGCAATTGTTCCTCGCGGATTTCATGGAAACCGTGCACACCGCCATCCGCGAAACCGGGGCGGACCCGCGGCGGCTCACTTTCGAGATCACCGAGACGGCGTTCATCCATGACATCCCCGACGCGGTGGCGAAACTGCGGGCGCTGGCCGAGCTGGGCATCCGCGTGTCCATCGACGACTTCGGTACCGGCTATGCATCGATCGCACTGCTGAAGACTTTCCCGGTGGACGAACTGAAGATCGACCAAACCTTCGTCCGCGACATGACGATCGAGTCACCGGACCGCTTCGTAACGGCAATGATCGCGCTCGGCAACGCCATGGGCCTGCAAGTCGTGGCCGAAGGCGTGGAGCGCGAAGACCAGCGCGCTGCGTTGGCACAGATGGGCTGCCATGTATTCCAGGGTTATTTGTTCAGCCGCCCCATCCCGGCCGCGACGCTGGCCGAGCGCGTCGCCGCGGCGGAAGCCGGCCGCGCACCCAACATCACGCTCGCGGCCGAACCAAGACCCTGAAGCGCGTCGCGATGCTGTGGCTTTCCCGGGG
>DZCM01000101.1 GCA_022730295.1 Rhodanobacter sp. | reverse complement strand
TGGCCTCGACCATTTCCTTCTTGGCGCGGCGGGCCTTGGCCTCGCCGATCGACATTGCGCGATTGATTTCCTTGATGTCGGTGAGCGGCAGGTACAGCGCGCGCTCGATTTCGCAGAGCTTCTGTTGTTCGAGCACGATGTCGTCGTGGTGGGTCTTGATCGCCGGCACCCACTTCTGGCGCTTGCGCCCGAGTTCCGTGGCCCATTCGAGATTGGTCTCGTTGGATGGGAACAGTTCGATGAATTCCTTGCGTGGCATGTGGCACTGGCGGGTGCACACATCCATGATCACGTGCTCGTGGCGGCGGATCGCCGTCACCACTTCGCGCAGCTTGCGCACGAAACCGTCGATCAGCGCGGATGGCAGCTTGAGCTTCAAAAATTCCTCGCCCATCTTCTCGCGCAGTTTCTGGGCTTTCTTGTCGCCGACGCCGTGCTTGTCGGCGGAGTGCTGGAACTTGCCATACAACTCGCGCAGCACGTCCATGCGGCGCGCGACCTCGACCGGGTCGGGACCGCTGGGGCCGGCGTCGTCCTCACTGCTGGTGGAATCATCGTCGTCGTCGCCATCGACATCACTGTCGACGTCGCCGGATCCGGCGTCGGCTGCGGGTGGTGTCGTACCAAATTCCTCGGCGGGGATTTCGAGGTCAGCGAAACCGGCCAGGAT
This sequence comes from Rhodanobacter sp., assembly GCA_022730295.1. Lineage (GTDB taxonomy): Bacteria > Pseudomonadota > Gammaproteobacteria > Xanthomonadales > Rhodanobacteraceae > 66-474. The sequence continues at coordinate 5,786 of DZCM01000101.1, read as the reverse complement.
CTCGCTCATGCGGCGCTTGCCGTCGAGGTGCAGGTCGTACTCCTCCAGCAGCAGGCCGACCGCCCACGGGAAGCTTGAAAGCGCGGTCTGGACTTGCGTCAGGCCTTCCTCGATGCGCTTGGCGATGGCGATTTCGCCTTCGCGGGTCAGCAGTTCAACCGTGCCCATCTCGCGCATGTACATGCGCACCGGGTCGGTCGTGCGGCCCACTTCGGCGTCGACCGCCGAGAGCAGCGCCACGGCTTCCTCGGTGGCGGTTTCATCATCGTCGCTGCTGACACCTTCGGCGCTGATGGTGTCGGTATCGGGTGCAATTTCATGCACCTCGATGCCCATGCCATTGATCATCCCGATGATGTCTTCGATCTGCTCCGGATCGACGATGTCGTCGGGGAGGTGATCGTTGACCTCGGCGTAAGTCAGGTAACCCTGCTCACGGCCCTTGGTGATCAACTGCTTGATTTCGGATTGCTGCGAGGGGAGGTTTTCCATGGGGCACCGCGACCGACAAGACCGTTCAGTATAGCAAAATGGAGCCATTCCGGCCAGAGCACAAGGCCGGAAAAGCGTGATGGGACAAGCAGCTAGGCCGGAGCCAGCATGCAAGAAACGATCCAATCCGCGACCGGAACCGCTCGCGCTGCTTGCTCGCAGCGGCTGTTGTGGAACGTCAGGCCACGGATGGCCGTGGTGGCGCTGGCCGAAGCTCGGCGCCATCACGGTGCGGGGTGCATCGTTATGCAGCGTTCACGGACGAACGCAACAAGAACGTCACCGGCCCATCGTTCACCAGCCGCACTTGCATATGGGCGCCGAACTGGCCGGTTGCAACCCGTGGGTGGGCGGCACGCGCCAATTCCACCAGCCGCTCGAACCATTGTTTGCCTGACGCGGGCGGCGCGGCCGTGGTGAAACTGGGGCGCATGCCCTTGGCCGTGTCGGCGGCCAACGTGAACTGTGGCACCAGCAGCAGGCCACCACCGGTATCGGCGAGCGATAGATTCATTTTATCGCTGGCGTCTGGAAAAACCCGGTAACCAAGCAGGCGTTCGCAAATTCGCCGCGCCTGCGGCTCGCCGTCACCGGGTTCGACCGCGACCAGCACCATGAGGCCGGCATCGATCGCGCCGGCAATTTCGCCTTCCACGGTGACGGCAGCTTCGGTGACGCGTTGCAAAAGGGCGATCATGCGCGGCAACTGGCGTAGGGCGGGAGCAGCATAACGACAAATTCGCCGGCAGCGAATCCGGACCGGCAGCGGCGGGTCGCGGGCACCAGCTTCCCGGCGATGCTCGCTACACTTTGGCCATGCATTGGTACACCCGAATTGCCTACGGGCTTCTGTGGCTCGCCGCACGTCTGCCATTGCGCCTGCATCACGCGGCAGGCGCCTTGCTGGGATGGGGGTTCTGGGTGACGAACAACCGCAAGCGCCGGATCGTCGAGGCCAACCTTGCGCTGGTGTGCCGCGAGCTCGACGCTGCAGCGCGGCGCAAGCTGGCGCGCGCCTGCATACGCGAAACCGGCATCGCGCTGGCCGAACTCGTCGGCATCTGGAGCAACCCGCGCCGCACGCTGGCGCTGGTGCGTGAAGTGCGCGGGCAGGAGTTGTGCGACGAGGCCATCGCCTGTGGCCGCGGGGTGATCCTGTGTGCGCCGCACCTCGGTGCCTGGGAAGTCGCCAACTACTGGCTCGGCGCCCGCACACCGTTCGCGACGTTCTACACGGCGCCGCCCCATCCGCAGGCAGAAGCGTTGTTGCGGCGCCTGCGCCAGGCTGGCGCCAGCACCCAGTTTCCGATCGACGACTCCGGCGTGCGGCGGGTGCTCCGGCATCTGCGTGCTGGGGGGGTGGTGTCGATCATGCCTGACCATGTGCCGCGTGCGGGCAGCGTGGTGGCACCGTTCTTCGGCGTGCCAGCCGCGACCATGACCTTGTTGCCGCGGCTCGCGCAGCGCACCGGTGCCATGGTGTTGGTGTTGTTCGTCGAGCGCCTGTCATGCGCGGCAGGCTTTCGCGTGCACGTGCGTCAGGCGCCCGCTGCGATCACCGATTCGGACCCACTGGTGGCGTGCATCGCATTGAACGCGGCGGTCGAACAATGTGTGCGCGATGCCTTCACGCAGTATCAGTGGACCTACAAGCGCTTCAAGGCGCGCGACGGCAGCGGCATGACCGAGGATGCGTACGCCGCGGCTGGAGTCCCGAGCTGATGCGCTGGTACGTGCGCCTGACCTGGTGGCTGTTGCGCGCGCTCGGCATGCTGCCGCTGCGCATGTTGCATGCCCTGGGGGCAGCGGTCGGGCAGCTGCTGTGGTGGCGCAGGCGCGGCCGTGAACGCATGCACGCCGAGGTGAACATGCGGATCGTGCGGCCAGATCTCGATGCGCCGGCGCGCGCGCGCCTGGCCCGAGCCTGCCTGGTCGAAACCGGCCGTGCCGCGACTGAAATGGCGGCGGTGTGGGGGCGCGGCGCGCGGCGCGCGCTGCAACTGGTGCGCGCCGTGGAAGGCCAAGATCTGTTCGACGCCGCGCTGCAATCGGGCAAGGGTGTGCTCGTCGCCGCGCCGCACCACGGTTGCTGGGAATTGCTGAACTACTGGCTGTGCGCGCGCACGCCGATTGCGATCCTGTACGCGCCGCCGCGCAACCCGGCGTGGGAAGCGCTGCTGGTGCGGGCGCGTGGCGATCTGGAACCCGAGCAGGTGCGCGCCGAGGGTGCCGGCGTGCGCACCTTGTTCAAACGTCTCGCCGCAGGCGGCGTGGCCGGCATCCTGCCCGACCAGCAGCCCAAGCGTGGTGATGGCCGTTTCGCGCCATTTTTTGGACTCGACGCCAACACCATGGTGCTGTTGCCGCGGCTCGCGCAGCGCACCGGCGCCACCGTGCTGTTCGCGTTCGCCGAACGCCTGCCACGCGGCGCAGGCTTTCGCATTCGCATCCTGCCGGCGCCGGAGGCTATCGCCGATGCCAATCTGGATGTCGCCTGCGCAGCGCTCAACCGTGGGGTCGAGCGGTGCGTGGAACTGGCGTTTCCGCAATACCAGTGGACCTACAAGCGCTGGGCCGAACGGCCCGATCCCAATGTTCCTGATCCCTATTGGCTGGCGCGTCAGCGCGACGGTTCGGCGAATCCTTCGGCCTCGATCCACCAGTAAAGTTCCTGCTTCCAGTGGTCGCTCGTGGTGCCTTGCGTTTTCGGTGCGAAGCCGTGGCCGCCCGCATGGTAGATGTGCGCTTCGGGGGTGTAGCCTTCGTCCACCAGCAATCGGTAGAACCGGCGCATTGCATAGCCTGCGGTGCTGTCGTCCTGGGCCCAGGCCATGAATACCGGCGGTAGCGGCGGGCCGGCAAGTTTGAAGTTCGCCGGCAGCGTGATCGGAATCGCCGGCATCGAAGCCATCGGCGCGCCGTAGATCAGTCCGGCGAAGTCCGGGCGCAGCGCAGCGTCGCGTTGCGTCAATGCTTCGCTGGCCAGCATCGCACCTGCCGAGAATCCGACGAAGCCGATGCGGTGCGGGTCGATCTGCCACTGCGCCGCGTGTTGGCGCACGACGCGCAGCGACTGCACGGCATCGGCGATGCCCCACTGGCACGCGACGTCTTCGTTGAGATTCGCCGGCGGCGGTCCTTCGTAGGTCTTTTGCGGAATGCGGTACTTGAGTATGAACGCCGCGATGCCTCGCTTTTGCAGCCAAGCGGCCAGTTGTTCTGGTGCCTGCATCGACAGGCCGACGCAGGCGCCGCCGGGTGCGATGATGACGCCGGCGTGGAGCGCTTGCGGATGCTCCGGCAGGTACGCGGTCAGGGTCGGCGTGACCACGTCTTCGATGATCGTGCCGAGGTCGTGGCCGCCCACGACCACGTGCTTGAAGTCCTGCTCCTTCCATGTCCATTGTTCGGAGCCGGGCGCGACGCTGGGCCAGAGATTCACGGTCGTGGCGGGCGCATGCGCATGCGCGGACGCGCATGCGCGGAGGAACACCAGGCCCACTGTCCACACAATGCTTCGCCGCATGGGTTCACCCTCCGGACGTGGCGGTGAGCGCCGCCGGCGGAAGCATACGCTGGTCGCGGGTGCATTGTGCGCCGGTGCCCGCGAACCTACGATGACAGGAGTTTTCGCGGACGCGCATGATGCCACCCATCACCTGCATCGAAGACCTGCACAGGCTGTACCGCAAGCGCGTGCCGCGAATGTTCGTGGATTATTGCGAGTCGGGGTCGTGGACCGAGTCCACGTTGCGCCGCAATCTCGAAGACTTCGCGCGCATCCAGTTGCACCAGCGCGTGGCGATGGGCGTCGGGGGCGGTACCACCACCACGACCATGCTGGGTGAAAAGGTGTCGCTGCCGGTCGCGCTGGCGCCGGTCGGCTTGCTCGGAATGCAACACGCCGATGGCGAGATGTTGGCGGCGCAGGCGGCGCTGGATTTCGGCGTGCCGTTCACGCTCTCGACCATGAGCGTGTGTTCGATCGAGGATGTCGCCGCGCACGTGCAGCGCCCGTTCTGGTTCCAGTTGTACGTGCTGCGCGACCACGCCTTCATCGAGCGCCTGATCGACCGCGCCAAGGCGGCGGGCTGTTCGGCGCTGGTGTTGACGCTCGATTTGCAGGTGATGGGCCAGCGGCATCGCGACATCAAGAATGGTTTGTCGGTGCCGCCCAAACCGACGCTGCGCAATCTCATCAAGCTTGCCGCGCATCCGCGTTGGTGCTGGGGCATGGCGCGCACCCGCCGCCACCGGTTCGGAAACATCGTGGGCCACGTCGAGGGCGTCAGCGACATGTCCTCGCTGGCCGCGTGGACGGCCGAGCAGTTCGATCGCGGTCTCAACTGGAACGATGTCGAATGGATCAAGCGCCGCTGGGGCGGCAAGCTGGTGATGAAGGGCGTGCTCGATCCCGACGATGCGCGCCGTGCGGTCGATTGCGGCGCGGATGCAGTCGTGGTCTCCAACCACGGCGGACGCCAGCTGGACGGCGCCCCGTCGTCCATTTCGGTGTTGCCGGAGATTGCGCAGCGGATCGGCCGTGAGTGCGAAGTGTGGCTGGACGGCGGCGTGCGTTCCGGACAGGACGTGTTGAAGGCCATCGCACTGGGTGCGCGTGGCGTCATGTCGGGGCGCGCGTTCGTATACGGGCTTGGCGCCCTGGGCGCAGCCGGTGTCAGCACGGCGCTGGAACTGATCCGGCGCGAACTCGACCTGACGATGGTGCTGTGCGGGGTGCGCTCGGTCGAGGAAATCGGCCGACGGCTGCTGCACGAACGTTGATGCTCGCGCTCACCTCACTGCACCAGCGCTTGCGGGGCGCGAGCTACGTCATCGGCGAGGCCCTGGCTGCGCATCCGTCCACGGATGCGGTGGCGAGTGTGTGCTCAGATACCCGCGTACCACTGATAGCCCTGGTCTTCCCAGTAGCCGCCGCGGCCGCCTTCGATGTCCCTGAACGACGCGACCAGATCGATGCGGCGCAGGTATTTCGCCATCTTGTAGCCGAGTTGGCGCGGCACCTGCAGGCGCAGCGGCGCGCCATTCGGGACCGGCAGGGTCTTGCCGTTCAGCGCCCACGCGAGAATCGTTTGCGGATGGTAGGCATCGTCGAAGCCCAGTGATTCGTAATACTCGGTGCCATCGTCCATCGTGTCGTAACAGCGGAACACCACGTAGCGCGCGGCCTTCGCCGGCTGCGCCTTTTGCAATACGTGCGACAACTGCACGCCGGTCCACTTGCCGATCACGCTCCAGCCTTCCACGCAATCGTGGCGGGTGATCTGGGTGCG
>DZCM01000100.1 GCA_022730295.1 Rhodanobacter sp. | reverse complement strand
CCGGAAGTCGGCTACAACGACCTCGGCAACGTGACCTTGAAGAACGTGTTCAACTCGCAACCGGTGGTCGCGCCCGGCAAGGCGTCTTTGCACGGCTGGACGGTCGGCGCCAGCGCGAAGTACAGCTTCGCGCAGAACTGGTACGTGTCGGCGCGCACCGGTGTGTACGCATGGAACGGCGACGGGATGACCCGCGACATCACACCCATCAGCATCCATCGCAGTTCCGATGGCTACTACGGCGGCGTCGGAATCGGCTACGACGTCAGCCGCAACTTCGGCGTTGGCCTCGGCTACAACTACTACCGCGCCAAGAAGGACGACATCAACCTCTCGACGGGCCTGCTCGGCGTGAATGCCGAAGTCAGGTTCTGACGTAACGCCCTCCCCCGCTTGCGGGGGAGGGCGACTCGCGCGCAGCGCGAGTGGGTGGGGGAGAACGCAGTATTGATCCCCCCATCCGGCGCTGCGCGCCACCTTCCCCCGTGAACGAGGGAAGGAAAACCGGCGCTCATGGGCCGCCGCTGCTGGACCCGGTGGCGGCTTCGATCGCCGCGTCCTGCTTCCGGGCCGACTGGTCGATGACGTTCTGGACGTTCTTGGCCTTGTTCAGGTCGGTGCCGTAAGCCGCCATCGGTGTACCAGCCAGCGTGTTGGTGGTGGCGGGCGCGGGCGTGGCGGAACTTGCGGTCGTCACCTCGGTGTGCGAAGAACACGCGGCGAGCAACGCGGTCACGAGCAGTGCGGCAATCAGTCGTTTCATGCACCGCAGTCTCGCGCGATCGGCAGCGCGGCGCAAGCTGGGTTAAGCTTCCCGCAACGCCCAACGGAGCGCGCGCGTGAACGCATCCCCCGGCCGCTGGCGGCTCGATGGCCAGACCTGCCTCATCACCGGCGCCAGCCGCGGCATCGGCCTCGCCTGCGCGCGCGAACTGGCCGGGCTCGGCGCACAACCGCTGCTGGTGGCGCGCGACGAAACCGCTTTGCAACAGGCGACCGAAGAACTCCGCGAAGATTTTCCCGAGAGTGATCCGCGCGTGTTCGCGGCCGATGTCGGCGACGTCGAGGATCGCCTCGCGATCTTTGACTGGCTGGCCGATCTCGACGTGCCGCTGTCGCTGCTCATCAACAACGCCGGCGGCAACATCAAACGCCCGACGCTGGAGATCGAACCGCCGGATCTGGAAGAAGTGCTGCGTCTCAACAGCGTGGCCGCATTCGATCTGTGCCGGCTTGCCTACCCGCGCCTTGCGCAGCACGGCAACGCGGCGATCGTGAATGTCGGCTCGGTGTCCGGCGCCACCCACGTGCGCACCGGCGTGCCCTACGGCATGAGCAAGGCCGCGCTGCACCAGATGACCCGCAACCTCGCCTGCGAATGGGGCGACGATGGCATCCGCGTGAACGCGGTGGCACCGTGGTACATCCGCACCCGGCGCACCGACGAGGCGCTGTCCGATCCCGAATACCTCGACGAAGTGCTGCTGCGTACGCCGATGGCACGCATCGGCGAACCCGAGGAAGTCGCCGCCGCGGTGGCGTTCCTGTGCCTGCCTGCGTCGAGCTACATCACCGGCCAGATCCTCGCGGTGGATGGCGGTTTCCTGCAGTACGGCTTTTGAGCAACGGGATGCTTTACTACGATCACCTCGACACCCCGATCGGCCCGCTGCTGCTGCTTGGCGATGGCGCGGCTTTGGTCGAAATCGGCTTGCCGCGGCACGGCGTTGCGCCCGATGCGCCGGAGGACGCCAAAGCCAGCAAATCGAAACTGCACGCGGCGGCGCGCGAGCTCGACGAATATTTTGCCGGCACACGCCAGCAGTTCGACGTGCCGCTGCGTCCATCCGGCACGCCGTTCCAGTTGGAAGTGTGGGGTGCGCTGCTGACGATACCCTACGGTGAAACCACGAGCTATGCGGAGATCGCGCGGCGCATCCGCCGGCCGCGCGCGGTGCGTGCAGTCGGCGCCGCCAACGGCGCCAACCCGCTGGCGATCATCGTGCCCTGCCATCGGGTGATCGGCAGCCACGGCGATCTCGTGGGTTACGGCGGCGGCTTGCCGACCAAACGTTGGCTGCTCGCGCACGAACGCCGCCACGCACCGGCGCCAACGCTCACGCTCACCGCGTAAGCATCCGCAGGAGCGCCGCAAGGCGCGGCCGGTCGCGAGCCCGCGTCGTTCCTGCAACCCGGCCGGCCCTTCCGGGTTCCTGCCATTCAGCAGCCGGCCTTCAGCGGCAATTGCGCAGCTGGTCCTCAAGTTCGTGCGCACGCCGTGCCAGCGGCGGCTGCTCGCTGCGCATGGCCAGATGCAAGGCATGCTCGTTTTCGTCGTACTGTTTTTGCACGTACGCGCAGACCTCGGCCTGCGTCGCCGGCAGGCAATAGTCCTCGACCTCGGTCATGCCGGTGGCGATGCGCGGCCCGCCGATGCGCGTTTTCGACAACTCCGGCGCGGAAGCACCGGCGCCACCGTGCGGACCGTAAGCATGCGACAAACTCTGCGGCGGATAGCCCATCACACCGAGTGGCGCGAGGTACGGCGCCGGCGGCAGCCGTGCGAGATAGTGCTTGCCGTTCACCGCGCCGACGCAGGCGTACATCACCGGCAATGGCGCGGGCGGCGGAACGTAGACCGGCGCCGGAAACGCGCTGGCGATGGGCTCCGGCAACGCGGTCGCCACCGGCGGCGGCACGTAACCCGGCGGCGATTTTCCGGGAACATCCATCACCTTCTGCTGCTGCCCGCTCGCGCAGGGTTTGTCCTGGAACGCCACGCTGCCGTTCGCCGTCGTGCAGCGATACACCTGCGCGTGCGCGGCGATCGGCACGCCTGTCACCAGCAGCGCACCCAAGCCCAACACCCACGCGGCATTCGTCCGGCGCATACGTGCATCTTACGCGCCTGTCATCCCCCCGCGCCTGCGGCGCCACCCCCTTCGTGCCGAAGGGGGTGGCTTGCCTTCCCCCTTCCACAGGAAGGGGGATCGAGGGGGATGGCTTCCGAGCCCGCTACGAGCGCAAGCCCACGCCGCGATTGAGCAACCAAAGCGCGAACGCGCCCAGCGCGAATACGAAAGCCAGCATCACCACGTAGGCAATCCACACCGGTACGTCACTGACACCGAGGATGCCGAAGCGGAACGCATTGACCATGTACAGGATCGGGTTGGCCAGGGAAGCTTCGCGCCACGGCGAACCCAGCAGGTTGACTGAGTAGAACACGCCGCCAAGGTAGGTGAGCGGCGCCAGCACGAAGGTCGGCACGATCGCGATATCGTCGAAACGCTTGGCGAACATCGCGTTGATGAAACCGGCCAGCGAGAAGATCACCGCACCGAGCAGCCCGGTGGTCACCGCGATCAGTGGATGCGCGACGTGCAAGGACGTAAAGAACAGTGCGATCCCGAGCACGATCACGCCGATCAGCAGGCCGCGCAGCACCGCACCGGCTACGTAACCTGACAACACCACCCAGCTCGGCATCGGCGAGGCCAGCATTTCCTCAACGTAGCGGCCGAACTTGGTGCCGAAGAAACTCGAGGTAATGTTGGCGTAGCAGTTGTTGATGATGCTCATCATCACCAGGCCCGGCACGATGTACTGCATGTAGCTGAAACCGTGCATCGGCCCGACCCGGCTGCCGATGATCTTGCCGAAGATCACGAAATACAGCGTCATCGTGATCGCCGGCGGCACCAGGGTCTGGGTCCAGATGCGCAGCACCCGGCGCACTTCGCGCCGGGTGATGGTGTAGAGCGCCACCAGGTTGGCGCGCATGCGCGGCGGCATGTGCGTGGTCGCGGATGCTTGCGTATCGGTCGCGATCTTCAAGTCGTTCACGCTGCCACCTTGCCGCCGTTTTCGCGCTCGACCAGCCGCACGAACAACTCTTCCAACCGGTTGGTCTTGTTGCGCATCGAGGTCACCGTGATGCCGTGTTCGGTGAGCGCCGCGAACAGCGAATTCATGTCGTGGCTGTTCGGGAGCTCAACTTCCAGCGTTTGCCCGTCGATGCGCGTCAGGGTGACCCCCGCCAGGTCCGGCAACGCGCCATCAAGCCCTGTCACATCCAGCACGAACGACTGCACGTCGAGTTTCGCCAGCAGCCGCCGCATCGAGGTGTCCTCGATGATCTGGCCGTGATCGATGATCGCGATGTTGCGGCACAGCTGCTCGGCTTCCTCGAGGTAATGCGTGGTAAGGATCACCGTGGTGCCGGCGCGATTGATGCCAGTGACGAACTGCCACATCGAGCGCCGGATCTCGATATCGACGCCCGCAGTCGGTTCGTCGAGGATCAGCAGGCGCGGCTCGTTCATCATCGCGCGCGCGATCATCAGGCGCCGCTTCATGCCACCCGACATCGTCCGCGTCTGCCGGAACGCCTTGTCCCACAGACGCAGTTCGTTCAAGTATTTCTCGGCGCGCACTTTCGCAATCGCGCGCGGGATGCCGTAGAAGCCGGCCACATTCACGCAGATTTCGAACGGCGTCTCGAACTGGTTGAAGTTGACTTCCTGCGGCACCAGGCCGATCTGGTGCATCACCCCGCCACGATCGGCGTGGATGGAAATGCCGAACACGCGCGCGTCACCCGAAGTCGGGTTGACCAGCGACGAGAGAATCCCGATGAGGGTGGACTTGCCGGCGCCGTTCGGCCCCAGCAGCGCGAAGAAATCACCCTGCTGCACCGTCAAGGACACGCCCTTGAGCGCCTCGACGCCGCTGGCGTAAGTCTTGCGCAGGTTTTCAACGGCGAGCGCCGGCGCATCACCGGCTGACATGGCGTGGGTCATTCGGGGAGCCTTTACACGGCAAACGTTGCCGCAGCCAGTTATTATAAAAGGCTCTTTGTATTGCCAAAGTGCCGGACGACACCCCGCCCCGGCCAACGCCGATGATCGAACATTTCCAGGTCAAACTGGTTGAAAGCTACATGCTCGCGCCCACGGTGCGGCACCTTGCCTTCGAACGTGCCGACGGTGCGCCGTTCGCGTTCGTGCCCGGCCAGTTCATCCAGGTGCATTTCCATTACGACGACGGCAAGCCGACCAAGCGCAGCTATTCGGTCGGCACCCCGGTGGACGGCTCGGGCAAGGCGCAAAAACTGGAGCTGGCGGTGTCCTACGTCGACGGCGGCGCCGCCACCAAATTGTTCGAGAAATTGCAGGCAGGCGAAGCAGTCGACGCCAGCGGACCATTCGGACGCTTCTGCCTGATGGACGACGACGCCAACCAGCGTTACCTGCTGATTGCGACCGGCACCGGCGTCGCGCCGTACCGCGCAATGCTCCCGCACATCGAAAAGCTGATCGCCGAAAAAGCTCGCCGCTTCGTGCTGCTGTACGGCGCCCGCACCGAAACCGAATTGTTGTACGGGGAAGAATTCGAAGCCTTCGCGAAGGCCCATCCCGGCTTCGTGTTCCACCCGTGCTTCTCGCGCGGCGCGCGCGCAACCCCGCGTGCGCATGATCGGCTGGGCCATGTGCAGGATGCCCTGGCCGAAATCGCGCCCGATGCCGAGCACGACATCGCCTACCTGTGCGGCAACCCCGACATGGTCGATGCCACCTTCACCGCCTTGAAGGAACTCGGCCTGCCCATCAAACACATCCGGCGCGAGAAGTACGTGTCGTCGCGCTGATCGCGCACCACCGCAGCATCGATCCTGCTTGCCGCATCCGTGCAAGCGGAGTCCGAACGGCGTTGATCGTCAACCCGTGGCGACTTCCGGTTCCGGATTTCCGGAAGCAATCGTCGTTCCGGGCGCCGCGCCGGTCGTGCCGTTTCGCCGCCGCCGCGCGCCGCGTCTGCGCATGAAGAAACCGTCATTCCGGCGGCTGCGCCGGTTTCATGGCGCAGCAACCTGGAATCCAGCTTCATCGGGCCCGGACATCCGCGGCCGCAACACAGACCGTCTCATCCCCTGCGACAGGCCCGTGCTTACCTTGCGGTTGCCCGCACCGCAGTCGCGGTGTAGGGTCCATCAGTCAGGGGGTAGCGATGGAAACGCAATCGAAAGGTCCCCGGCCCGGCAAGATCGTTGCCGCCGAACCCGCTTTGCAGCCGAGGCGCCGATTCCTCGGCACGCTGGTTGCCGCCGCCGGCGGCGCGCTCACCGCATCCAGCCCTGCGCGGCCCGCTCGCGCAGGGTCCGCCCATTTGCACCTTCAGGATTGTCGCATCGCCGGCAGCCACCACTACGACTGTCTCCGGCTGTTGCCGCGGCTGCGCAGCGGCGACGCGCTGCGACTGCAATGGCAACCGCAAAATCCCCACGACGCCCGCGCCATCGAAGTCTTCTGGCGCGAGCACAAACTCGGCTACCTGCCCCGCCTCGACAACGCCGCTGCCGCGTCGCTGGCCGACCGCGCGCATGCGCTGCACGCCGAAATCATCGGCATCGACGACCCGGACGACGAATGGGAACCGGTGAGATTGCGGGTATGGGTTG